>DATHRM010000076.1:0-4578 GCA_035465295.1 Woeseiaceae bacterium | reverse complement strand
ATCCGGCTCGTATGTCAGGACGCCCGTGGCGATTATACCTTCTACCCTGTGAGGAAATTGATAGTCAGTCGCTGAGGCGTGAACCAGCTCCACATTGTCCCAATCTGCATCGCGAACCCGTTTCTCTGCCCGCTTTAACATTTCTTTCGAAATATCGACCCCGATGATCTTGCCGGACGAACCGATTTGCGCCTGAAGAAGAGGAAAGTTCATGCCGGTGCCGCAACCAATCTCCACGACTGTGTCACCGCGGCCCGCTGCCAGAGCCTTGATCGCCAACCGCCGATATCGGCCGATAGGAAAGCCCAAAAGGTAGCAGCCATAGACAGCGAGCTCGTATACGGACGCCCGCCTTTGATCTGGGATTCCCCGTTTGGGTCCCGTCCCGTGAGCGTGCCGCCATTCAGGTCGGCGTTCAAGCCAAGGAACGGCGTGACAACGCTTCTGTTGGCCGACGCCAAGCCCGCGAAGCCCGGATTGGGCGCTCCGATGCACCGGGGAATGCCGTTTCGGCGTGCGCCTGTCGCACCTTCCCCGTGGCCAGCGCCGCGTACCGCCGGTCTGGCCGCAGTCCGGGTCATGCGGAAGCCGCCTCGATCGGCGGCCCGCGCAGCCCGTTGATCAGGCCGAGCACGCCGGCGAAGACCTCGCGCGGCAGCGCGGCTTCGGCGAGTTGGAACACGGCGTAGCGGGCGTGGCGCACCAGCCGGGTGCCGGTCTTGACCAGGCGCTCGCGGAGCGAGGTCAGCGACCAGGTCTCGATCGCCTCCGGCGTCGCCAGCGTGCGCAGGAAGTTCGCCAGGTTGTAGGCCAGCGCATGAAGCTGGAGCCGGACGGCGTTGGCCGCCAAGCGCATGCAGGAGAGCCGCGTCCACTTCAGTGCGTGCTTGCCCTCCTTGATGTGCTGTTCAGCCGTGCCGCGCTGGTTGTAGAACGCCAGCACCCGCTCATTCGGCAGGCTGCGGTTGGTGACGATGAAGCCGACCCGCGGGAACAACTCGCCCGGGTGGAACTCGACCTTGGCGACAACGCGGCGGGCCTTCGCCCAACTCTTCGCCCGGTAGTGGAAGCTGGTGTATTGGCGCACGACGTGGTTCGGCGGCCGGCCGCGGCGACGCTTCATCAACCAGGAGATCCGGTCGTGCAGCTTTCGGTTGCCCTTGATGCGAACGGCGTAGTCCCAGCCCTCGGCCTCCAGCAGATCGAACAGGGCCGGAATGGCGAAGGCGGCGTCGGCGCGGAACCGCCGCCGGGTGATCGAGGGCCGGGTCTCGGCCGCGTATCGTGCCAGCACCGGCCGCAGCACGTTCTCCCAGCCATCGGCGCTGTGGACGTTGCCGGGCCGCAGCGCGCATCGCTCCAGATCGCCGAACTGGTTGAACACGAAGAGCGGATGCAGGCACTTGGACTGGAAGTGGCCGTTCCAGGCCGCACCCTCCTGATCGCCATGCACCGGGCTTTCGGAGCTGTCCATGTCGAGCGTGATGCTCTTCGGCGGCCGACGGTCGTGCACGGTGTCGATCCAGCGGCCCGGCAGGTCAGCAAGGGCGGTGCGGTTCGCAGCCTGCGTCAGCATCTCCGTCTCGAACCGTCCGATGGCGCTGGCCGAGGCAGCACCGTGCTTCACCGCTCGCCCACCGACAAGCTGGCGCATCACTGGATCGCGGCAGAGCCGGTCGGCGTCATTAACGTCTCCGTAACCGGCGAGCCGGGAGAAGATGGACTGGCGCAGCAGACCGGAGAGGTGGTGCCGGCCGTTCTTGCCGACACGCGGATCGGCAATGAGGTTCACCGCCAGGTCGGTCAGGCCGAGGGCGTCATCCAGCTCCCGATGCAGGAGCAAGCCGCCGTCCGAACTAATCGACGAACCCCGGAAAGCCAGCTTCACCGAGCGGTCGAATTGCAGCCGCAGCGGGCCAGTTCCTTCTTCACCCACCGGGTTCGCCGCCAAAATACCGCTCCGTAGTCGTTAACCCATTGCCAACGCGATAATATCATGGTCCTGAGCTGGCTCGGAGCTCGATCCATTTGGGAAATACGGGGTACCTAGTGTCCTGATTCTGAAATGCGGTCGATTCTGGCTTGGGTTTCGGCGGTCTCCAGCGTCCGCAGGCAGAAGCGCTTGATGGTGGCGAGGATGTCGTCGGCCGACTTCGTCCAGCGGAAGGGCCGGGGGTCGGCGTTGACGGTTTCGATATAGCTGTGGATCGCAGTTTCCAGTTCGTCCGTCGATCGGTGGACGCCACGGCGGAGCTGCTTTTCGGTCAGCAGTGCGAAGAACCGCTCGACCTGGTTGAGCCACGAGGCGCCGGTCGGCGTGAAGTGGACATGCCACCTCGGATGCCGGGCCAGCCAGCCGCGGATGGCGGGAGTCTTGTGCGTGGCGTAGTTGTCCATCACGAGATGCACGTCGAGATCGTCCGGGACGTTGACCTCGACGGTGCGCAGGAACTTCAGGAATTCCCTGGCGCGGTGGCGGGCGAAGCATTGTCCGATCACCTTGCCCGTCGCCACGTCGAGCGCGGCGAACAGCGTCGTCGTGCCGTGCCGCCTGTAGTCGTGCGTGCGGCGCTCGGCCTGTCCGGGCCGCATCGGCAGGAGCGGTTGGCTGCGGTCGAGCGCCTGCACCTGGCTCTTCTCGTCGATACATAGCACCAGCGCCCGCTCCGGCGGCGCAATGTAGAGCCCGACGATGTCGCGCACCTTCTCGACGAAAAACGGATCCGTGGAGAGCTTGAAGGTCTCGCTGCGATGCGGCTGCAGGCCGAAGGCCTGCCAGATGCGATGGATCGTCGACGGCGCATAGCCGACCGCCCTCGCCATGGAGCGCAGACTCCAGTGGGTCCCGTCGGGCGGTGTCTCCTCGAGCGTCCGCTCGATCACCGCGGCGACCTCGTCGTCGCCGATCTGACGGGGCGCGCCCGGCCGGGGCTCGTCGTACAGCCCGTCGAGCCGCCGCTCGGCGAAGCGCCGCCGCCATTTGCCGACGGTGTTGGCATCGCTGCCGAGCCGCGCCACGATCTCCTTGTTCGCCAGCCCCTCCGCTGCCGCCAGCACGATGCGGGCGCGACGAACCAAGGCCTGTCCCGTCCTGTGCCGACGAACCAGCCCCTCAAGCTCTCGCCGTTCCTCCGACGTCAGGTCGATCCTTACCGCTGGCTTGCCCATGTCCATCCCTCCCCAGCCGCGGGAAAGAGATGATCGCACAAATTTCCCGATCAGGACACTAGAGGCCGTTTCGAAAGGCGCGGCGGCGCTGGGATTCCAGAGAATCGCCTTGAGGCCGAGCTGCGATAAGGTCGCGCCGGACGGCCCACAGAAAAGCGGTGTTCCGGCCTCACCTGTCGCAGGCGGCGCTGACGGGCGAGGATAGCGGTTCCTAAGAGCCTGACCCAGAAAGAGTTGAGCGGTTTCAGGATGTTGTGATTCCGTCCGGTTGCCAGACAAGACGGGAGCACGAATGCCTTGGACTGAAACCGCTCGCCGGGAGCACGCCCGGCGCAGACCGCGCTACGCAAGCGATGTGACCGACCGGGAATGGGCGCTGATCGCGCCGCTGCTTCCGCCGGCCCGGCCGCAGGGCCGCCCTCGCAAGACGGATCTGCGCGAAGTGGTGAACGCGATCCTGTACATGGCCTCGACGGGCTGTCAGTGGCGCATGCTGCCCAGGGACCTGCCGCCGCCCTCCACGGTGCAGCGATACTTCTACGACTGGCGGGACCGCGGCCTGTGGCAGGGGATCAGCAACACGTTGGTCATGGCGGCGCGGGAACTGGAAGGCCGCGAGGCCAGCCCCACGGCGGGTGTCATCGACAGCCAGTCGGTGAAAACCACAGAGAGCGGAGGGGTTTGCGGCTTCGACGCCAGCAAGCGGATCAAGGGCCGCAAGCGCCATGCGCTCACCGACACGCTGGGGTTGCTGGTCGGCCTGGTCGTCCACCACGCCGGCGTGCAGGACCGCGACGGCGCGCCCGAGGTGCTGCGTTCCATCCGCGCTCGCTGGCCTTGGCTGCGTCATGTCTACGCCGACGGCGGCTATGCCGGGCCGAAGCTGCGCTCCGCCCTGCACGGCGCCGGAGAGTGGGAGGTCGAGGTCGTCAAGCGGTCAGACGCCGCGAAGGGCTTCGAGGTCATCCCGCGTCGCTGGGTCATCGAACGCACCTTCGCATGGCTTGGACGGTGCCGCCGTCTGGCGAAGGACTGGGAGCGGTCGATCGCCTCCGCCGAGGCGTGGGTCTTCGTCGCCAACATCCGCCTGCTCACCCGACGCCTCGCAAGATATTGCATTGCCTCGTAGACTTATGAGTCAGGCACTCAATCTGCCTCGGAGGCTACGACACCGCCGGGACATGCGGGAAGGCTTCGGAACGACCATCCTCCTGTCCGCAATCCCCCGCTTGCCGGTGCCGGATTCTTCGATAGGATGAGCGCCGCGGCGACGGCGTTCCACAGCGCGCCGCGGCCGCCTCGCGAAGCAGCGCCTTGAGCTTTGCGAAGGCGTTCTCGATCGGATTGAAGTCCGGGCTGTAGGGTGGCAGGAAGACCAGACTGGCACCGGCGGCTTCGATGGCTTGGCGG
>DATHRM010000075.1:0-5639 GCA_035465295.1 Woeseiaceae bacterium | reverse complement strand
GCGCTTCGACATAGACCTCCCCGAAGGGGCGCCCACAACGACGCAGGAGCGCGCGTATACCTCGCCGATCTGGTACACGCCGTAAGTCGAGCTTCACAATTACGCCGGCCGCCATGTTCAGTATCATGGCGGCCGTTTTCCTTTTCGGCGTTGGAGAGATTTTTTGAAGCGTTTGTTGCGTGAACCCCTGGTGCACTTCCTGGCGATAGGGCTCGGTCTGTTCGTTCTTTTCGATCTTGTCGCGCCCGAGGATGCCGGCCTCGACGAGAAGACCATCGTTGTGGATCGGCCTGCCCTGCTCACCTTCATCCAGTTCCGCTCGAAAGCCTTCAATCCCGATGCGGCGGCCGCGAGGCTCGATGCCCTGAGCGACCAGGAACTGGAGCGTCTCGTGGACGATTACGTGCGGGAAGAGGCCTTATACCGGGAGGCGCTCGCACTGGGCATGGACCAGAATGACTACGTGATCAAGCAGCGGCTGATTCAGTCACTCCAGTTCATCACCAATGGTTTTGTCTCCGCAGCAGTCGACATCTCAGACGAAGATATCGCCGAGTATTACGCGGCGAACAGGGACGACTACTACGTCGATCCTTACGTCACGTTCACGCACGTCTATTTCAGCAGCGACCGTCACGGCCGGGAGCAGGCGCGTCAGCTTGCGCAAGCCAAGCTCGCCGAGCTCAACAGCGAAGGGGTGCCGTTTTCCGAGAGCACACGCCACGGCGATCGATTCCTTTACAACGTGAATTACGTCGAGCGAACCGAAGACTTTGTGGGCAGCCATTTCGGGAGGTCGATGGCCTCGGAGTTGTTTGCGCTCGAAGCGGATGACGGCCGCTGGCATGGCCCGCTCGAATCCGCCTACGGTTTTCACCTCGTAATGGTGACCCGACGGACGGAGGGCGCTTACCCGCCGCTGGAGGAGATCGCGGACAGCGTTCGTGAGGATGCATTGCGCATCAAGCTCGACAAACAGAACGAGCGCGCCGTGCAGGCGATCGTTGATACCTACGACATTCGCATGGGCGACGTACGCGGTACCGGCAGATGAAGGCGCGGCTGCTTTTCATCGCGTGCGCGCTGACCTGTGCCACCCTGGCAGAGGCGCATGATGCACGCCCCAACTTCGTGGAAATCATCGAGACGGACCCGAACGTCTTCAGCGTGCAGTGGAAGATACCCGCCACGGTACCCGACCGGGCACTGCCCACGATACGCATGCCCGACAGCTGCACGACGGACGCGCGCCTCGCGATGCAACAGTCAGGCGGTGCTTACCAGGGGCGGCTCGTTTATGAATGCCCTGACGGGCTGTCCGGCCGGCAAGTCAGCATCGAGTTCCCGATCATCAACCCGTCGTTATCCTCGCTGTTCCAGGTGCGCCTTCTGAACGGAGAGCAGTACGTCAGGATCCTCAAGCCCGAAGAGCGCAGCTGGACCGTACCGGATGCCGAAAACAAGCTCGCCGTCGCGGGCCAGTACACCCTGCTCGGCATCGAGCACATCTGGATAGGCATCGATCACCTGCTGTTCGTCGCCTGCCTGCTGCTGATCGCGCGCACGCCACGCAAAGTGCTGATCACGATCACCGGGTTCACGCTGGCGCACTCGATCACGCTGGCACTCGCAGCGCTGGACGTCATCCGCATCCCGACGCCACCCGTCGAGGCGGCGATTGCGCTGAGCGTGGTGTTCCTGGCCTGGGAGATCGTCAAGGACGACCCGACGCAGCTCACCTATCGCTACCCGGTTGCGGTCTCGATGTCTTTTGGCCTGTTGCACGGACTGGGTTTTGCGGCTGTCCTGCGGGATATCGGCTTGCCACAGACGGAACTGCCGACGGCACTGCTGTTCTTCAATGTCGGCGTGGAAATCGGGCAAATCCTGTTCGTACTGGCGCTGGTCGCGATCTTCCTGGTGACTCGCCCGGTATTGAAAAGGCTGCTGTCAGCCCAAGATCACGACGTGCACTGGTCGTGGATCACGACGCCCGCCAGCTACGCAATCGGGGGCGTTGCAAGTTACTGGCTGATCGATCGAATCTCGGGGTTCTGGTAATGAAACGCATTTTCTCTCTGACACTTTTCCTTGCTTGCTGTATTCCCGCCACGGCCTTGGCCCAGGGGGATGAGAACCTGGCAAAAGAGCTGGCCAACCCGGTTGCGGCGTTGATCAGCGTGCCCATCCAGGCAAATTATGACCAGGACTTCGGGGTCGACAACGAAGGCGCAGCACTGCGGATCAACGTGCAGCCCGTCATACCGTTCTCCATCGGGACCGACTGGAACCTGATTACGCGAACGATCCTGCCGATACTGAACCAGGACGACATACCCGTGCCGGGAACGAGTGAGTTCGGGCTCGGCGATACGGTGCAGAGCTTCTTCTTCTCCCCGAAAGCGCCGACCGCCGGCGGCTGGACCTGGGGCGCGGGTCCCGTCTTGTTGATTCCTACGGCGACCGACGAGACCCTCGGCAGCGAGAAGTGGGGCATTGGCCCGACAGCCGTGGCATTGCGGCAGGCCGGCCCCTGGACCTACGGGGCGCTCGCCAACCATATCGAATCGTTCGCGGGAACGAGCCGTCGGGCAGACATCAGCGCCACGTTCGTGCAGCCGTTCCTCGCTTACGTAACCCGGACGCAAACGACTTTCAGCGTCAATTCGGAATCGACCTACGACTGGGAAACCAACAAGTGGTCGGTCCCGGTCAACCTCAGCGCCGCACAAGTCATGCGCTTCGGCAACCAGCTCGTGCAGATCGGCGGCGGTATCCGGTACTGGGTCACGGCGCCGGATGCAGGGCCCGAGGACTGGGGCTTCAGGCTGCAGTTCACGCTGCTGTTTCCGAGGTAGGAGGCCTCGGAGTCGCTGCTGGCGAGCGTCCCGGCTACGCCCCGTGAACAGCAGCCGTCAGGGCATCTCGAACCGGATCTTCGCCAGGCGTTCTTCGGTCATGTTGGCGTCTTCACGAAGTTCCCGCCAGCGCGGATCCTCGTGCAGGTTGCGCAGTATCGGATTCGCGAGCACCCCGCTGAATACCTGGAGGTAGTTCGGCTGATCGGGGTCGAGATAACGGCCCAGCCATTCGAAGGCCGAATCCACGTTCCCCATCCAGGCCTGGACCTCGGCCATTCCGTAGTAGGCGCCGTCGTTTTCAATCCGGGACAGCGCCTCGATTGCCTCGTCACGCGCAGCGAAATCTCCCAGTTCGTGGAACGCGAGTGCCTGCGAACGAAGGAAACCGTCCCGGCCTTCGGTCTGATTTTCGTAACATTCCAGCGCCTTCCCGGCGTCGCCCTTGAGCAGGTAAATGTCGCCGCGGCTGATCCAGCCGCCCACGGCGACGCGCATACGGCGTTCGGACGCCAAGAGTGCCTCGTCGTACCGGCCGAGATATGCAGCCGCTTTCATCCAGTTATAGAGGCAACCGCTGCACAGCGGGTCCCGTTGCAGCCGGGCCCTGGCGAAAGCAATGGCGTCTTCGTTGCGGCCGAACAACCGGCTGTTCACCATTGCGACATACAGCGCCCACTCGTTAGCAGGGTCGTTTTTCAGCGCCCGGTTGAGGTATTCGGCGAAGGTCTCGAGGTCGTTCCCATACCAGAACGCCATCCAGCCGCGGTGAGCGAGAGCGGCACTGTTACCCGGCGCGATCGCCAGCGCGCGATCCACGTAGCCGCGCATTCGCGCAATCCCTTCATCGAACGTGTACCTGTCGTTTTCCGAGTTCCCGGTATGCCAGAAAATGGCTTTGACGATCAGGATCAGCGCGGGCAAGTAATCCTCGTCGCGCTCGAGTGCCTGCTGCAGCAGATCCTCGGCCAGGTCAACGGACGTCTGCTCCACCTCGATCAGGTGCCTTGCCTGCAGGTAGAGCTGGTAGGTTTCCGGGTCGGTTCGCACCGACCGCGGGCCGGATCCCGAAAGGTGGATCTTCAGATCGTCGACGATGCGGCGCGCGATGTCGTCCTGGATGGCGAAGATATCGCCGATGGCCCGGTCGAAATTCTCTGACCAAACGTGTGCGTCCGCGCGCGCATCGATGAGCTGCGCGGTCACGCGGACCCGGTCGCCGGCCCTGCGCACCGAACCTTCCAGCACGTAAGACACGTCGAGTTCATCTGCGACGGTCGGGATGTGAACGTCGCCCCGGTAACGGAACGCCGACGAACGCGAGATCACCCGCAGCTCGCGCACCTGCGCGAGCAGGTTCAGGATCTCCTCGGCCACGCCGTCCGAGAAATAGGCCTGGTCGCCGCCCGGGCTCAGGTCGGCGAACGGCAGCACCGCGATCGACCTGTCTCCGTACGACTGAACGAACGCATCCGTCCGGCCGCGCTCCTCGGCCGCCTCTTCGAGCACGGCATCCCGCGCCGGGTCCAGCACGAACTTGTCGAATGCGAAAAAGCCGATGCCCAGAGCCAGCACGACCATGATAATCCGGTCGAGCCGCTTGCCCGTCTGCGGCGCGATCGATTCGCCCGGCGCGACGTCCGCATCCCGCTTCACGCCTTCGGGCGTCAGTTCGAACACCCAGGACAGGATCGCAGCCGGCACAATGCCTATTACCAGGGCCGTTATGAAGGCGGTCAGCGCCCCGGGCGGCAGGCCGTACGCGGGGAATACCGTATCCGCCACCTGGATCAGCAACCAGGCACCCGCCAGGTAGGCGGCCATCACCCGGATGACGTTGCGGCGCTTCAGTTCGGCAAAAAACGACACGGCTGTCGGTACCCCCTCGAAAAACTAGGGTAGGCAAATCCGCCGGCAACCGCCAGAAAAATCCCTCCTGATCCGCGATATACTGGCCAATCCGCATTATCCGAACAAAACAAGAATCAGAGGAGTATATGGCGGACGACCTGCACCTGAATCCGCTGACCGGCCATCGGGAATTCGACAGCCTGATCGCCGCGTTTGCGGAACTTCGAGACGCGGGCGAGATAGAACTCGCCCGGCAACACCTCTGGGAACGATTCGGCACCGAAGGCGCGGTGTTCATCTCGGACATGGCGAGCTTCTCGAGCACATCGCGGAAGATCGGTGTCTGCCATTTCCTGAAGCTCATCCACCGGGCGCGCCAGATCATTGCGCCGCTGATCGCGAAAAACAACGGCCTGCTGCTCAAGTGCGATGCCGACAATTGCTATGCGTTCTTCGAAAACACCGATGATGCGATCCGTGCCAGCTTCGACATAAACGCCGAACTCTTTCGTCACAACGACGAGTTCAACCTGACCGAACAGATCTACCTGTCCGTCGGCATCGACTACGGCCGCGTGCTACTCATCGGCGACATCGACTTCTTCGGCGACCCGGTGAACACGGCGTCCAAGCTCGGTGAGGACCTCGCCATCAAGGCTGAAACGCTGGTTACGAGGCGGGCGCTGGAGCACGCGTCGATCAGCCTGC
Source organism: Woeseiaceae bacterium (assembly GCA_035465295.1). Taxonomy (GTDB): domain Bacteria; phylum Pseudomonadota; class Gammaproteobacteria; order Steroidobacterales; family Woeseiaceae; genus UBA1847. The sequence goes on along the minus strand of DATHRM010000075.1, from coordinate 222 downwards.
CGGAAACAGCAGAGCGGATGGTCGCCCGTATATCCGACATCGAGATCAAATACGTGCGCCTGCCCATGACCGAAATCGAGCGGGAAGAACTGCAGTGAGCCGCGACCTCGGCGAATTGCAGGCGCTGCGCAGCGTGCTCGAGGTCACGCGCAAGCTCAGTGCGCCCTTCGACCTCGACACGATGCTGACCGAAGTGGTCGACGCTGCCCGTGAAGTGCTCGA
>DATHRM010000074.1:0-2235 GCA_035465295.1 Woeseiaceae bacterium | reverse complement strand
GGGCTCGATTCCGTTCGGCGTGGGGCACGTTACAGGGCCCTTCGGGGAGCCGAATGACGGAACCGTCGCTATTGCCGAGACACGGCTCGACGGCGCCAAAGATCACATCGTCATGCCGACGACCCATACGGGACTGTTGATATCGCGCAACGTGGCCGAGCAGATCGGTGCGTTCCTGCGTCGCGGGGCGTTCCTTCGCGAGGAGTAGGAACGGTTCGCGGTTCGAGAACCGCTCCTACAGTTTCGACGAGCATTGCAGGAGCGGGCCTGGGCCCGCGAATGCTCCTGGTTCGAGAATCGCTCCTACAGGCCCTTCAATCGGTACAGCGACTCGAGCTCTTGTAGTGGCGACATCGAATCCGGGTCGAGTTCCTCCACGGCATCGCGGAGCGCGTCGGCCCGCGGCTCTTCCGCGGGCCCCAGCGGCAGTTGCGCCTGCGGGCTGCGGCTGGATGCGGTCTGCTGGGATTCCAGCGTCGCGAGATAGTCGCGGGCGCGCTGCACGACGTGCTTCGGCACGCCCGCAAGCGCGGCGACCTGCAGGCCGTAACTCTGGTTGGCGGGCCCGGGCTTCACCGCGTGCAGGAACACCAGGCGGCCGTCGTGTTCGGTCGCGTCGAGGTGCACGTTGCGGCAGGCGGGCAGTTCGTCGGCCAGTGCGGTCAGTTCGAAATAGTGCGTGGCGAACAGCGTGAACGCGCGCGTCGCCTCGCCCATGTGGTGGGCCGCCGCCCACGCGAGCGACAGGCCGTCGAACGTGCTCGTGCCACGCCCGATCTCGTCCATCAACACCAGGCTTTCAGCCGTGGCGTTGTTCAGGATCGTCGCCGTCTCCGTCATTTCCACCATGAACGTCGAGCGACCGCCGGCAATGTCGTCCGAGGCGCCGATGCGCGTGAATATGCGGTCGATCGGCCCGATGCGCAACGAGTCCGCCGGCACGAAGCTGCCGATGTGCGCGAGTATTGCGATGAGCGCGGTCTGGCGCATGTAGGTCGACTTGCCGCCCATGTTCGGGCCGGTGATGACGATCAGTCGTTGCTCGTCGGTCAACGTGAGGTCGTTCGCGACGAACGGTGTTTCGATGACCTGCTCGACCACGAGATGCCGTCCGCCACGGATTTCGATGCAGGGCTCGTCGCTCAGTTCGGGTTTCGCGAGGCGCAGGGTTTCGGCGCGCTCGGCGAAACACAGCAGCACGTCGAGTTCGGCGATGGCGAAGGTGCTCTGCTGCAAACCGGAAAGGGCCTCGTTCAGCTGGTCCAGCAACTGCTCGTAGAGAAACTTCTCACGAGCCAGCGCGCGCTCCCGCGCACTCAGCACCTTGTCCTCGAATTCCTTAAGTTCGGGCGTGATGTAGCGTTCGGCGGCTTTCAGCGTTTGCCGGCGAACGTAGTCGTCGGGCGCTTTCGAGGCCTGGCCCTTGCTGATCTCGATGTAATAGCCGTGCACCCGGTTGTAGCCGAGCTTCAGCGTGGCTATGCCGGTGCGCTTCTTCTCACGTGCCTCCAGATCCAGCAGGAAGCGGTCGGCGTTATCGGCAATGCCGCGCAGTTCGTCCAGTTCGTCGTCGAAGCCTTCTGCAATCACGCCGCCGTCGCGGATAAGCATCGGCGGGTTGTCGATGATCGCACCCGCGAGCAACTCTCGTTCGCGATGATGCAAAACGATGCGCTCGTGCAGGGCATGCAGCTGCGGCGACTGGATGTCCGCGAGCTGCGAACGCAACGCGGGCAGCCGGGACAAAGCCTCGCAAAGCTGGCGGAGATCGCGCGGGCGTGCCGATCGCAGCGCGACGCGTGACAGGATGCGTTCCACGTCGCCGATGCCCCGCAACAAGGGCTGCAGCGATTCGACCGCGTTACCGGTGAGCATTGCCTCGACGGCCTGGTAGCGGCTTTTCAACGTGGCAGGATCGCGCAGTGGTCGCTGAATCCAGCGGCGAAGAAGCCGGCTGCCCATGGGGCTCTGGCAGCGATCCATTACGCCTGCTAGCGTGTGCTGCTCGTGCCCGCTGAGCGATGCCTGGAGCTCCAGGTTACGGCGCGTCGGTCCGTCCATGATGACCGCGTCTTCGCGCCGCTCCATCGTGATTGCCTGCAGGTGCGGTAACGAGGCTTTCTGCGTATCGCCGACGTACTGCAGCAGCGCTCCGGCGGCCGCCACGCCGCGCGGAAACGCGTCGCAGCCGAAGCCGGACAGGTCGCGCGTGCCGAATTGCCGGCACAACAGCCG
>DATHRM010000073.1:0-2814 GCA_035465295.1 Woeseiaceae bacterium | reverse complement strand
TTGAAGTGATATTCGAGCGCCCCGCTCATGTTTCTGCCGCGCCAGGTCCACGAATAGCTCCAGTTTGCGACTACCTGGGTGTAGATATCCGAGTCGGTATCGGTCACTACGATGTCACCGCGCAGGACCGCACCTCCCGCGCTCCGGGTGCCGCCCAGCGCAAGCACCGTGTCATCGTAGTGCTGCGCCACCAGCAGGTCGTATTCCGAGCCGCCGGCGAGGCCGTGATACTTGGCCGCGACGGTGGCCTGTTCCTGCGCCACGTCGCCGTCGAGCGGATCGCGGCGCACGACGACGGCGACCTGCAGGTCGTTGCCGCTGTCCTGCAGGTATTGAAGGTACAGCATGTCGTCGCCGGCCTTGTACTCGGTGTCGACCGCCGCCGGGTCGAACGGGTTGACGAGGTCCATCGGCGCATAGAAGAGACCGTTACCCCAGGAGATGGCCTGGCGGCCCGCGCGAATCACGGTTTTCTCGCTCGCGTAGCCTGCCCAGAAGCGGTCGAGGCGATGCACGGCCGCTGCCCTGTCCCGGTCGTGCACGATCCCGGTGAAATCGAACAGCCGCCGCCGGTCGTCCGGCAGGCGCGGCGAGAGCAATTCGATGGCGGGCGGCAGGTCGCGTGTGTACTCGACCCGGTCACCGTACAGTCCGATGAGCTGGTAATCGGCGTTGAAGGTCCACCGCCCGGGCTCCGCCTCGAAATTGAGCCGCAGGTCCCCTGCCAGGTCCAGCGAGCGGCTGCCGGCCAGTTCCCGGAACAGGCTGCCATCGGGAAATGTCGTACCGGTGAATCGCAGCTTGGTATGCCCGCCGACCTCATGGGTGCTTTCGTCGGCAAGGGCGGCCGCAGCGAGGAACAGCAGCAGCCAGAGTTCAGGCCGCATTCTGATCGATATCCTCCACGATACGGCCGTCGAGCATGCGCACCAGCCGCTTCGCATACGCCATGACCCGCTCGTCATGCGTCGCGATGATGAAAGTCGTGCCGTGATGGTCGTTGAGATGCTGGAACAGGTCGATCAGGCCGTCGGCCGTCTTCGAATCGAGGTTTGCCGTCGGTTCGTCCGCGAGCACGAGCGCCGGGTCGGAAACGATCGCCCGGGCCACCGCGACGCGCTGCTGCTGCCCGCCCGACATCTCGGAAGGCAGGCGGTCTTCGAGCCCCTGCAGGCCAACTTCCTCGAGTATGTCCGTCGATTTGCCGTGGCGTTCCGCGGCCGGCACGCCCTGCACCTGCATGACGAACTCGACGTTCTCCCGCGCGGACAGCACGGGAATCAGGTTGAAGGCCTGGAACACGAACCCGATGCGGTTCAACCGCAGCTCGGCGAGGTCGCCCTTGCTCAGGTTGTCGATGCGCACGCCGGCAATATAGACCTCGCCGCTGTCCGGGCTGTCGAGGCCGCCGATCGCATTGAGCAGTGTCGTCTTGCCCCCGCCGGACGGTGACGACAGGCAGACGAAACCGCCCTCCTCGACCTCCATGCTCAGGTGATCCAGCGCCTTTATCTCCTGGTCGCCCTGCTGGTAGGTCTTGCACAAATCCACGCATCGGACTGCTGTCATCAGTTCACCTTCGTAATTGCTTCGACCGGCTGCAGGCGGGACGCCCGCCACGCCGGCGACAGGCTCGCGAAGAAGCCGAGGATCAGCACGACGGTATTCGCGAGTATCACGTCCTCGAGCCGCAGCTGCGGGTAGAGCACGCTCGCCGCGCCCATCATGGCCATGCCCTCGGCGACGGCGGATATATCGATGCCACCTTCCAGCGGCTTGATCGTTGCCCACGCCAGCAGGTTGCCGATGGCGAGACCGATGACGAGGAGCATCATCGACTCGATCACGATCTGGCCGAGTATGCTCGAGGGCTTCATGCCCAGCGCCAGCATCAGGCCGATTTCTCGCACGCGCTCGAACACGGCCATGACGAGCGTGTTGACCAGCCCGAACGACAGCGCGAGAAAGATGACGATCACCCACACGAGCACGAAGCCATCCATGACGCGCAACATCGTGCCGAGATAGGTGTCGAGTTCGGTCCAGCGGCTCACCGTGACGCCGTCATCCACGAGCGTACGCACCTTCTCGTAGACGGGCTCGACGTTGCGGTAGTCGTCACCGAGCACGACGATCGACGTCACCCGGTCACCCACGCCGAGCAGCTCCTGCACCGTACCCTTGCCGGCAAAAACGTACTGCTCCTCGTACGCCTCGACATCGGCGCCGAACAGCCCCACGACGCGAAACCCGCGATCCGCGATATCGTTGTCCGGATCCTGGCTCATCAGCACCACCCGCTTGCCCAGCTCCGTCTCGAGCGTCTCGGCGAGCTTGTGGCCGATGACGAGCCCGTCGTCATCGGGCCCTTCCAGGAAGCGCCCGTCCACGGCACCGTAATCGACGAACGACATCGGCTCCTCGCGCTGCGGGTCGATACCGAGCAGCGTGACGCCGCGCGACGCCCGTTCGCTCGACACGACGGCCGGCACCTTGATGCGGGTGGCCCACGCCGGGACGCCGGCGGCCGCGAAGGTCGCCTCGATTTCGTCGTCCGGCATCGGCAGCAGGTTCGCGATGTTCGGATCGTCCAGATAGTCCGGGTGATGCACCTGCACGTGGCCCGGCAACACGCTTATGCTGTCCTCGATCATGTCGTTGACCATGCCCATTGTCAGGGCGGTCATGAAGATCATCGCCCACACGCCGACGACGACGGCGCCGAGCATGATCAACGTGCGGCGATGGTTGCGCCACAGGTTACGCCAGGCGAGGAGGACGAGGATGCGCAGCGTATGCATCATGCCGCGCGCA
>DATHRM010000072.1:0-2823 GCA_035465295.1 Woeseiaceae bacterium | reverse complement strand
GAACGAGAAGAGCCTTGGCTCGAGCTCCGTGAGGCTGTAGCCGCAGAGGTTGCAGGCGAAGCGGTCGGAGAAGATGATCTCGTCCTGTTCCGTGTCGTCCATTGCGGCGATGCGGGCGACGCCGTCCGCGATCCGCAGGGCGGTTTCGAACGACTCGGCGAGCCGCAGGCGAATGTCTTCTTTCACGCGGAAGCGGTCGACGATTGCCTCGATCGTATGTTTCCTGCGCAGGTCGAGCTTCGGCGGCTGGTCGAGTTCGTACACTTCGCCGTCGATGCGCGCGCGGATGAATCCCTGCGCCATGAGGTCCTTCATCAGCTGCACGTGTTCGCCCTTGCGGTTGTCCACGACCGGCGCGAGCAGCATCAGTCGCGTGCCCTCGGGCATCGCCAGCACCTGGTCGACCAGCTGGCTCACGGTCTGCGCCTCGAGCGTGGTGTCGTGGTCGGGGCAGCGCGGGATACCGGCACGCGCGAACAGCAGGCGCAGGTAGTCGTAGATCTCGGTCACCGTGCCCACCGTCGAGCGCGGGTTGTGCGACGTAGACTTCTGTTCGATGGAGATCGCCGGCGACAGGCCGTCGATGTGGTCGACGTCCGGTTTTTCCATCATGGAGAGGAACTGCCGTGCGTAGGCCGACAGCGACTCGACATAGCGGCGCTGACCTTCCGCGTAGATCGTGTCGAACGCGAGCGAGGATTTCCCGGAGCCCGACAGGCCCGTGAAGACGATGAGTTTATCGCGCGGCAGGCTGAGATCGAGATTGCACAGGTTGTGCGTTCGCGCGCCGCGGATATCGATGGATTTCATAAATGGAGGAGAGTTTGCCGACCAACCTGCTAATATACGCCGCCCTGCAACTCGGGCGCAAAGACAGCACACCATGACTCCGGGCGAGAGCGACAACGCGACCAAGTGGATTCCGGCCGAGCGCCGCGCCGTGGGTGTCATTGCGCTGATCGGCATGTTGCGGATGTTCGGCCTGTTTGCGCTGCTGCCCGTGCTGGCGCTGCACGCCGCAACGCTCGACGGCGCAACACCGATCCTGATCGGCATGGCCGTGGGCGCCTACGGGCTGACGCAGGCCGGCCTGCAGATACCGCTGGGCGCACTGTCCGACCGTATCGGCCGGCTGCCCGTGATCATCGGCGGCCTGGTCGTGTTCGCCGCGGGCAGCGTACTGGCCGCCTACAGCGACACCGTCTGGGGCGTGATCGCCGGCCGCCTGTTGCAGGGCGCGGGCGCGATCTCGGCGACGCTGACCGCGCTGATCGCCGACGCCACGCGCGACGGGGTGCGCACGCGCTCGATGGCCGTGTTCGGCATCGGCGTCGGCAGCGCGTTCATGATCGCGATGATCGTGGGCCCCAAGTTCGCCGGCCACTTCGGCGTGCCCGCGCTGTTCCTGTTCGCGGCCTTCCTGGCGCTGGTCGCAGCCTCGCTGCTTTTCGCGTTGCCCGCTGACATTCAACAGCCGGAAACACCGAGAAAGTGGAACTTCCGGCCCGCCTTCCGCGCCGAGTTGCTGCGCCTCGATATGTACGTGTTCCTGCTGCATACGATACTCACCGCGAGCTTCGTCGCGCTGCCGTTCCTGTTCGTCGACCGCCTCGAACTGCCCGTCATCGAGCACTGGAAGATGTACGTCGGGGCATTGCTGCTGTCTCTCGCCGGCACCGTGCCGCTGATCATGCGCGACGAACGCCAGGGTAAAGGCAGCACGATGGGCATCGCGGTCACGCTGATGATCGCGGGCCTCTCCGTGCTCACATTCGCCGGCGTCGCGATCGCACCCGTGTTCGGCGGGCTGGTGCTGTTCTTCGCCGGCTTCAATTTCCTCGAAGCGGGACTGCCGGCGCGCCTTTCGCTGATTGCCGACGACGATTCACGCGGTGCTTCGCTCGGCCTGTTCGCGAGCTCGCAGTTCTTCGGGGCATTCGTCGGCGGGCTTATCGGCGGACGCTTCCTCGCGACCGGCCGCCCGGCCGACGTGTTCTTCGTCTGCGTGCTGCTTGCCGCCATCTGGCTCGCGATGCACGGCATCGGCCGATTCCGCAAGACCTGACCCCGAAAGGGTTCCCGGGCGTCGCAGGAGCGGTTTCCGAAGCGCGAATGCGTTGGGTTCGATCGCGGGCCGGGGCCCGCTCCTACAGCTCGAATAGCACCGTAGGAGCGCTTCTCGAAGCGCGAATGGTTTGATATCGATCACCTGGCGGGCCCACATGCAGGGACTATTGCGGACGGCCCGGATTGCGCGCACTATTGCGCGCCGCTCCCGCCCCGGGAGCTTCCGGAGACAAGGACGGACCGTCCGAATGAGCAATCCAACGGAGCTGCGCGAATCGCGGCTGCGCAGTGTTCTGAAAGCCATCACCTACCGCATTACCGGCACGATTACGACGATGGGACTGGCTTACGCGGTCACCGGCGAGGTCGTAACGGCGCTCGCCATCGGCAGCGTCGAGCCCGCCGTCAAGCTGGTTGTCTACTACCTGCACGAGCGCGCCTGGCAATTCGTGCCGGCAGGCACGATCCGGCGGCTGGCACACCTGCGGCGGCGCTGAAGCCCGTCAACCTCTAGGTGCGGTTCTCGATCCGCGATTGCGGTGAGATCGATCGCGGGCCGAGGCCCGCTCCTACAGGCCGTTCTCGAACCGCGACCGCGCGTCACGACCGAAATAGGCCGCGCGGGGCAGAAATCGGGGTGGCTTTCAGGGGGCAACCCTCTACAATATGTGCCCCCTCGAGAGGGTATGAATACCAATCGCGCCGCAAAGGCGCCACAAGCAGAGAATCGTTATGTCCCGTGGAATCAACAAAGTC
>DATHRM010000071.1:0-2108 GCA_035465295.1 Woeseiaceae bacterium | reverse complement strand
GAGATCGACAAAGAAGTCCTGAAGTCGATCTCGACGCCAGACAAGGTCGAAACCTCGATCGGAACGCTGAATTTTCTCGACGGCGCGCCCACCGCCGACACGGTGCGGAAAGTCTATGATTACATCGACACCATGCGCGGGGTTGATGCTTTCCTGAAAGGAATGCAGGGAGCGTCGCTGCGTGCGCTTATCGAGGGCAACCACAGCATCGGCGCTGTAAAGAGCCATCAGGTCATGATCATGGACAAGCTGATGGATTCTAACCCGCATTATGCAGCAAGGATGAGCAATCATCGCCTGGCTGTGGCGCAAAGCTTTGGGATCGCGTACCAAATCGGTGTTGAGACGATGTGCTGCGTTCCACCACCGAGCGCCACAGCCATGACCGACGCTACGTCACTATCCTTCGAGCTGCCAGCCGTTGCGCGCAAGAAGCTCACAGTCGATTTTGATGGCGGCAACCAGTCGTCGGACGCCGGCATGCTGCTGCTGCGTGGCGCCGAGAAGAAGACCGGCGTCCTTGCCCGGCTTGCCGCGGCCATGCGGGACCGGCGAGATCTGACGCGCATCCGGCATCGGATGGGCGAGATCATTGAAGCGCGCGTGTTCGGCATCTGCTGCGGCTACGAAGACGGCATCGATCACGATGCCCTGCGCCATGATCCGGTGATGAAAATGGCGGTCGGGCGCTGTCCCGAGACGGGCGCGCCGCTCGCCTCGCAATCGACCATCAGCCGCTTCGAGAATGCGCCGAGTAAGACGGACGCAGCGCGGCTTGCGAAGGCTCTGGTCGATCAGCTGACGGCGCGCGTGACGCCCTCAGGGTGCGATATTTTCGACATTGATGACACGTTCGACGCCGCGCACGGCGGTCAGCAACTGGCGTTCTGGAACGCGCATCATGACGAGCGCGGCTTTGCGCCGATGCACGTTTATCATGCAGCAAGCGGCTTGCCGGTGGCGACCATCCTGCGCCCGGCGAAGACGCCGAACGGCCGGGAAGTCCGCACGGTGATCAAGCATCTGACGAAGCGCATTCTGAAGACGTGGGAAAAGGCGAACATCGTATGGCGCGGCGACAGTCACTATGGGCGCGCCGAGGCAATGGAGTGGTGCGATGAAAACGGCGTTGGCTACATCTTCGGCTTCGCGGGCAACAGCGTGCTCGATGCCCTGGTCGCCGAGGCGGCGGACCATCTGCGCTTCTGGCATGCGCTGTCGGAGGCGCCGAAATCGCGGTGCTACAAGGCGCTCGAATACAAGGCGGGAAGCTGGCAGACGCCGCGCCGCGTGATTGCGCGCATCGAGGCTTCGATGCATCCAGACCCGACGCCGGAAGATCCGCAAGCGATGCGCCAGAAGATCGACGTGCGCTACGTCGTGACGTCGCTCGATGGTGATCCTGAGCGCCTCTACGAGGGCGTCTACTGCCAGCGCGGCCAAGCCGAGAACCTGATCAAACTGCACAAGGCCCAACTCGCGTCGGATCGCACGTCATGCCATTCGGCGACCGCCAATCAAGTCCGCCTGACACTCCATTCGGCGGCGTTCTGGCTGATGCACACCGTGCGCGCCCAGATCCCGCAAGGCCACGGGCTCGCAAGGTGCGAGTTCAACACGCTCCGCCTGCGGCTCTTGAAGATCGCCGCACGCGTCATTGAGCACGGCCGCCGCATCCGCGTGCATCTGCCATCGAGCTGTGTCGAGAAAACCCTGTTCCGCACGATTGCCCTCGGGCTCTTGCCGTCGGGACCATGATGCGTGGGGCATGCGCGCCCCAACCGCCGCCGAACGAGGCAGATCAACCCCAAACGCGTTGCACAGCGAGTTGCCCAAAACGACCCGACCGGGCCGAACGACGACGCATGTGCGTCAAATCATGCGACTTGTGCCCGCTTCTGATGCATGATCCGGGTTAGCTGTCCTGTGTAAACCACCGACATCGCGTAGTAGGCGATACCGCGGCCTGCGACACGGTAGCGATACGCCTGAAAGCAGACGAAATCATCAGTGAACGGCCAATGGTCGTCAGGGCCATTTGCCAGTATCGCATGCCGCTTTGCCCCGACACTACGCGATCGACGTAACATCCCATAGAACGAACCCGC
>DATHRM010000070.1:0-15465 GCA_035465295.1 Woeseiaceae bacterium | reverse complement strand
CAAGAGACCGGCGATGCCTGGAACGTCAAGATCGTCGACCTGCTGCCGGACAAACCGTCGAACTCGCCCCCTTCCTCTACTCGTGGCGGGATGTGCGACCTGACGCCGGAGGTGCAAAGCGTCACGCTCGCGGGTCAGCTTCTCCCGGATACCGCTTATTCCCTCAGCTATGCCGGCTGCACGCTCAACCTCACCCTGCTGGATCGGCCGATCAAGCCGAATGAGATTCTGACCATCGCCTATCGGACCAAGGTCGACGCCGACAGCGAAACCGGCGACGTGCTCACCAATGTTGCCGCCGTCGAGTATTCCAGCGATGAAGATCCCACCGTCGGCAAAACCTACGCGTGTCCTCCGACCGACGGCACGGTGGGCACCGAAGACTGCCAGGACGCCCACGACTTGCGGGTGGTGCTTTCGGGGTATTTCTTCGAGAAGACCGTCGCGAACCCGGCGACCGGCGAGATCGTCTCCACCGCCCTGCCGGGGGAGACGCTTCGCTACACGCTGCGCCTGCAAAGCATCGACAACACGTTCACCGCCGTTCGTTTCTACGACGACCTCAACGCGCTCAATGGGTCGGGGGCGTTCGAGCCGGGCTCGCTCTCGCTCGTAAGCGCTCCCCCGGGAGCGGTCGTCTCCCAACCCGGCGACGGGATCCTTGACATCAGCAACCTGAATGTTCCGGCCGGCGGCACCGTCGCGGTCACGTTCGATATCACACTGCTCTCGACCCTGACCGAAGGTTTCGTGGTCCGGAACCAGGCGGACCTCTTCCAGGGCGCGGTCGATATCGCCGACAGCGACGATCCCAACATCAATGGCCAGGCCGATCCTGCCGTAGCGGGCGACGAGGACCCGACGCAGGTGGTGATCGCCTTACCTCCGCCTCAGCCCCCGGCGAAGGCGCTGATCTCCCCGACTACCCCGGAGGCAACCATCGGCCAGGAGGTGGCGTACGAGATCCGGGTGCCCGGCACGGTGAGCACCCGTCCGCTGTACGATGTCGTGGTCACCGATACGCTCGACGGGAATCTCGAATATCTGGGCATCACCCAGGCCGGCGGCCCGGCGGTCACGGACAACAGCGTCGCTCCGAACCTGAGCTTCCGAGTCGCCCAGATCCCGGCCGGCCAGCAGGCGGTTTTCCAGGTGCGCGCCCGCGTTCGCAACGTCCTGGGCGCCCAGCAGGGCGTTGCGATCAACAACACGGCTTCCTACACATATGCCAGCACCCCGGGCGGAGTCCCACAGCCCGCGCTGACCAGTGGAACCGTGACGTTCCATGTCGTCGAGCCGCACATCGCGAATATCACCAAGAGTGCCGACCCGACCACGCCGGCTGCCGGCGAGACCGTACGCTACAGCGTGACGCTGACGGCGAGCGGCGACAACTATTCGTCGGATGTGTTCGATGTAACGCTTACCGATATCCTCGCCCTCGGTCTGGTCTATGCCGGCAACCCCGCCGTCACCGTCGGCAGCGGCGTCAGCGCCAACAACACCATCGGCGCGCCCATTATCACGGGCGACGGCGTCAACCAGGCGCAAACGCTTCTCTGGAGTCAGAACGACGGCAATGCCGACATCGACATCGCCGAAGGCACGACCGTCACCATCTCCTACGACGTGCGCGTGCAAGACGGCGTGCTTGCCCAGACGCTCACAAACAGCGCCGTCGCGCAGTGGACCGGCACGGATGGCCCGAATGCCTTCGAACGCAACGGCTCGGACGGCATCGGCGGGCTTAACGACTACATAACGGTACCGGCCACGGCCACGATCGGCAACCTGCCGCTCCTATACGCCACCAAGACGGCACAGATCTACGAGGATTCCAGCTCGCCGGGGATCGTCGATCCGGGCGACGTGCTGCGCTACACCATCGTCTTGAGCAACACCGGCGCGATCCCGGCCACGGGTGTCATGCTTCGAGACGCCGTTCCGGACAATACCACCTATGTTGCCGATTCCCTCCGTCTGAACAACGCGTCGGTGGGATCCGGCGGCGTGTTCCCGCTGATCGCCGGTCTTCCGGTGCAATCTTCCGACAATCCGGGCGCCGGCATTATTTCGCCCGGCGAAAGCGCCGTGGTCACTTTCGAGGTCCGGGTCAACGACGGCGTTCCCACGGGGACCCTCATCGTCAACCAGGGCGACATTTTCTCCAACGAACTGCCCCCGGGAAAAACCGATGCCGATGGCGTGCCCTCGAACGGAAACCAGCCGACCATCGTCGTCGTCGGCGAGGTGCAACTGGTCTCCATAACCAAAGAGGTATCGGTGGTCGGCGGCGGAATCGCCGTAGCCGGCGGCCAGCTGGAGTATGTCATCCGGGTGAACAACATCGGCAGCCTGCCCGCCACCGGGGTGGTGGTGACCGATGACCTGAATCCGCCCCTGGGCGATCAAGTGACCTACGTCGACGGGTCGGGCACCTTGAACGATTCAACGGGCGGGGTCGTCTATTCCGGCGCGGTGCTTACCGCGGACTATGTCGCCCAGTACGGCGGCAATCTTCAGCCGGGCTCCGTTGCGGTCGTGCGCTTTCGCGTGCAGATCAACCCCACTCTCGCCATCGGAACGACCATCACCAATACCGGCGTGGTCCGCTGGAACACTCCGGCGCAGGACAACTCGGCCAGCGTATCCATCGACGTGGGCGGCGCGCCGGGCAGCGCCAGCCTCAACGGGTACGTCTGGCACGACGCGAACCTGGACAAAGTTTCGGACAGCGGCACCGAGACGATGATGGAGGGCTGGTCTGTTGAGCTTTATCGCAACAATCAGTTGGTCACCACGGCGCTCACCGATGCCAACGGGTTCTATCGGTTCAGCGGCCTGGCGCCCAACGAGGGCACCTCGGACCCTTATGAACTCCGTTTCCGCGCGGCGGGTGCGGGACCGAATACCGCCTCGATGGGTCAGGCCGACTCGGATTTCACCAACGGCCCGCAGCGGATCAGTGACATCATCGTCGCCTCGGGGGCCAATCTGCAGAACCTGAATCTGCCGCTCTGGCCCAACGGCACCGTGTACAACTCCGTAGAACGTACGCCGGTTGCCGGCGCCAGCGTGGCGATGCGGAACGCGGCCACCGGCGATCTGTTGCCGAGCGAATGCTTCGACGACCCTGTACAGCAGGGTCAGGTCACCTCCGCGAACGGCTTCTACAAGTTCGACCTGAACTTCAGCAATGCCTCCTGTCCGACGGGCGGCGGCTATCTCATCGAGGTGACGCCGCCGGCGACCGGGTACATGGGCATGCCGTCCCAAGTCATTCCGCCGGCCAGTGACGCAAACACAGCGGCGTACTCCGTTCCCGTCTGCCCGGACGACGCGGTGCCGACTACCCCCTACTGCGAGGTTGTCGCCTCCGCAGCGGTCCCGCCGACGTCGGTTCCGCCGAGCACGGCCGGCACCACCTATCATCTGCACCTTCTGCTGAGCAATGGACCCGTGCCCGAGGAGAGCCAGGCTTTCAACAACCTGATCCCCATCGATCCGGAGTTGAACGGGGCCGTGGCCATCACCAAGACCTCCTCTTTAACCAACGTGGGCCGGGGGTCGCTGGTGCCCTATACGATCACCGTGACCAACGTGTACAGCGCGCCGCTGTCCGATATCAGCATCGTCGATCGATTCCCGCCCGGCTTCAAATACGTGGCCGGTTCCGCCCGCCTGGACGGCAATCCGGCCGAACCGCTGGTCAACGGTCTGGAGCTTGTCTGGAATGGCCTCGAACTGCAGGTCAACCAGAGACGCACCATCCGGTTTCTGCTGGTGGTGGGCTCCGGCGTCTCCGAGGGCGAATACGTAAACCGGGCCTTGACGCTCAATACCGCCACCGGCGGCGCTGTCTCGGGAGAAGCAACGGCCACCGTGAGGGTCATCCCGGACCCGGACATCGATTGCACCGATGTCATCGGCAAGGTGTTTGACGACCGCAACCTCAACAGTGCGCAGGACTCGGGCGAGAAGGGACTGTTCGGGGTTCGCGTGGTGACGGCGCGCGGTCTGATCGCCGCCACCGACAACAACGGACGCTTTCACATAACCTGCGCGGCAGTCCCGGACGAGGATCGCGGCAGCAACTTCATCCTCAAGCTGGACGAGCGCAGCCTGCCCACGGGATATCGCCTGACCACCGAAAATCCGCGCGTGCAGCGGGCCACCCGCGGAAAGATGCTGCGCTTCAACTTCGGCGCGACGATCCATCGCGTGGTGCGCATGGATATCGCCGACGGCGCCTTCGAGCCCGGCACCACCGAAATCCGGATGCCGTGGACTCCCAGAATCGACCAGTTGCTTGAGGAACTGAAGAATGGGCCGTCCGTGCTCAGGCTGTCCTATCTCGGCGATGTCGAGCCCAAAGGTCTGGCCCTGGAACGACTTAAGGCCCTGAAAAAGGAAATCTCCGCACGGTGGATGCAGGCAGGGGCCGGCTACCGGCTGACCATTGAAACCGAAATCTTCTGGCGACGCGGCGCTCCGATTGCCGGTCACCGATAACGGACTGATGACGCTCATGTTACGTCACCTGCGCATCATGAAGGGCATCTTTCCGAGGCACGTCATCGCCGTCCTGTGCGTGTGCGGCGTCACCGCGGCTGGCACTGGGGTTGCGTCATCCGAGGAAACGGGGGTGAGGGAAACCCATGTGCGCGGAGAGGCGGCCGAGATGCACCTGCCGACCGACCAGCCTTTGACCCCATGGGTCCACGACCCCGCCATATTCGGAAAGGATGAGGGGGACAAGACGGAACTGCGCGAAGTCGTCGGGCAGGAAGTCACGACCGTCAAACTCGACAACCTGGTCCCGCCCATTTATTTCGGCCTGGGGAAAATTGAAATTACCGAGGACTATCTGAGAATGCTTCGCGGTGTGCTCGACGGCATGCGTGATCGCGCCAATGTACGGCTCCACTTTGTCGGTCATGCCTGTTCCCTTCCGCTCAGGGGCGAGCTGATCAATATCTACGGTGACAACATCGGGCTGTCGCGCGAACGGGCGGGGACCGTGGCCGAATTCTGCCAGCGCGCGCTTTCCCTTCCCCCCGAAGCCATCTCCTACGAAGGACTTGGCGAAAGTCAACCGATAGCCAGCAATGCGACGGAAGAAGGGCGGAAGCTCAACCGGCGCGTGGAAGTGCAGGTCTGGTACGACGAGATCAGTCAAAAGCAGGTCGAAAAGGAAGTGGTCGTCCCCCGCGAGGAGAACCGCATCAAGGTCTGCCGGACCGAGACGGTCTGCAAATTGCGCTATAAGGACGGCCACTCCCATCGCGCACGCGTCAAGAACCTGACTTCCCCCCTTCATTACGACAAAGGCATGCTGAACGTGCCGGAGGAATTTCTGCAGCAGGTCAAGCAGGCGGTGAAAAATCTCGGCGGCAAGCAGAACCTTGTGGCCAAGTTCATCGGCTATACGGATGACATCCCGCTGAAGGGACGGGACGAACGCATCTATGGCGACCCCGTAGGGCTCACCAAGGCGGTTGCCCGGCGCGTTGCACTCGCTGTTCAGGATGATCTGGGCCTGCCCAACGCCGCCATCGAGACCGAGGGACGCGGGGCGTCGCAGCCGGTGACCTCGAACGATACGCAAATGGGGCGCGCGCTGAACCGGCGCGTGGAGTTGGAGTTCTGGCACGATGATCCGCTGCAGGACCTGCCCGACGAGCCCCAACTGTGCCCGGACGCCCCCGGCGCCGAAACCGTCACCCGGGTCTACGATTCGCCGTCGGGCGGCATCGATCCGATTCTGTTTGAAGACGGCAAGCCCGTGATACCGGCCGGTTACACCGAACATCTGCAGCGCATCATGGACGAGATCAGGGACAGGACCCATGTCCGCCTGCGGTTTGTCGGCTATACCGCCAACAAACGCCTTGATCGGCGTACGGCCGCGGTGTACGGCGATGACATTGGATTATCCTTGGCGCGCGCGCGCCGGTCCATGGCGACCGTCAGAGAGCAGATGGGATTAACGGAAAGGCAGGCGGAGTTCGACGGCCGCGGCTATGTCCAGTCCGACGATGTGGTCAACGCCGGTTTTATCGAGTCCGATACGTCGAAAGTCAAGGTGCAGGTGGTCTACGATGAACTGATCCTCCGCGACGACTACGAGGGTGTAGAGGTCACCCCGTTGACCCGCGAGGTGAGCACCGCCGATCCCTTCGCCCTGAATCTCATGCGCATCACGGTGGACGGCAAGCCGATCGATGATCCGGGCAAATGCAGTTCCGATGTGCAGCGCTGCACCGACGTGGCCCTTGACAACGCCCAAATCCAGTTCAAGTACGACAGCCTGAAGCTGGAACCGCGATTGAACGTGACCGCCTGGCCGATGACGATCCGTTATCAGGACGTGCCGGATACGGCGTTTGCCGAGAACCTGGTGCATTTCCGCCTGTACACCAACTACCGCAGCTTCATCGAGCGGGCGGAGGTCAGAATATTCGAAGAGGAGCAGTCCGTCCGCGATACGCCCATCGTCGTCCTCGAGATGGATGCCGACGGTATGGCCCAATGGCAACCCGAGTTCGAGTCCTTCTCCGCGCAGGTGCGCAAGTTGAAATACCTGATGCGGGTGTATGACAGGAAGGGACTCTTTGACGAGACGACTCCGCAGTCCCTTTGGGTGGCGGAACGCATCGATCCGTCGGTTGCCGAAGCGAATGTTGACGAAAAACTGCGGGCCGGTTATGGCGAGAGCCGCATCGCCAGTCGCAATATTCTCCTTCACGGCGGAACGGTTACGGCCCACGGCACCGCGATCCCCGAAGGACACGGGGTGTGGATGGCCGGATACCAAGTGCCGGTGGACGGAACCGGCAGTTTCGTGGCCGAAGAGATCCTCCCGGAGGGCAGGCACACCGTCGAAGTGGCCGTCCTCGATGCGTTCGGAGGCGGCAAGACGTTCCTGCGCGATCTGGAACTGAAAGAGAGCGACTGGTTCACCGTGGGGATCGCCGACCTGACCCTGTCCGGAAACAAGACAGACGGGCCGGCCGAACTGCTCGCGCCGGAGGAAGACCGATACAGCGAAGACATGAGCCTCGAGGGCCGGCTGGCGTTCTATACAAACGGCAAGTTCAAAAACGGCTGGTCGCTGACGGCGAGCGCCGATACGCGCGAAGGTCCCCTGGACGAGATCTTTTCCAACTTCATGGACAAGTCCCCCGAGGCGCTGTTCCGACGCATCGACCAGGACTACCACTTCCCGACCTTCGGCGATGACAGCACCGTCCTGGAAGATGCTCCGACCAACGGCAAGTTCTTCGTCAAGGCGAAGAAGGATAAAACGTACGGGCTCTGGGGCAACTTCAAGATCACGTATACCGATACCGACCTGGCGCACGTGGACCGCGGGCTGTACGGCGCCAACCTGCATTATCAGCTCCTCGACACCACCAGTTTCGGCGAGCCGCGACTGCAGGTGGACGGGTTTGCCGCCGACCCGGGGACCGTGGCGGGCCGCGACGAGTTCCTCGGCACCGGAGGATCGCTCTATTTCCTGAGCCGGCAGGACTTGCTGGAGGGTTCCGAGCGCGTGCGTATCGAGGTTCGCGACAAGGATTCCGGGATCGTTCTGGGAGTCAAGAACCTGACGCCGGTGCTCGATTACGATATCGACTACCTGCAGGGACGCCTCCTGCTGTCCCAACCTCTGTCGCCGACGGCGGACGACGGTCTGCTGGTTGACAGCGCCTCCATCAGCGGGCATCCGGTCTTCCTGGTGGTCCGTTACGAATTCACCCCGGGGTTCGACGACCCGCACACGATGGCTGCCGGCGGCAGGGCCCATTATTGGCTCAATGACCACGTCAAGGTCGGCGTGACCGCCAGTCAGGATGAAGAAGCCGACATCGAAAGCAGCCTGGGTGGAGCGGACCTGACCCTGCGCAAGTCCTCGGAGTCGTGGCTCAAACTGGAAGCGGGCCGCACCAAGGGTCCGGGCGGTTTGGCGACGACTTCCATCGACGGCGGTTTCAATTTTGGTACGCAGGATCCTTTGGGCGGCAACGAAGTGGAGGCGTCGGCCTATCGTGCGGATGCCAGTCTGGGCTTCAAGGACCTCTTTGAAAACGGGCGCGGCCGGGTCACCCTCTATCTGCAGGATCTCGAGGCGGGCTATTCGGCGCCGGGGCTGGCCACCGCCCGGGATCTGACCCAATACGGCGGAACGGCGGAGATGCCGTTTACCGACCGCCTCAACGCCCGCGCGAAGATGGACAAGAAGGAGCAGCGGGATGGCCTGGAGACCGAAACCGCAGAGCTGAACGTCGAGTACCGGATAGGTGAGCACTGGACTCTCGGTTCGGGCGTGCGCCACGACAGCCGCAAAGACCAGTCGGCGGTGGTCCCCGCTACTCAGGAGGAGGGCGACCGGACGGATGCGGTGGTCCGGCTGCTCTACGACTCCCATAAGCGTTGGACGGCCTACGGTTTCGGTCAGGAGACGGTCCAGACAAGCGGAAACCGCGAGGACAACGGCCGCATCGGCGTCGGCGGCAACGTGCGTTTGGCCGATCGGTTCAATGTCACCGGCGAGGTTTCCGAAGGAGACCTCGGGACGGGCGGCAAGCTCGGGACCGAGTATCTGTATTCCGACCGGACCACCATCTACAGCAATTACAACCTCGAGACCGAGCGGACGGACAACGGCCTGCTGGCCAGGAAGGGCAAAATGGCTTCCGGTTTCCGCACCCGTTATTCGGACAGCGCCAGTGTCTACGCCGAAGAGCTGTATACCCACGGCGACGTCCCCACCGGCCTGATGCATTCCGCCGGAGTAAAACTCGTGGCCTTTGACCGGGTCAATTTCGGCGCCAATCTCGATTTGGGAACCCTCAAGGACCCCCGCACCGCGGCCGAACTCGAACGGAAGGCGCTGGGCGTGAGCGTCGGTTACGGGTTTGACAAGCTTTCGCTCGCCAGCGCCGTGGAATATCGGGTCGACGACATCGAGCAGCCCGATACCAGCTTCTCCGAACGTAGCTCCTGGCTGTTGAAAAACAGTTTTAAGTACCAGCTCTCCGAGGACTGGCGGCTCGTCGGCAAATTCAATTACGCCGTGAGCGACAGTTCGATGGGAGATTCTTATAGCGGCGACTATACGGAAGCGGTCCTCGGCTATGCGTATCGTCCCGTTCGCAATGACCGCCTGAACGCGCTGTTCAAGTACACCTATTTCTACAATGTTCCGGCGGCCGATCAGTTGACCGGCACCGGTGCGGCGCCCGACTATATCCAGCGCAGCCACATCGGATCGGTGGATGCCATGTACGACCTGACGGACCGTTGGACCGTGGGAGCCAAGTACGCCTACCGCCTTGGCCAGGTGGCCCAGGATCGAATTACTCGAGAGTTTTTCGACAGCCGGGCCAACCTGTACGTGCTGCGCGCAGACTGGCACTTCGTCCACCGATGGGACGCATTGGTCGAGGTGCGCAGGCTGGACCTGCCCGACGCGGACGACAGCCGCAGCGGTGTGTTGCTTGCCGTTTATCGCCACCTGGGCAACCACATCAAAGCGGGCGTCGGTTATAACTTCAGCGATTTTTCAGACGACCTGACTCAGCTGGATTACAGGCACCAGGGTCTGTTCGTCAACTTGGTCGGCAAGTATTAGAGACTCGGGGGCCTAGCCCGAATGAGACGGAAGAAGTGGAAATATGGATTTCCGAGATGTGAGGAGGCCAACATGTTTTGCTGGCAGAGAGGGTTCATCCTGGGGATCTCCCTGCTCGTTTTAAGCACCGCCGCTTACGGGCAGGAAATCTCAAAGGAACAGATCAAGGGTCTGGACGAGCAGGTCCAGGAGATCAAGGGCGATGTCCTGGAAATCGCGGCGGATCTGAACCAGCTTGAAGAGAAGCTGCTGTATCCGTCCAACACGCAGGTCGCGGTATTCGTATCGCTGGCCAGCGGCGAAACCTTCCGTCTCGACTCGGTGGAGATCCAGTTGGACGGCGAGCCGGTCGCCCATCACCTTTACACCTTCAAGGAGCTCGAAGCCCTACGGAAGGGAGGGGTGCAGCGCATCTATACCGGCAATGTCCGGTCCGGCGAGCACGACCTCCAGGTCCTGGTCCTCGGAAAAACCGAAGGAGGGACCGATTTCGAAAAATCGGGGCGTTTCAAGGTCGATAAGGACGTGGGCCCAAAGATCGTGGAGATATCTCTGGCCGCCCAGGACATCACCCTGAATGACAGGTAGACCATGAAGAAGCTGTTTGTTTTATTAACAATTCTGATATTTTCCGCGTCTTCGGCGTCGGGCGGCACGCTCTCCCCGAAGGAGCTGAAGGACCTCTATTTCGGAGAGGCCCTCTATCACGCGTTTCAAGGGGACTGGTTTGACGCCATCTCCAGGCTCGACACCGAGCTCATGCAGCACTACAGGGTGGACGAACGCGAGCGCGATACCCTTCATTACCATGTCGACCAGGCGGAGTTCGACGTGGGCGATTTCGAGCTGGCATACCGAATGCACCAGCGCGCCGGTCGCGCCTTTACGGCGGTCATCGAGGGCAACGTCGAGGAGCCGGTGCGCAACGAGGCCATTTTCCGCCTGGCGAGGCTCTACTTCCAGAAGGATCAGCCGGTCAACGCCAAGGACGCCGTGGAGAGCATCCACGGGGCCGTCCCGCCGGAGATTCGCGACGACCTGGATTTCCTGCGCGCCCAGATCCATATGGCCAACGGCCGGTTTGCCGAAGCCGCTCGCACCCTGAGGGATCTCCAGGGCGCAAAGAGCCTCGAGGGCTTTACCACTTACAACCTCGGCATCGCCCTCATCAGGGACGGAAAGGAGCTCGAAGGCCGCCAGTATCTTGACCGTACCGGTCAGATCAACAGCAATGATGATCTTACGCTGGCCATCAAGGACAAGGCGAACCTCGTCCTCGGGGCCAAGCTGTTACAGGAAAAGAATTTCGAGGGCGCCAAGCAGGTGCTCGACCGGGTGCGTCTTACCGGTCCCTTCTCCGATCGGGCATTGCTGGGCTCGGGATGGGCGGACGCCTTTCAAGGGCGCTTCGAACGGGCGCTGGTGCCCTGGAGCACCGTCGTGACGAGAGAGGTCACGGACGCCTCGGTGCAGGAAGCCATGCTGGCCGTCCCCTATGCCTATGGCAAGATGAATGTGAACGGCAAGGCGGCATTGATGTATGGCGGCGCGCTGGAGAAGTTTGGCGCCGAAGTCGACAAGCTCGGGACTTCCATCGAAAGCATCCGTGAAGGGCGTTTTCTCCAGGCGCTGGTGCGGGAAGAAGTGAAACAGGATGCCGACTGGGTCGTCAAGCTGCGCGAGCTTCCGAACACTCCCGAGACATACTACCTGCTGGACTTGATGGCCTCCCACGATTTCCAGGAATCCCTGAAAAACTACCTCGACCTGGAGCAATTGCGCAGGAGGCTGGAAGTGTGGGAAGGGGATCTGGACGCCTTCGAGGAGATCATCGATCAGCGCAGGGCTTATTACCAGCCTCTTCTTCCCGCCATCGACCGGGAATTCCGGGGGCTCGACTCCCAGATGCGTCTGCGCCTGGAGCAGCGGGACCGTATCGAACAACGGCTCAAGGCCATGCTGGTGGTGCCGAGACCCGATTATCTGGCGACCGCGGAGGAACGGATCATCAGTGAACAGATTGGGCTTCTGGAACGAAACTTGGCGGCGGGCGGCCCGGCCGTGCCCGGCGACGTGGCGGCACGCATCGCACGTCTGCGGGGGGTGCTGCACTGGAACATCTACACGGAATACAATCGTCGGTTCACCGAGGCCTATAAGCATCTCCGCGACCTGAATCGAGAGGTGGACCTGTTGAAGAGGCAGTACGCCGCCTTTGTCCGCACCCGCCAGGCCGCCACCCAAAGCTACGAAGGGTACGACGACATCATCCGCCGCCAACGGTCCCGGATACGAACGGCGCGGGAAAAGGTGGGTGAACTGATGGCGAGTCAGGGCCATATGCTTGAAACCATGGCCGTGAATGAACTCACCGCGCGTCGCGAGCGGCTTGCCGAGTTCCAGATCAAGGCGCGCTTCGGCATGGCGGACAGCTATGACCGTGCCACCAGAGCCCAGGTCCGGGAAAAGGGTGAGTAAATGAACCGGATCCGACTTTTCATATGGGCGGCGTCATTGATGCTGGCCGCGTGTGCGTCGGTCGGCGACAGGAATCGGAATACCATTGCCACCTTGGCCCGGGAGCATATCGAGGTCAAGGAAGAGAAGATCGAGGGCGGGCTGGAGAAGGCAATGCAGAGCTATCAGCGCTTTCTGGAGGAGACGCCGGACTCGGCCCTGGCGCCCGAGGCCATGCGTCGTCTGGCCGACCTGAAGATAGAAAAGGAATACGGCACCATCACCGAGGGCGCCGGGGCCGCCGAGGAGGCGAAGGCATCGCCCGCCCTGGAACCCGAAATGCGTCCCGAGGCCGCGTCTGCCATCGGCGCACCGCCGGAGCAGGCATCGGCGCAGATTCCGGCTCACGGGGAGTCCGAGACGGACTTTGAAAAACGGGCAACCATGAGGCAGACGGTGGACAGGATAGCGGCTGCCGCTGACACCCCTGTCGCGGGCACTGGCGATCTCGAAAGGACGGGCGCCCGCGAGGCCATCGTGCTTTACCAGAAGCTCCTCGACGATTACCCCAATTATAAGCGCAACGACCAGGTGCTGTACCAGATGTCCCGCGCGTATGAGGAACTGGGGCAGACCGAGGAGGCCATGGCGGTCATGGACCGGGTGGTCCGCGAGTACCCCCGGTCCCGGTATTTCGATGAATTGCAGTTCCGCCGCGCCGAATACTTCTTCATGCACAGGCGCTACCTGGATGCCGAGAATGCCTACGAGAGCATCGTGGATATGGGCGCCGGTCTTCAGTTCTACGAGCTGGCCCTGTACAAGCTGGGCTGGACGTTCTACAAACAGGAGCTCTATGAAGACGCCCTGCATCGGTTCATCGCCTTGATGGACCACAAGGTGTCGGTGGGATACGACTTCGAACAGACCGAGGACGAGCAGGAACGAAAGCGGACGGACGACACCTTCCGGGTCATCAGTTTGAGTTTTTCCAACCTCGGCGGCGCCGATTCCGCGGTGGAATACTTCTCGCGCCACGGAAAGCGCAGTTACGAGGACAGCATATACAGCAATCTCGGCGAATTCTACTTCGACAAGCGACGTTACGCCGACGCTGCCGCGGCCTACAACGCCTTCGTGGACCGCAACCGGTTGCACAAGGCGGCGCCGAACTTCCACATGCGGGTGATCGAAATCCACGCTGCCGGCGGATTTCCCAGTCTTGTTCTCGACTCCAAAAAGAAATTCGCCACAACCTACGGTCTGCAGGCGGAATACTGGAAGTATTTCGCTCCCGGCGAGCGGCCGGACGTTCTCGGTCTTCTGAAAACCAACCTGACCGACCTGGCGAACCATTATCATGCCTGCTACCAGGACCCGAAGCAGGGAGAAGACAAACCGGCGAATTTCGAAGAGGCGCGGAAATGGTACGGGGAGTTTCTGACCTCGTTCCCCGCGGACCCCGAATCGCCCGCCATCAACTACCAGCTGGCGGACCTGTTGCTGGAAAACCGGTCTTTCGGCGAAGCGGCCGTAGAATTCGAGAAGACCGCGTACGACTATCCGGCCCATGAAAAAACCTCCCAGGCCGGCTTCGCGGCGGTCGCCGCGTACCGGGAGCAACTGGCCGCCTCTCCGGCGGACGAGGACGCGGTCAAGCGGGAGGTCGTCCGCAGTTCGCTGAAGTTTGCCGATGCCTTCCCGGAACACGAAAAGGCCGCGATCGTCCTCGGGGCGGCCGCGGATGACCTCTACGGCATGAAGGAATATGAACAGGCACGGGCCGCCGCCAACAGACTAATCGAGGCGTTCCCCGGCGCAGACACCGACGTCGTCCGCGAGGCCTGGCTGGTCGTTGGCCATTCTTCTTACGAGCTCTCGCGCTACAGCGAGGCCGAGGGCGCTTATCTGAACGTATTATCGTCGCTGCCCGCGGACGACACGACGCGCGACGCCGTGGTGAACAATCTCGCGGCATCGATTTACAAGCAAGGGGAACAGGCCAATGTCGCCCAGGATTATCGGGCCGCCGCGGACCACTTCCTGCGGGTGAGCCGCGTTGCGCCGACCTCGACCATCAGGCCGACCGCCGAATACGACGCCGCAGCGGCCCTGATCCAGCTCAAGGACTGGGAGACGGCCGCCTCGGTGCTGGTTGGATTCCGCAATCATTTCCCCGACAACCCGTTGCAGCCCGAAGTGACAAAGAAGGTCGCCTATGTATACCGGGAAAACAATCAACTCTCCCTCGCGGCCAGGGAGTATGAGCGCATCGAAACGGAGTCGGGGGACGACGAAATCAGGCGGGATGCTCTCCTGGTTGCGGCGGAGTTGCATGAAAAGGATAACAATAGCGCTCGCGCGCTCGAAGTGTACCGGCGCTTCGTGGGCTATTTCCCGCAGCCGGCGGAGCCCAACCTGGAGACGCGAAACAAGATTGCCGAGATTCTGAAGGCGCAGAAGGACCGCACGTCCTATCTGGAGGAACTGGAAAATATCGTCGCCATCGACGCCTCGGCGGGGAGCGAACGGACCCCACGGACTCGCTATCTCGCCGCACAGGCCGCATTGGTGCTGGCCGAGCAGGAATTTAACGCCTTTGCGGCCGTCGATCTGGTGCAACCCTTTGAGGTCAATATGCAGAAGAAGCGCGAGCTGATGAAGACCGCGACACAGAAATTCAACCAGCTCGTGGATTACGAGATCGGGGACATCACTGCCGCGGCAACGTTCTATCTGGCCGAGACCTACGCCAACTTCAGCAAGGCCCTGACGGCGTCGGAGCGTCCCGAAGGACTGAGCCCCATGGAAAGGGAGCAGTACGAACTGGCCATCGAAGAGCAGGCCTATCCGTTCGAAGAGAAGGCCATCGAGGTCCATGAAAGCAATCTCAAGCTGGTCTCCCGTGGGGTATACAACGCGTGGATCGAAAAGAGCCTTCAGAAACTGGCCGAATTCGTGCCCGCACGCTATGACAAGCCGGAAGAGGCCAGCGGCATCATCAGTTCGGCGGACACTTACGTTTTCGCAATCGACAGACCGATTCCAGCGGACTCCCACGTGGCGAAATCCGTGGAGTCCGTTAATGCGCCTCCCGCCCAGGCTCAAGAACCCGGATCAGTAACGGAGTCTGACATTGCAGCTCCTGCCCAGGCCGGAGAACCCGTCGCTACGACAGAGCCGGAAACAGCACCGCCTGCCCAGGTCCAGGAACCAGAATCTGAGACGGAGTCCGACACCACGGCGACTCCCCAGGCTGAACAAC
The DNA here is from genome assembly GCA_035465295.1 of Woeseiaceae bacterium. Lineage (GTDB taxonomy): Bacteria > Pseudomonadota > Gammaproteobacteria > Steroidobacterales > Woeseiaceae > UBA1847. Next base: position 106 of record DATHRM010000070.1, on the reverse strand, counting down.
CCCGACCTGTGATGGGGCCGGACACTGCGGCGCCCGCCAAGGCCGAAGAACCCGTATCCGTGATGGAGCCGGAGACTGCTGCACCTGCGCAAAGCGACCGCATGGG
>DATHRM010000069.1:0-5705 GCA_035465295.1 Woeseiaceae bacterium | reverse complement strand
GCAGCCGCGGGAAGTTTTCGCGGTACGTGCTGCTTACCATCTCCTGGGGCTGGTCGAACTGGTCGTTGACATAAAAACCGCTGGTAAACGGTTCGACATGCGACCAGTGTGACTTGATGTACTTCTCATGCTCGCTGCCGTTTTCTCCGGTCTTCCAGCTGACGAATGACAGCAGGCCGTAGTCGGCGTCGCGGTGCGCAAACGCAGTTTCCGTATTTCCGACTCGCCCGATTGCGCCGCCAGAGTGGGTAATTATGAATCGCGTGGCGCGGTCCGGCTGCGCTTCGAAATTGTCCACGATGGCGTCGATGAGGCCCGCGGATATCGATTTGATGAACCCCGATTTCATGTAACCCGTAAAGGCGCGCGTGTCATCGATGTCGCCGGAACGTTGTACCGCGACATAGTCCATCGTGTTGATACTCTCGGAAACGACGGTGCCTGCCTTGCGCAATGGCTCGATGTACTTTTCGGCCCTGGCCGGATCGCCACTCCACACGAAACCCAGGCCAACACCCGGATCATCGCCGATGCGGCCTCCAATCGCTGCGCCGATGCTCATCTCGTCGGGCACCGTTTGAGAGTAATCGGCATGGAAATTGAGAACCTGCCTGGCCTCTGACAGCGGGTAGGCGATATATCCGGTAACGACGTCACGCTGCATCTCATGCAGCTGGAACAGGAACGAGGTCACAACGCCGAAGTTGCCGCCGCCGCCACGAAGCGCCCAGTAAAGATCCGGGTCACTGTCCGGGCCGACGCGCCGGAACCTGCCGTCCGGCGTGACGATGTCCATTTCGAGGACGTTGTCGATGGACATACCGAAGCGCCGGCCGAGCCGCCCGAAGCCGCCGCCCAGCGTCAGGCCACCGACGCCGGTGTGGGATACCGAACCCGCCGTCGTCACCAGGCCATGCGCCATCGACTCGTGGTCGAGATCGCCCAGCAGGCTGCCGCCGGCGATGCGGGCGGTTTTCGCTGCACGGTCGACGCGCGCGTTGCGAAGTTGCGAGAGGTCGATCTGCATGCCCTTGTCACAGCTGGACTTGCCGGCGGCGCTGTGCCCGCCGCACTTTACCGCCAGGAGCAGGTTGTTCTCCCGCGCAAACGTCACGGCGTTCTGTACGTCGGCCGCGCCGGTCGGCTGGATCACAAACGCGGGATACTTGTCATAACGCGGCTGCAGCAGCCAGCGCGCCTGGTCGTAAGCCTCGCCGCCCGGCAATAATAGCTTGCCCTTGAGGCTGTCGCTGAGTTCCTGGACGGCCGCCCGCGCCAGCGTGATTTCTGCGCCGTCGCCGGTTATCGCGTCGATGTCGCCCGGGACGCTGGTCGGCGTATGTAGTAACGACCGGGCGAGCGCGTACGAGCCCGGCAACGATGCGGCGATTGCCACGGATAATGACGAACGGATAAAGCTACGGCGGTCCATATCTGACTCCCCCCTGATGAGATCGCAATGATTGTTTTATATTCTTTTCGTTGTAACGCGATTCGGCGTATGCATATTCACAGAAAATGGTCCGTATGGCCAGTTCGCCGGCCCTGCCTTACCTGGCGTCCATCACGTCCGACCACTCCGGGTGCCGCTTGCGCTGCGCGACGACGTACGAACATACGGGCACGATCATGAAGCCCTCGCTGCGCGCGTCCGCAACCAGCCGTTCGACAAGCGCTTTGGCGACACCCGTGCCGCGCAGGCTGTCGTCGACAGCGGTGTGATCCGCGATGATCTTCGTCGGCGAGATGCGGGAGTAGGTCAATTCGCCACGGCCTTCGCGGCCATCGACACGAGCTTCGTAGCGTCCCTTGCTGCCGGACTCGTCGTGCGTGATCGTTATTGCGTCGCTCATCGTGATACTCCTTTGCCGGAAGTCGATCGGTGTTCTGCGAGATGCCGATCGATGATCGACCTGTAGATACGTGCGCCGATGCCGATCAGCGCGTCCGGATAGTCATACCCGTCATCGTGCAGCTGCGGCTGCTCCGTGCCCGAGCCGAGACCGAAGAACGCCCCTTTGAACGCGGCCGTGAAATAACCGAAGTCTTCGGACCAGCGAAACGGCTCATCGAGGTACCGGGCATCCAGCCCCGCGCGGGTCGCCGCGGCCTCGATTGCCGCCACGCAATCGTCATCCGATTCGGTGGCTGCAAAGGCTTCGTGCCAGGACAGTTCGTGTTCGAGCCCGCTGTCCCGGGCGAGTTGCCGGGCACGCGATGCCAGCTCGTCCCGGACCCGATCCAGGTCACTGGTCTTGTGCGCGCGAACGACGCCCATTACGACGCCCTCGCCGGGCGTCGTGCCGAAGTTCGGTCCTTTCTCGGCAACACCCAGCTGCGCGTAGCTTACGGTGCCCAGTATCGGCGCCGAGACCGAGTCCGACAGCGTCTTATCGAAGCGATTCACCGCGGCGACCAGTTCGGTGACAGCGGTGGATGGATTGACGCCGTGCTCCGGGTAGCTCGAATGCGACGTCTTGCCGCGGTAGCGGGCTATGAAACCGACGGACCCCTGCGCAAACAGGCCTTTGCGCAGCAGCACCTGCCCGAGCGGGTACTTCGGCACGTTGTGGAACGCGTAGACGACGTCGGGCGGAGCCAGGGCTTTGAAGCGCTCATCGGCCAGCACCGCCGACGCGCCCGTGCCCGTTTCTTCGGCCGGCTGGAACAGCAGGTAGACCTTCCCGCGGCGAATCGGCTGCGCGTGCAGGCCCTCGGCGACGGCGACGAGCGTTGCCATGTGGCCATCGTGCCCGCATTTGTGGGATACGCCGGACGACATCGAGCGGTGGCCGAACGTATTGCTTTCCTGTATCGGCAACGCGTCGAGCTCGGCTCGCAGCAGAACCACGGGGCCGGGTTCTCCGCTGTCGTACACCGCGCAGACGCCCGTCTGCATCGTTCCGAGCCGGTCGACGACGGTCGTCGGATGGGTCGGGGCCAGCCGCGCCACGATGGCCGTGGCAGTCTCGTGCTCGCGCTCCGACAATTCGGGACGCGCGTGCAGTTGCCGCCGGAAGCGGGCGATATCGTCGGCGCTTGCTGCTGACATTCCGGAATACCTCCTTCGTTCCCCGCTATCTTAGCGGCACCGATATCGAATTTCGCCCCCGGCCGGTCTGTCGCGTTTGCAGCCGGCCGCCGGTACGGGCTACCTTGGGCGGGTATCAGGCGGGGGTTGCATGCAAACCATAGGAAATGCGCTGAACGCGTGGGCCGCGTTCATGTGGGGAACACCGCTCGTCGTCCTGCTCGTGGGCGGTGGCGTATTCTTCGTGGTGCACTCGCGCGCCGTGCCGTACCGCTATTTTCGTCACGGCGTGGAGATCCTGAGCGGCAAGTACGATGCGCAGTCCGGCAGTCTCGGTGACATCTCCCACTTCAAGGCCCTGGCAACGGCGCTGTCCGGCACGCTCGGCATGGGCAATATAACGGGCGTCGCGGTTGCAATCACGGTCGGCGGGCCGGGCGCCATCTTCTGGATGTGGGTGACCGCCATCGTTGGCGTGGCAACGAAGTTCTACACTGCATCGCTCGCCGTGATGTTCCGCGGGCCGGACGACGCGGGGCATTACCAGGGCGGTCCGATGTACGTCATCCGCGAGGCGCTGCCGCGGCACTTCATGCCGCTTGCGTGGTTATTCGCCGTAGCCGGGTTGTTCGGCACCCTGCCGGTCTTCCAGGTCAATCAGCTCGTGCAGGTGCTGCGGGATTTTGTCGCGGTTCCGGCGGGAGTGACGAGCGCCGACAATCACTTCATGTTCGACCTGCTCACGGGCATCGCGCTGAGCGCGCTCGTCTTCGCGATCATCATTGGCCGCATCCAGCGCATTGCCGCTGTCACGAGCCGGGTTGTACCGTTCATGGTGATCTTCTATTTCATCATCACCGCCACGTTACTTTTCATTCATGCGGACGCGATACCCGGAGCGTTCATGCTGATTTTCGAGGAAGCGTTCCGCGGCCAGGCCGTCGCCGGGGGCGCGCTGGGAACCGTCATCCTGATCGGCGTCCAGCGTGGTGCGTTCTCCAACGAAGCCGGCATCGGTACCGAGGCGCTGGCCCATGGTGCCGCGAAAACCAACGAGCCGATCCGCGAGGGTGTCGTTGCAATGATCGGGCCGGTGGTCGACACGCTGATCGTTTGCACCTGCACGGCACTTGCAATTCTCGTTACCGGCGTCTGGGAAGGCGATGCGGTCGGCGCAACGATTACGACGCTCGCATTCGAGACCACGTTTCCCGGTCTCGGCGGCTACCTGCTGGTCGTGATGGTTTTCTTCCTGAGTATGAGCACCGTCCTGACGTTCAGTTATTACGGCAGCAAGTGCGCGGGCTTTTTATTCGGTACGCGTTTCGAGAAGTGGTACATCTGGTTTTACGTCGGCCTCATCACGCTGGGGTCGGTCGCATCACTCCGTGCCGTGATCGGCCTGCTCGACGGCATGTACGCGACCATGGCGATTCCGACGATGATTTCCTCGTTGCTTCTCGCGCCGAAGGTCCGCGCGGCGGCCAACGACTATTTCGCACGGCTCAACGCGAATAATCAGGTCTGATCCGTGGTGGCGAATGCGCGCCGCAAAGGCCGTTCGTTGATCGGCACGTGGATCAACGCGGCGGCAACGGATAACCCCACCCCGGTCCACCACACCAGGTCGTAGGAACCCGTGCGGTCATAGAGATAACCACCGAGCCAGACGCCGAGGAAACTGCCCAGCTGGTGGCCCAGGAATACGATGCCGAACAGCGTCGCCATGAAGCGCAGCCCGAAGACCTGCGCGACGATTCCCGAGGTCAGCGGTACCGTGGATAGCCAGAGAATCCCCATGACGGCCGCAAAGGCGTAGACAGTGGACGCGGTCTTGTCCGCGATCAAAAGGGTGGTAATCGCAATCGCGCGGAGCGAGTAAATGACGACCAGGCCGTTCTTCTTCGGCCAGCGCTGGCCGGCGAGCCCGGACAGGAAAGAACCCACGATATTGAACAGGCCGATGATCGCGATCGCCCAGGCACCGACTTGCGGCGCCAGTCCGAGGTCCCTGACGTACGCCGGGAAATGCACGGTGATAAAGGCAACATGGAAGCCACAGACAAAGAAGCCGAGCGTCAACAGCACGTAGCCGCGATGCCGGATCGCCTCGACGATTGCCTCCCCGATACCCTGTTCGATCGTTCCGTCGCCGACTGCATCCGCATTGCCCGGCAACACGAACGCCAGCGGTGCGATCAGGAGCACCGAGGCCGCAAGGAAGAACAGCGCCGAATCCCACCCGTACCCGGTAATGACCAGCTGGCTGAGCGGCGAAAAAAGCACCTGTCCCAGGGATCCCGCGGACGTGCCGATGCCGAGCACCAACGATTGCCGCCCGGGCTCGACGACTTTCGCCATCGCCGCAAGCGCGATCGAGAACGAGGTCAGGGCAATGCCCAGCCCGGTCAGGACGCCGCCGAACAGCGTAAGGCTCGTGCTGGTCGCCGCCGTCGCCATACCGGCGGTGCCGACGCCGTAGACAATCGCGCCGACAGCGAGCACCCGCGATGGCCCGTAGCGGTCCGCCAGTATGCTTGCCAGCGGCACGCCGAAGCCCCACACGAGATTCTGGACCGCGAGCGCCAGTGCGAACGTCTCGCGCCCCCAGCCGCGCGCGCTGGACATCGGCTCGAGGAACAACCCGAAGGCCGAGCGGGCCCCGAAGCCGAGC
>DATHRM010000068.1:0-1604 GCA_035465295.1 Woeseiaceae bacterium | reverse complement strand
CTGGAAAGCCCGGAACTGCGTTCCGAGTTCCTGCAGGAGCAGGCCACGCTCGACCGCCTCGTCGCCGAACTCGAGCGCGAGAAAATCCAGGCGCGCAAGTCGCGGGTGACGAGCCAGCAGACCATCGACCTCGCCAAGGTCAAGCTCGGCGCGGCCGAGCGCGAGATGCGCCGGGCCGACGAGTCCATCAAGACCAATGCGATTTCCCGGATCGACTACGAACGGGCCCGGGACGAACTGGCCCGGGCCCGCGTCGAGCACTCGCACGCGGTGCAGGACGCCCAGCTGGAAAGCGAGAGCCTGGAGTTCGAGTCGACCACGAGACAGCTGGCGGTGGACCGCCAGCAACTGGTCGTCGGCGAGCTGCAGCGGCGCATCGACGACCTGTCGATCCGCTCGCCCGTGAGCGGCATCGTCGGCAACGTGGCGGTCGCGCAGAAGGCGGTGGTGGACCAGAACACGCCGCTGATCACCGTGGTCGACCTGTCCGCCTTCGAGGTCGAGGTGCGCATCCCCGAAGCCTATGCCGACGACCTGGGCATCGGGCTGGGCGCCGATGTCGAGCACAACTTCGGCAGCTACCGGGGCGAGTTGGTCTCGCTGTCGGGCGAAGTGATGAACAACGAGGTCACCGGCCGCATCCGCTTCGCCGGCGACGCCCCGCCCGGCCTGCGCCAGAACCAGCGGGTGACGGTGCGGGTGATGATGGACGAACTGATCGGCGTGCTGAAAGTGCAGCGCGGATCGTTCACCGACAGCGGCGGCGGCCGCCACGCCTTCGTGCTCGGCGATGACGGCCTGGCGGTCAAGCGCCCGGTGGATCTGGGCGCCCGCAGCGTGGCCGAGGTGGAGATCCTTTCCGGGCTGGCAGAAGGCGAACGCATCATCATTTCCAGCGTCGCCGAATTCGAAGACCACGACGTAATCCATATCGTGAACTGAACCGAGTTACACGAATACAGAGAGACAGGAGAACCCGCATGCTAAAAATGAGCGATATCAGCAAGGTCTACCGCACCGAACTCGTAGAGACGCACGCGCTGCGTGACCTCAGCCTGCACGTCGAGGAAGGTGAGTTCGTTGCCGTCACCGGGCCCTCGGGATCCGGCAAGACCACCTTTCTCAATATCGCCGGCCTGCTCGAATCGCCGACCAGCGGACTGTATGAACTGGACGGCATGGACGTCAGTCGCCTCAGCGACCGGCAACGCTCGCGCATCCGCAACGAGAAAGTCGGCTTCATTTTCCAGAGCTTCAACCTCATCCCCGACCTCGACCTGGCGGACAACGTCGAAGTGCCGTTGCGCTACCGTGGCTGGAGCGGCGTCGAGCGGCGCAAGGCTGTCGGCGAGATGCTGGACCACGTCGGGCTCGGATCGCGCAAGAGCTACCTGCCTTCCCAGCTTTCGGGCGGTCAGCAGCAGCGGGTGGCCATCGCCCGCGCGCTTGCCGGCAAGCCGCGATTCCTGCTGGCCGACGAACCCACCGGCAATCTCGACTCGGAAATGGCCGGCCAGGTCCTGGCCCTGCTGGAGGAGATCAACCGCGCGGGCACCACCATCGTCATGGTCACCCACGACCCCGACCTGGCGGCGCGGGCGCAC
>DATHRM010000067.1:0-1912 GCA_035465295.1 Woeseiaceae bacterium | reverse complement strand
CCGCGACGTCTGGCTGCACGAAGCGGAGGAGTCCGTCGACGACGATTGTCCGTGCGAACCGATGAACGCCGAGGATCCCCTGTTCATCCTCTACACCTCCGGTTCCACCGGCAAACCCAAGGGGGTCCTGCATACGACGGGCGGTTACCTCGTGTACGCGGCGCTGACATTCAAGTACGTGTTCAACTACGAACCCGGTGACGTTTACTGGTGCACGGCGGACGTCGGCTGGGTTACCGGGCACTCCTACATCGTTTACGGTCCGCTCGCGAACGGTGCGAGAACCATGATGTTCGAGGGCGTGCCCAATTACCCCGACTCGAGCCGTTTCTGGCAGATCTGCGACAAGCACGAGGTCAACGTCTGCTACACGGCGCCGACGGCGATACGGGCGCTCATGCGCGAGGGCGACGGACCGGTGAAGAAAACGTCCCGCAAGAGCCTGCGCCTGCTGGGCTCCGTCGGTGAGCCGATCAACCCCGAAGCCTGGGAGTGGTACTACAACGTGGTCGGCGAGGGCCGCTGCCCGATCGTCGACACCTGGTGGCAGACCGAGACGGGCGGCATCCTGATCACGCCGCTGCCCGGTGCGACCGCGCTCAAGCCCGGCTCGGCGACGCGGCCTTTCTTCGGCGTGCAGCCGGCGCTGGTCGATTCGAAAGGCAAGGTCCGCGAAGGCGCGGCCTCCGGCAACCTCGTGATTCTCGACAGCTGGCCGGGCCAGATGCGTACCGTCTACGGCGATCACGAGCGCTTTGTCGAGACGTACTTCAGCACCTTCGAAGGACGCTACTTCACCGGCGACGGCGCGCGGCGCGATGAAGACGATTACTACTGGATCACGGGCCGCGTAGACGACGTACTGAACATCTCGGGCCACCGCATGGGCACCGCGGAAGTCGAGAGCGCACTGGTCGCACACGCTGCGGTCGCCGAAGCGGCGGTGGTCGGTTATCCTCACGAGATAAAGGGACAGGGTATCTACGTGTATGTCACGCTCATGGAAGGGCACGAGCCCAGCGACGAGCTCGCGACCGAGCTACGCAACTGGGTTCGCAAGGAAATCGGGCCCATCGCGAGCCCCGACCTGCTGCAGTGGGCGCCGGGACTGCCGAAGACCCGGTCCGGCAAGATCATGCGACGCATTCTCAGGAAGATCGCGGAAAACGACTACAGCAATCTCGGCGACACGTCGACGCTGGCGGATCCGAGCGTGGTGGAGCACCTGATCGAGAACCGCAAGAATCGCAAGTAAGGACACGAGACGACAGTGACGCTATCCGACAGCAGTAACTTTATCGTTGCGGATGACCATCCCCTCTTTCGGGAGGCGCTGATTCACGCGATTCATAATTGCGTGCCCGGTGCCGAGATTCACGAAGCGGACAGTCTCGGCAGCCTGTACGAGGTCGTGGAGTCGCACCCCGATGCGGACCTGTTGTTTCTCGACCTGCACATGCCCGGCGTAAGCGGTTTCTCGGCGCTGGCTTACATGCGCAACAACCACGAGTCGCTGCCGACCGTCATCGTGTCGGCGGTGGACGATCCGGCGGTCATACGGCGCGCGATCCAGCACGGCGCCAGCGGCTTCATTCCGAAGTCGTCGCCGATCCGTACGATCGAGGCGGCAATCGACGCCATCCTCCAGGGCGAGGTCTGGCTCCCGGACAACATCGATCTGGGCGCTGAAGGGCTCGACAACGAGGAGGCACGAATCGCGACGGCAATGAGCGCCCTGACGCCGCACCAGTTCCGGGTGCTGATGATGCTGGGCGAGGGTCTGCTCAACAAGCAGATCGCCTACCAGCTCGGCGTCTCGGAGGCCACGATCAAGGCCCACGTAACGGCAATCCTGCGCAAGATGCAGGTGACGAACCGTACCCAGGCGGTGCTTGCGGTGCAGCGCCTCAAT
>DATHRM010000066.1:0-2712 GCA_035465295.1 Woeseiaceae bacterium | reverse complement strand
AGGCCTCGCGGATGCGCCAGGTGTGCAGGAAATCATTGAAGTTGCGGTGCCCCAGGCCTCGATTGATGACGCGCCGCAGCACGTGCTCGCTGGTGCCCAGCCGCATGGCAAGCGCGCCGATCGTCAGGCCTTCCTCGAGATACACGCGGTCGGACTCCAGCGCCCGCTGCAGGCGCGTGAGGACGCTGTCTTCCAGGCGAGTCAGCGGGACCGCCGTCGCCACCCGCGACGGATCGAGCCAGCTCTTGGTGCGCAGCTGGAGCAGCCGCCATGCGGCGCCGATACTGAGGATCGCGACCAGCACCATGTTTGCCCGCATCGCCGGTACCGGTGTGGCGACGCCGAGCAGCAGGTTGTAAGTCTGCACGCCGAGCGCGAGCACGAGGTAAGCCCCGGTCATGGCCATGAAGGCCAGTCGCAGCCGTCGGCGGCGCTCGACCAGGTCGACCGTCCTGTCACGCCAGGCCGCGTAAAGACCCAGGATGACGAACACCAGCAACGCGCCGTCGATACCGATCCCGGCAGCGGTCTCCCAGGCGGTGGCGGCACCGGCACGATAGTGTGGAAGGAATACGAGCTGCTGCCAGCTGCCCGCGATGGCAACGGCGCCCGCAATGGCCAGGTGCCGCACACCGAGCGCTGCGTTGTCGGTGAACAACGCCCGCGAAAAAAGCCAGAACCAGACAGCCTTGGTTACGCACAGGGCCGTCAACGGCCAGGCCCAGATCGAAAGCTCCGGCCGGATTCCGGGCACGGACGTCACGAAAAAAGCGGCAACCGCGAGACAAAAAAGCGCGCCCGGCAACGCGGCCCGGCGCTGCCGGCTCGTTGCTGCCAGCACCCCGGCCAGTAACAGCGCCGCCATGACGGCGACGGTACGTAATACGACATCGATGGTCTCAGGCATTGAAGCAACCCGTTCCGGACGACACCCTCCTTTTGAGTGGCGGGCGCCGCGAGAGTTCGGTGCAAACGACCTATTCGGAGCAGTAGATATGCCTGAACACCTGGTCCATACGCTCGCGCAGGTGCTGGAGGAACCGGTCGATATCGGAGATCCGGCGAAACGTCAGGTAGCCGGTCTCGAGAAACTCCTGCAAGGCGCCGAAGCCTGCGGCATGCGCGGGCTTGCGCATCGTCCGCAGCAGCCCGCCGATCAGCGGCACGCGGACGAGTTTCCTGAGCGTCTCGCCGAGGTCGATCGCAAGTTGCACGAGGTCCATGCACTCGTCGTAGGAGCTCACCTTGCGGCACGCGGCGACGTAATCCTGCTCGGTAATGTGCGGCGGCAGCTCGCCGTCGACCAGCAGTTCGCGGCATATGCCCAGGTTGATCTCGAGGGCCCGCGCGTTGAGTTCGACGGCGGCCGCCGCGGTCTCGAGCGGGTGCCCGGGCAGGCTCCTGACGATGACGGGCGTGGCGCGTTCGATGTCGCGGTCGCGGTCGCTGATGGCGACGCCCGCGAGATCGCTGACGATGAAGTCGACCGCTTCCGCGTATCCCTCGGGTTCGAGCAGGTCGGAGAAGAACGGCAGCATGTAGTCGAGCTGCCAGCGAGTGAAGCGGTCGTAGGACTCGAACAGTGCAGGGTCCTCGAGGTATTCGGCGTGCAGCTCGTTGCTGCGCGCAATGGCGCGGCGGAATTTCGCCGCGGCCTGTTTTCTGTTGGAGCGTGCCATGTGATCGCGATTCTCGGAGCCGGGCAGGTTTTAGCACCATTCGTAATTGCGCGTACAGCAACCTTACCTGCAGGAGCGCCTGCAGATTACGGTTGACTTGGCCGAAAAAATAAGTAACCTATTAGTTACATGTTAGACGACCACGATATGGATGCGGTCTTCCAGGCGCTCGGCAACGCAAGCCGCCGGCGCATTCTCGACATCGTAAAACAACGGCCTGGTATCGCCGTTGGCGCGCTGGCGAGCGAGTTCGACGTCAGCCGGATTGCCGTGATGAAGCACCTGGCCGTCCTGGAAGGGGCCGGCCTAATCGTCTCCGAAAAGGACGGCCGTGCGCGAAGGCTTTATTTCAACGCGGTGCCGATACAGATGATTCATGAACGCTGGACGACGGAGTACAGCGCCTACTGGGCGGGACAGGTGACACGCATCAAGTACATTGCTGAAACGCGACATCGGGACAACGAAACAGGGGGGAAGCAGAGCAAATGAACGAGAGCAAGTATGCGGATAAGCAGGTCTACAAAGTATTGATCAAGGCACCTATCGAGACCGTGTGGTCGGAGCTGGTCGATACGGCGCGACCCCGGCCATTCTTCTGGAACGGATCGTGGGACACGCCCGGGCTCGCTGCCGGAAATCCGTACCGCGTGTCCTCGAACCAGGGCAAGGCGGTCGCGGTCATCGGGCGCATCCTCGAGATGGACCCGCCGCACCGCCTCGTCACGACGTTTCGGCTGACGGCGTTGCCCGATCCGCCGTCACGGGTAACGTATACGCTCGAAGAGAAAGAGGGTGGCACCGAGTTTTCCCTCATCACCGAGCAGGTACTCGCGGGTTCGAAGAGCGAGAAGTCGATGGCGAGCGGTTCGCGCTTTATCGTTGAAAACTTCAAGGCATACGTCGAAACAGGCAAGGTCACATTCGGTGCCCGTATCACGCTCGCCATGTACTCGCTGATGGCGCCGCTGATGCCGAAAACGATGCGCGCCGAAAACTGGCCGCTCGACAAAGCCGAATAGACGAGGAGAGG
>DATHRM010000065.1:0-7241 GCA_035465295.1 Woeseiaceae bacterium | reverse complement strand
GGCGAGGGTCTGCTCAACAAGCAGATCGCCTACCAGCTCGGCGTCTCGGAGGCCACGATCAAGGCCCACGTAACGGCAATCCTGCGCAAGATGCAGGTGACGAACCGTACCCAGGCGGTGCTTGCGGTGCAGCGCCTCAATACCAAGGAACCCGGTCTCGTCGAATAGCCGGCGCGCGCCTACTGCCGGGCAAGAATGCGCGACATCAGCGCGCGCAGGGCCGCCGGTTTGATCGGCTTCTGCAGCAAGGCATGACCCGAGTTAAGGACTTCCTCGCGCACCATCTGCGTGTGATCGGCCGTGACGATGATCGCGGGGATGTCCGTCTCCGCGTGCGCCCGCAGCTCATTGATGACTTCGATACCCGTCACATCGTCATCCAGGTGGTAGTCGACCAGCAGTATCGACGGGCAGCCGCCGCCATTGCTGCCGAGTTTCCGCAGGTGCTCGAGCGCGCTTTCAGAGTTGTTGGCGGTGAGCGGGCTGGCCCCCCATTTGCTCAGCAGCCCCTGCATGCCCTCGAGGATCGAGTGCTCGTTGTCGACGCACAGGATGATCGTGCCGTCCAGGGACGATGCCGGCGCCTTGTCGATCAGGCTCCTGATGGTCGGCCTGGCCTCGGCACGATCGGCGAGCGGAACCAGGACCTCGAACGTGCTGCCCCTGTCGATCTCGGAGCGCATGCGGATCTCGTGGCCAAGGAGCTTGGCGATGCGGTCGACGATTGCCAGGCCCAGCCCGAGGCCTCGCTTGGTGCCTTTGCCGCGCTTGCCGAGGCGCTTGAATTCGTCGAAGACAACTTTCTGGTCCTCGGGCGCGATACCCATGCCGGTATCGACGACCTGTATGGCTACGTGGTCGCCGCGGCGACGGCAGCCGACGAGCACGCCACCATCCTGGGTGTAGCGGCGGGCATTGCTCACGAAATTCTGCACGATGCGCCGCAGCATGGCGGGATCGGACCGCACGTACAGCGACGACCTGGCGAAGCGCAGCTTCAGACCCTCTTCCACGAACGCGGCGGAAAACTGCGTTTCGATGGCCTTGAAGATGTCGGAGACCGGGAACACCTCCGGTTTGGGCACCGGCGCGGAGGTGTCGAGGCGGGAGATGTCGAGCAGGGCCCCGAGTAGGTCTTCGACCGCGACCAGGCTGCTCTCGACGCGTTCGACGAGGCTTTGCTGCTCGGGCGGCATGTTCTCGCGGTGTTCGTTCAGCAGCGCGGCAAACAGCTTTGCGGCGTTCAACGGCTGCAGCAGGTCGTGTGCCGCTGCGGCCAGGAACCGGGTCTTCGACGCGTTGGCGTCCTCGGCTTCGGCCTTGGCCTGCTGCAGCGCGGTCATGGCTTTCTCCAGTTCCGCGGTGCGGTCCGCCACGCGCTGCTCGAGCAGGGCCTTGGCCTCGACGAGCTCGCTCTCGACCATCTTGGAGTCAGTGATGTCCGTGTAGGTCGTTACGTAGCCGCCGCCGGGCATCGGCTGCCCGCTGATCTCGATGACCTTGCCGTCGACGAAATTGCTCTGGTACCTGTACGGCGTGCCGGAGCGAATGTGTTTGATGCGCTTGTTGATCTCGGCGTCCACGTCGGTATTGCCGAAACGGCCCTGCTCGCCGTTGTACCTGATGAGGTCGATGATGGACTCCCCCACGTGCACCATGCCCGGCGGGTAATTCATGAGCTGCTCGTAGCGGCTGTTCCAGCCGATCAGTCGCTGCGCCGAGTCGACGACGCTGACCCCCTGGGTGATGTTCTCGAGCGTTGCATCGAGCAGGCGCCGGTTGAAGGTAAGCGCCTGCGAGGTTTCGTCGAGCAGCAATACGACGTCGCCGATTTCCGTGCCGGTTTTGCGCAGCGCCGCCGTCATCACGACGCGCGCCGACGAGGCGCCGATGGCGCCGGCGATCAGGCGTTCGGTGAAGAGCAGCAGGCGCCTGTCCGCCGGGCCCGAGGAATTCAGGTCGATGCCCGTAGACGCGGCGAAATCGGCGAAGGAGCGTTCGACGTTGTGCACGCCGAGGAATCGTTCCGCCAGCGACCGGAGGTCCGCGTTGGTAATGTCGTGGCGGGCGACCGCCGCCCGTACCGGCCCGAAACCGCTCGCCGGACCGGCGAAGGTCCGGGCCTGGATTTTTTCGACCAGTGACTGCCGCGTCATCATCGACACCAGGACGTTGACCAGTATGTTCGCACCCAGCGACCAGGCAACGCCGTGCGTCAGTGAATTGCTCTGCATGTCCACGAGCAGCGCTTCGGGCCGCAGCCACGATTGCGAGAACAGCCCCTCCGCAATGAATGCGTCGCCGATAGCACCCGCCCGCGCGAGGTTCGGCAGAAACAGGGTGTAGCACCACAGCACGAAGCCCGTGCAGAGTCCGGCGATGGCGCCGGTGCGCGTTGCCCCCGGCCAGTAGAGCCCGAACACGATCAGCGGCGCGAACTGCGCAGCCGCTGCGAACGACAGCAGCCCGATCGATGCCAGCGCGGCAGACTGGTCCGTGGCTTCGAGATAAAAATAGCCGAGCGCGGCGATGCCGACAATGGCGCCGCGGCGAACGTGCATGACGATGCGCGTGTAGTCCTCGCGATCGGACAATCCCAGCATCTTGATGCTCATGAGGGCCGGGATGACGATTTCGTTGCTGATCATCGTGGACAGCGCAACGCTGGCCACGATCACCATGCTCGTCGCGGCCGAAAATCCACCGAGGAATGCCAGCATCGTCAGCAGCGTGTGCTCGCCCAGCATGGGCAGGGCGAGCACGAAGGCATCGCCATTGAACTCCCCGGGCGGCAGCATCTTCAGCCCGGCGATCGTGATCGGAATAACGAACGCGGAAAAAATCAGCAGGTAGAGCGGGAACGACCAGCGCGTCGGCCGTATGTTCGCGCCTTCGTAAGCTTCCACGACGGCGACGTGAAACTGCCGCGGCAGGCAGAAGATCGCCGCGCTTGCCAGTATCAGCTGCGTGACGAACATGTCCGGCATGTGATCGAGCCGGAATACCGCCGCGGCCCGTTCTGCGGCTTCCGGCGTGACGGCCGGCGTGGGCCCAAGCAGGGACCAGGCGAACAGGCCCACCGCCACGAACGCAAGGAGCTTGACGACCGACTCGAACGCGACCGCCAGCATGAGGCCGTCGTGGTGTTCCGTGACGTCGATCTTGCGGGTGCCGAACAGGATGGCGAATACCGCGAGTGCCGCGGCGAACACGAATGCCGTGTCATTCTCGGCGGCGCCTGCGGCCGAGTAATTGGATACGATGTCGAAGCCGGCAACGACCGCTTTGAGCTGCAGCGCGATGTATGGGATCGAACCGATCGTAGCCAGTATCGTGACGAGCACCGCCAGGCTGCGTGCCTTGCCGTATCGCGCGGCGATGAAGTCGGCGATCGACGTGAGGTTCTGGCGTTTACTCACCGTGATGATGCGGTTAATCATGCCCCAGCCGAAAAAGATGACCGCCATCGGGCCGATGTAGATCGGCAGGTAGCCCCAGCCGCTTTGCGCGGCGGTGCCGACAGCGCCGTAAAACGTCCAGGACGTGCAGTAGACGGCGAGCGTCAGGCCGTAAATCGTGGCGCGCGCAGCGCCGGAAAACCGGTTCGGGTCTGCTTTGTCGCCCCAGTGCGCAATAGCAAACAGGAGCGAGACATAGCCCAGCGACAACAGCAGCAGCGCCCACCAGTTGATCAACGCGACGATCTCCCCTCTTTGTGGTTTTCGGCACCCTTATGCGGGTGCTCTGTAGTTCTGTGCAAAGTCTACTACTATCGTCGAACGTGAGCGATACGGCGCCATCCCGGGCAATGGAAAAAGCTATGTAATAGGCTGATTTTAATGATAATAATGGTTTAAATCAGCGTACGCCGCCGCTACCCCCCTTCGAAACCTACGACTAAAGTCTGTACGGGCCCGACAAGTCCGTTTGGTAGATTGCGCGGGTGACAAATCCAATAAAAGCATCATAAGGGGGACGTATGTCTCAGAAATCGCTGAAAGCCGACTACTGGAAGGCAAATTTGCGGCTAATAAGCCTTTGCCTCGCAATTTGGTTTGTCGTTTCCTTCGTTTTCGGAATCATTCTCGTCGAGCCGCTTAACAATATATCCCTGGGGGGATACAAGCTCGGCTTCTGGTTCGCACAACAGGGATCGATATACGTATTCGTCGCGTTGATTTTCTTCTACGCCAATCGCATGGGTAAGCTCGATCGCGAGCATGACGTGCACGAAGACAAAGACGTCTAGGGGGTACCATCATGTCACTACAAGCAATGACCTACCTGGTTGTCGGGATGACCTTCGCGCTCTATATCGGCATCGCGATCTGGTCACGCGCCTCAACAACCAGCGATTTCTACGTCGCAGGCAGTCATGTCCATCCCGTTGCAAACGGTATGGCGACGGCGGCCGACTGGATGTCCGCCGCATCGTTCATCTCGATGGCCGGCCTCATCGCGTTCATGGGCTACGGCGGTTCGGTGTTCCTCATGGGCTGGACCGGCGGCTACGTGTTGCTCGCCATGCTGCTCGCGCCGTACCTGCGCAAGTTCGGCAAGTTCACGGTTCCCGAGTTCATCGGTGACCGCTACTACTCGAAGGCCGCCCGTATCGTGGCCGTCATCTGCCTGATCGTCGCATCGGTAACCTACGTTATCGGCCAGATGAAAGGTATCGGCGTCGCGTTCTCGCGCTTCCTCGAGGTGGACTACAACGTCGGCCTGGTGATCGGCATGGGTATCGTCTTCGTTTACGCGGTACTCGGTGGTATGAAGGGCATCACGTACACGCAGATCGCACAGTACTGCGTGCTGATTTTTGCCTACACGATTCCGGCAATCTTCATTTCCATGCAGCTTACCGGCATGCCGATCCCGCAGCTGGGCCTGGGCTCGACGATGGCGGGCAGCGAGGTCTACCTGCTCGATCGGCTCGACCAGGTGCTGAACGATCTCGGATTTGCGGCCTACACGACACAGGCGCGATTGAGTTATCTCAATATGTTCGTGTACACGTTCTCGCTCATGATCGGTACCGCCGGCCTGCCGCACGTCATCATCCGCTTCTTCACGGTACCCAAGGTGAAGGACGCGCGTAGTTCGGCCGGCTGGGCGCTGGTATTCATCGCCATCCTCTACACGACGGCGCCGGGCGTTGCCGCTATGGCGCGTCTGAACCTCATCGAGACGATCAACCAGCCCGACGGCTCGCAGCTCGTGTACGCGGAGCGGCCGACCTGGGTCAGGAAGTGGGAAGAGACTGGCCTGCTGGCCTTCGAAGACAAGAACGGCGACGGCGAGATCGTTTACGCAGCCGATCCGAACGTCAACGAAGTCACCCTGATCGACCGTGACATCATGGTACTGGCCAACCCGGAAATCGCGGGACTGCCGAACTGGGTCATCGCGCTCGTTGCGGCTGGCGGTCTTGCGGCTGCGCTATCGACCGCGGCAGGATTATTGCTCGCCATATCCTCGGCGATATCCCATGACCTGCTCAAGGGCGTGTTCAAACCGGATGTCACCGAGCAGCAGGAACTGCTGGCCAGTCGTATCGCCATGGCCTTCGCAATCCTGCTGGCCGGCTATCTGGGCTTCAACCCGCCGGACTTCGCGGCAGGTACGGTCGCCCTGGCATTCGGTCTGGCCGCATCGTCGATATTCCCGGCACTGATGATGGGCATCTTCAACAAGAACATGAACAAGGAAGGTGCGATCGCAGGTATGGTTGCCGGCCTGGGCGTGACGCTGCTGTATGTATTCCAGCACAAGGGCATCATGTTCATCGCCAGCACGTCGTACATGGGCAATCTGCCGGAGAACTGGTTCCTCGGTATCGAGCCGAACGCGTTCGGCGGTATCGGCGCACTGGTCAACTTCGCGGTTGCCTACGGCGTATCGAAGGTCACGGCGCCGCCGCCGGAGCACATCCAGCATATCGTGGAAGATATCCGCGTACCGCATGGTGCCGGCGAAGCCGTCAGCCTCGATCACTGAGACTTATTCTCGGCTTGAGAAAAGGGGGCAGCAATGCCCCCTTTTTTTTGCGCTAAGATAGGCCCATGTGGAAAAACAAGCACGTCGTCATCGCCATGATCGTGGCGCCTATCCTCGCAGTCCTCGCGTGGTTTGCCGTCGGCTTCATAGCTGGCGAGCAGGCGGAGGTCGCGGAGCCGGGCGCCGCCTATCCGCTGGTCGCGCGATCGAACTGCCGCTGGGAGAGCGGCGAGTGCGAACTCGCCAATAATGAGCTGGAGATGACCATACTGCCGCTGGAGCTCGGCGCGCAGTATACGCGGCTGTCGCTCGATTCCGAGTTTCCGCTGACGCAGGCGACCTTTGCACTGCTCTCCGGCGGCAATGAAGTGGTCGCCAGCGCGGAACACGACACCTCGCCCGATGCGCCGGCGCAAATGACCGTGACCATTCCGGCCTTCGCCGACCCGGAGGCGACGCTGCGAGTAGCCGTTACCGTGCAGGAGTCGATCTATTTCGCGGAAGTGCCGGCCGTGTTCATGCGGCCGGAAGAGCCGAGGTTTTCGCGCTGATGCAGGAAGTCCTGGCCGTGATGTTCCCGTGACCAGCTACGACGAAACACTTTCCTCGGAACACCTTCACGTGGCGCTGGAGGCGGCGCGTGCGGCGGCAAAGATCAGCCGCGAGTACTACGCAGGCAATTTCACGGTCGAAACCAAGGCCGACATGACGCCCGTGACGCAGGCGGACGTCGAATGCGAGGCGGCGATACGGAAGGTCATTCTCGGCCAGTTCCCCGACCACGGCATCTACGGCGAGGAGCTGGGCCGGACGCATGGCGACGCCGAGTACCTCTGGCTGGTCGACCCTATCGACGGCACCAAGGGTTTCGTTCGCCAGTACCCGTTCTTTTCGACCCAGATTGCCCTGATGCACGCAGGGGAAATCGTGCTCGGCGTGTCGAGCGGCACGATGATGAACGAGCTGGCCTGGGCCGAACGTGGCCGGGGCGCCTGGCTGAACGGCAAGCGACTCGCCGTCAGCGAGATCTCCGACCCGGCGCGCTCGGCGGTGTCGACCGGCAACGTCGGGTCGCTGGCCCGCAGCGATGGCTGGGGTCGGCTGGGTGAGATCCTCGCCGTTGCCGATCGCACGCGCGGTTACGGTGACTTCTACCATTACCACCTGCTGGCGGCCGGGAAGATCGAGGCGGTCATCGAATCCGACGTCAACATTCTCGATATCGCCGCCTTGTCGATCATCGT
>DATHRM010000064.1:0-20765 GCA_035465295.1 Woeseiaceae bacterium | reverse complement strand
ATTTGCGGTGGGTACGTCGATGCCGCTCTCGATGATCGTCGTGCACAGCAACACGTTGAACCGGCGGTGATAGAAATCCAGCATTACCTGCTCGAGTTCGCGTTCCGGCATCTGCCCATGGCCGACTCGGAGGGTCGCCTCCGGTACGAGCTTTTCGAGGTGCTCGCCGATGCGGCCGATGTCCTCGACGCGATTGTGTACGAAGTAGACCTGGCCGCCGCGCTTGATCTCGCGCAGGCAGGCCTCGCGAATCACGACGTCGTTCCATTCACCGACGAAGGTCTTGACGGAGAGCCGCTCTGGGGGCGGCGTCGTTATCAGCGACATGTCGCGAATACCGCCCATCGCCATGTTCAGGGTGCGCGGGATGGGCGTTGCAGTCAGCGTCAGCACGTCGACCTCGCTGCGCAGCGAGCGTATGACTTCCTTGTGGCGCACGCCGAAGCGGTGTTCCTCGTCGATGATCACGAGCCCGATGTCCTTGAACGCTTTCGTGTGCTGTAAGAGCCGGTGCGTGCCGATAACGACGTCGATTGTTCCGGACTCCATGCCCGCCACGATCCCGCGCACCTGTTTCGGCGACTGGAAACGCGACAGCACTTCGACCCGCACCGGCCAGTCGGCGAAGCGGTCGCGGAAATTCTGGCCATGTTGCTGCGCGAGCAACGTCGTCGGCACGAGCACGGCGACCTGCTTGCCGCCGTGGACCACGGCAAAGGTCGCGCGCAGGGCAACCTCGGTCTTGCCGAAGCCGACGTCGCCGCACACGATACGGTCCATCGGATCGTCGGACGCGAGATCCCCGAGAACCTCGTCGATCGTGCGCGCCTGGTCGTCCGTCGGCTCGAAGGGGAAGGCGCTTTCGAAGGCCCGGTAGTCGGCTTCCAGCCAGCGAAAGCGGTGGCCCGTGCGGGCGGCGCGGCGCGCATAAATATCGAGGAGTTCGGCCGCGGCGTCGCGGATCTTGCGGATGGCGCGGCGGCGGGCTTTTTCCCACTGGTCGCTGCCGAGGCGGTGCAGCGGCGCATTTTCGGGCGAGGCGCCCGTGTAGCGGGAGATCAGCTCGAGCGCGTGCACGGGCACGTAGAGCTTGTCGCCGTCCGCGTATTCGAGGTGCAGGAACTCGCCCTCGATATCGCCCACTTCCAGGGTGATCAGGCCGATGTAGCGGCCCACGCCGTATTCGGCATGCACGACAGGCGAACCTTCCTCGAGATCGTCGAGCTGCCGGATGATCGCTTCCGGATCACGTTCGGCGCGGCGGCGCCGGCGCCGTGTCCGCACCCGGTCACCGAAGAGCTGTTGCTCACTGATAATCGCGAGTCGCGATTCCGGCAGCACGACGCCGTTCTCGAACGGCGCAATCGCGATACCGATGCGATGGCTTCCCGCCGAAAATTCTTTCCAGCCGCCGGCGCGCACCAGGTCGAGACCGCGTCCCGACAGGAGCTCGTAAACCTGCTCGCGCCGCCCTGCGGAGTCCGTCGTGAACAGCACGCGGCCGTCGAAGCTCTCCAGGAATTGCATCAGCGGGCCGGCGGCGTCCTCGTAGCGGGCCTCGATCTTGAGCGCCGGCGGCATGCGCGTCGGCAGGTTGCAGACCTCCGGCGCCTCGGCGAGCGACTGCGCGGAATAACGGATGTTGCGGTGGCGCTCGAGCTGTGCCGTGACGGCGTCGATCGTCGCAAACGTCTCGTCGGGAGCGAGCACGGGGCGCTCGGGGTCGAGGCTGCAGAGCTCGTGCCGCTCTTCGATCTCGGCCCGGGTCCGCCCGAGAAGGGCGTCGAGGCCGTCGGGCCTGAGCACGATGGAGCCTTCCGGCAAGTAGTCCACGAGGCCGGCGGTCTCCTCGAAGAACAGGGGCAGGTAGTATTCGATGCCGCCGTGCGCAATACCGTCCGAGACGTCCCGGTAGACACGCGAACGGCTCGGCTGGCCCTCGAAGCGTTCGCGGTAGCGCGAGCGGAATGCGCGGATCGCCTCGTCGTCCAGCGGCACTTCGCGCGCCGGAAGCAGCTCGATCGAGTCCATGGTGTCGCCGGACAGCTGCGACTCGGCCGAGAAGTGGCGCAATGACTCGATTTCGTCGTCGAAGAAGTCGATGCGCACCGGCTGGGCCGAGCCCATCGGAAATACGTCGATCAATGAGCCCCTGACGGCAAACTCGCCGTGTTCGGATACCTGCGGCACGCGCAGGTAGCCGGCCGCCACGAGGGACGCCGTGAACTCGTCATGGGAAAGCCGCTGACCGGTGCGGAGCGACAGCGAGCGGGCGGCGACGTAGTCGAGTGGCGGCAGGCGTTGCAGCAACGCAGGCGCCGAAACAACGGTAACCCCGCGCCGCATCGACGGCAGCTGCGCCAGCACCGAGAGCCGCTGCGAAATGATGTCCTGGTGCGGCGAAAAGCTGTCCCAGGGCAGCGTTTCCCACTCGACGAAATGCAGCACCGGAAAATCGCCGCCCGCAAAGAAGCGCAGCTCGGCCTCCAGCTGGTCGGCATGGCGCGGGTCGTCGGCCAGGAGCAGCACGGGCACGTCGACCTGGCGGGCGAGCTCCGCGACGGCGAGCGGAGCGCTCGCCCCGACGAGGCTGCCCCAGCCGGAAACGCGGCCGGACGCCATGGGTGCGGCTATGAGGTAATTGGTATCGGGCACGGAGGGGCGCATTGCAAAACGGGCCCGCGATTATAGTCGTGCCGCCAGCCTCTCACCACACGGCCTGCCGGAATCGGTGCTCCATGCCGCCAAACGAAAACGCCCGGGCGGGCCCGGGCGTTGGTGTTCTTGGATGTGCTGCTCGGTCAGCGCTTGAGCACGGCGTGGATGACGCGGTCGTATTCGAAGTAGACCGTGAAATCGGGATACTCCCAGCGCGAGATCGGCGGATCGCCGACGGCCGCCTTTTTCGTGACCGGGCTGCCGTGCTTCGCCTCGACCTGGGCCCGGGTCGTGCCGCGCACGGGCCGCGAGCCGTCTTCGCCCGCGCTGATACCCGAGGTTTTGAGCGTGTCCGCGTTGGCGCCTGCCATCAGGCCGATAGCGAGTCCCAGTATTGTCAGTAACCGCAGCTTGTGCATGATGCCTCTCCGAATGCCTGCCGGGCCAATATAGCACCGGCGGGCGGGGCAAAAAACCGGATCGACGTCCGGTTTGCGTTCCCTTTCGGGGGAAAACGCCGGTATTGAGAACTGTGTCACAGTCCGTGCGTGCCGAAACGGCGCGAACCGCGGTGAGTGGATTGTGGTTTAATGCGTGGCGATGATTAACCCCGTCGAACTGTTTGTCGGGCTTCGCTACCTGCGCGCGAAGCGCCGCACCCGATTCGTTTCCTTCATTACACTGATATCGCTGATCGGTATCGCACTCGGCGTCGCCGCGCTGATCGTGATTCTTTCCGTGATGAATGGTTTCGAGGGCGAACTGCGCAACCGGCTGTTGAGCATGTCGGCGCACGGCTTCGTGACGGGCAGTTCCGGCGTAACCAGTGACTGGCGCCAGCTCGTCAACGATGTTGAATCGGATGAGGGCGTAGCCGCCGCGGCCCCGGTCGTGGAACTCGAGGGCATGATTCAATCCGGCCGGGACCTGCGCGCCGTTATCGTGCACGGCGTCGACCCCGACTACGAAGAGCGTTTGTCCGGCGGCGTCATCAACCTCGTCGAGGGGAGCCTGTCGAGCCTGCAGCCGGGCAGCCGCAGCATCATCCTGGGACGGGTGCTTGCGTACGATCTCGGCGTGCGCATCGGAGACGGCGTCGTCCTCCTGATTCCGCGGCCGGTCGGCGACGGAACCATGGAGCCGGTGCTCGAGCGTTTCGTCATGAGCGGCGTATTCGAGGCGGGCCTGCAGGATCACGACAGCATTCTTGCCCTGGTCAACACGCGCGACGCGGCGGAGATCCTGGGTCTCGGCGACGAGGCGACGGCGGTGCGTTTTCGCGCGGACGACGTCATGGCCGCGCCGGCGATCAGCGAGCGGCTCGCGCAGCGGCTCGACGGCGTGAGAGCCAGTGACTGGACGGTCGAGAATGCCAGCTACTTCCGCGCGATCAGGCTCGAGAAGATGATGATGTCGCTTATCCTGTCGCTGATCATCGGCGTGGCCGCGTTCAATATCGTTGCAAGCCTCGTCATGGTCGTTACCGACAAGACGAACGATATTGCGATCCTGCGCACGCTCGGCATGGGTCCCAATGGCGTCGTGCGTGTCTTTTTCGTGCAGGGCGCGGTAATCGGCTGGGCAGGCGTACTGGTCGGCGTGTTGCTCGGTATCGTGCTTGCCATCAACGTGCCCGTCATCGTGCCGGTGCTCGAGCAGCTGTTCGGCTTCCAGATCATGCCGGGCGACGTCTACTACGTGACACGCATTCCGTCGGAACTCGAGTGGGCGGACGTGACGGTCATATCGATCGCCGCGTTCGTGCTTACGTCGCTTGCCACGCTTTATCCCGCCAGGCGTGCGGCACTGGTGAACCCCGCCGTGGCGCTGAGGTACGAATAACGACGATGGCCCGGCGTTTCGAAACGTGGATAGGCACCCGCTACGTGCGCGCGCGCAGCACGAACGGCTTCGTGTCCCTCATTTCCGCGATCTCGATGCTCGGCATCGCGATCGCGGTTTCGGTGCTTATCATCGTGTTGTCGGTGGTCAACGGTTTCGAGCGGGAACTCAAGGACCGCCTGCTGGCGATGACCGCGCACGCCAGCATCGAGGGCGTGGAGGGCGAACTCGAAGGATGGCAGGACCTGCAGGCGACCGCCGCACGGAATCCGCGGGTCACGGCATCGGCCCCCTACGTCAGCGGGCAGGCGCTCATGGTCGCCGGCGAACAGCTGAGCGGCGCGGAAATCCGCGGCATCGACCCGCCGCAGGAGCACGCCGTTTCGGGCGTCGCCGAGCTGATGATCGAAGGCCAGCTGGCGAGTCTCGAATCCGGCGGCTTCAACGTGGTGCTCGGCGTGGAACTCGCAAACGAGCTGCAGGTCGGCGTCGGGGACAAGGTCACCGTGACTTTGGCCGAGGGCATCGTAACGCCCGCCGGCGTCATGCCCCGGACCAAGCGCTTCACCGTGAGCGGCATCTATCGCGTCGGCATGTACGAATTCGACCGCCGCCTTGCATTCATCAATATCGGCGATGCGCAAAAACTGTATCGCAAGCGTGACACCGTCACCGGCGTCAGGCTATCGGTGACGGAAATCTTCGACGCCAATGCCATCGTGCGCGACGTCGCGCTCGAACACGGCGCGCTCGTCCTCATCAGTGACTGGACCCGGCGGCACGTCAACTTCTTCCGGTCGATCCAGATCACCAAGTCCATACTGTTCGTCATCCTGCTACTGGTCATCGCCGTGGCCGCTTTCAATATCGTCTCCACGCTCGTCATGGTGGTGAAGGAAAAGCAGGCCGATATTGCAATACTGCGCACGGTGGGCGCGCGGCCCGCGAGCATACTCAGGATATTCGTGACGCAGGGCAGCGTCATCGGTATCGTCGGCACGCTGGCCGGCGTCTTGTTCGGCGTGCTGCTTGCCATCAACCTGGAGACCGTGGTGACGCAACTCGAAGCGATATTCGGCATCAAGTTCCTCGCGGCAGACGTGTATTTCATCAGCGACCTGCCGTCCGAATTGCGCACGGCGGATGTCGTGAAGATCGCGTCCATTGCGCTGGTGCTGGCGCTGGTATCCACGCTGTATCCCGCGTGGGTGGCTGCGAAGACTGCGCCGGCGGAGGCGCTGCGCTATGACTGACGATACGCGCAACGTGCTGGAATGCCGCGGTGTCGTGCGCCGTTTCCGGGAAGGCGACTCGGTACTCGAGGTACTCAGCGGTGTCGACCTGGAAGTGGCGCCCGCCGAGCGCGTCGCCATCATCGGCGCATCGGGCTCGGGCAAGACCACGTTGCTGCAGATCATGGGCGGCCTGGACGACCCCAATGAGGGCGTAGTCCTCGTCAACGGGGTGGCGATGCATGGCGGCGACGAAAAAGCGAAGGGCGACCTGCGCAATCGCTACCTCGGCTTTGTTTACCAGTTTCATCACTTGCTGCCGGAATTTACGGCCGAGGAAAACGTGGCGATGCCGTTACTTATTCGCCGCGAGTCCCGGGCCGATGCGCTGGCAAAAGCCCGCGACCTGCTCGGCCGTGTCGGGCTCGGCGAACGACTGACTCACAAGCCCGGCGAACTGTCCGGCGGCGAGCGGCAACGCGCAGCGGTTGCGCGTGCGCTGATCACGCGGCCGCAACTCGTCCTGGCGGACGAACCCACCGGCAATCTCGATGCGGGCAACGGTGAGCACGTGCTCAACCTGATGCTGGAGCTGAATCGCGAGATGCGCACCAGCCTGGTAATCGTTACGCACGACCACTCGATCGCAAATCGCATGGACCGCGTGCTCGTCCTGGAGGACGGGCGGCTCGTCGAGCGGGATTAGGCCCCGGGTCAGCTCTCGCGGTCCCGCCGCTGCCTGCGTTTGCGGGTCTTGTACTGGCCGATCGAACTGCGCCAGACGATGTCGAGCGTCACGTAGGCCAGCAGCGCTGACGCCGTGCCCAGCAACAGGCATCCGAGCAGCATCGGCTGCCAGATATTCACGAACGTGTGCGTGACCCATTCGAAAGACATTTCTATGCCGAACGGTTTGCGCGGCACCCCAAGCAGCCACGCACCGAGCCGGTAGGCAAAAAAGTACATCGGGCCCATCGTGAGCGGATTGCTGATGAAAGTCGTCAGCGCCGCGATCGGGATATTCACGCGCAGCGCCAGCGCCGCGAATGCCGCCCAGAGCGGGTGACCCGGGAACGGCATGAACGCAAAAAATGCACCCAGCGCGACCGCCGGCACGACGTTCTTGCGGCGCACGCTCCACAAGCGGTGGTCGTTCAAGAGGTGGCGGAACGGCGCGAGGAACCACTTTTCCCCGTACTCGTGGCGTTTGAATGCGAACTTCCTGAAAAAGCGTCTTGGCATTCGACTCTGAATCCGATTCCCTGACAGGTGCGGTCCCTTTCCCATCGGCCGATGCGACAGCAACGCGATGATCAAATCCTGTTCGAGCCTGCTGGCAGGTGTTTACGCGCTGCACTTTACCAGCTTTGGATCCGTTTACGGCCTTGTAGCGGCGGCTGCACTCGGCGCCGGCATAGCCCTGCTCGGCGGCGGGCGCGTCGCCGCCGGCTGGTTCCTTGCCGGTATCGCGCTGTTTGCGCTGCATGCGCAGCACGTCATCGCGCTGCGGCTGCCGCCGCAGTTCGAGGGCGACAGCATGCTGACGATGGTCGAGGTCGCCGACTTTCCGCGCCGCCGGGGCGGCACGGTCAGCTTCGCGGCCCGGCCGGTAGACGACCCCAGGATCCCGCCGAGAATTCGCATCAACTGGTACGAGGCCCCCGAACGACCGCAACTCGGTGACGTCTGGCAACTCGAGGTACGGCTGCGCCGGCCGCGCGGAACGAGCAACCCCGGGGTTTTCGATTACGAAGCCTGGCTGTTCCGGGAGCGTATCGGCGCTACGGGCTATGTCGTCAATGGCTCGCGCAATCAGCGGCTGGAGCGCGGAGCCGGCGACCCGTTGAGCCGCCTGCGGCAGCGCATCGTCGAGCGGCTCGAATCGGTTATCGCGGATCCGGACACGGCCGCGGTCGTCGCCGCGATTTCCGTCGGCGCGCGGCACGGTATCACGGCCGAGCAATGGCTGCGCTATGCGCAATCCGGGACGAGCCATCTCATGGCGATTTCCGGGCTGCATGTCGGCCTGGCCGCGACGTCCGCCTGGTTCCTGGCCGTGGCCGTCCTCGCGGTATTGCGGCACGGCGGCAACCGTCTCAAGACCGCCTGGCTCGCGTCGCTCGTCGTGGCTGGAAGTTACGCCTGCCTGTCGGGTTTTGCCGTTCCGGCGCGGCGGGCAACGTTGATGCTGTTGTTACTCGTGATCGCGTTCCTATGCTCCCGCGAACCGCGGCCGGTCGCGATTCTCGCCGCCGCCTGTTTCCTTGTCACGCTGCTCGATCCGCTCGCGACGCTGGCGCCCGGCTTCCAGCTGTCGTTTGCGGCCGTCCTGATGTTGCTCTGGTTCGCGCAGCGTTCCCATCCGGCTGGGCACGCATCCCGCCCCGGGCGCCTGGCGGACGCCGTTGTTCAGCTCGCCACGGTGCAGGTATTCCTGTTATTCGGCTTGTTGCCGCTGACCGTGACGAACTTCGGCCGTGTCTCCTTCATCGCACCCGTGGTCAACTTCGTGGCGGTGCCGTTGTTCAGTGTCGTTACCGTGCCGTTTGCGCTCGCGGGACTGGTGCTCGATGGCCCGCTGGCCGTCGCCGGCGACGCCGCGCTGGGTATTGCGGCCACGAGTATCGAGTTGCTGCAATGGCTTATCGATCGTGCGTTGACGATCCCCGGCGGCACCGCAACGGCAGCGAAGGTCGGCGCCGTTACCGGCGTGTGCCTCGTCCCGGCTCTTGCCTGGACGGCATTGCCGCGAGGGTGGCCGGGCCGGCACGTCGCGCTGCTGGCGACGTTTGCGCTGGTTTCCGACCGTGTCGAGGGTCCGCCCGAGGCCTGCGTGGACGTGCGCATGCTCGACGTGGGCCAGGGGCTCGCGGTCGTATTACGAACGCGCCACCGAACCATGCTGTACGACACGGGCGCTGCGTACCCGGGCGGCGGCGACATGGCGACGCGCGTGGTGTTGCCGTACCTCTCGGCCCAGGGAATTACGCGCCTGGACCGGCTCGTCGTGTCGCACTCGGACATCGATCACTCGGGCGGAGTCGCCCGCATCCTCGCGACCCTGGACGTCGCGACGATACTGGCCGGTGAGCCCGATGCACTGGCCGCGGGCAGGGCGGCCGCCTGCCGGCGCGGCCAGGCCTGGCGCTGGGACGGCGTGGAGTTTCGTGTGCTGCATCCCCCCGGCAATGAGCGCTTTGCCGGCAACGACGCGTCCTGCGTCATCCTGGTCGAAGCGGGCGACGCGCGGCTTCTCCTGACGGGAGATATCGAATCCGGCGTGGAGGGTATGCTTGCCCGGACCGGCGCCCGCGGTCGTATCCACGTAGTCACGGTGCCGCATCACGGCAGCAATAGCTCCTCGAGCCGGGCGTTTGTCCGCTCCGTCGCTGCGGACAACGCGCTCGTCTCGGCCGGTTACCGGAATCGCTGGGGACTGCCGCGGCGCGACGTCGTGCAGCGCTGGCAGGATGCCGGCGCAGCCGTGCTGGTGACGTCCCGGGACGGCGCGATCGGAGTCAGGCTTTGCGACCGGGCGGGAATCGTGCAACTGTCCGGAAATCGACAACAAAGCCGCAGGCTGTGGCACGAGCCTCCGGGTCGCTGAGCAGGGAGAATTTTCGATCCCGGCGCTGTATATTTCATTTTTATTCCGAGTCCGGCTGTATGGTTGAAATCGTAAAATCCGGTGGCTGGCTGATGGCGCCGATCATTCTTTGCGCCATTATCGCCATGGGTATCATCCTCGAGCGATTCTGGACGCTGCAGCAGAAGCGCGTCATCCCGGAAGACCTGACCAGCAAGGTGTGGGGCTGGGTCAAGAAAGATCAGCTGGACCAGAAACAGATCCAGAGCCTGCACCAGGGCTCGCCGCTCGGGCAGATACTCGCCGCCGGGCTCATCAATCGTGACCGGGAACGCGCGGTCATGAAGGACAGCATCGAGGATACCGGGCGCCACGTCGTGCACGAACTGGAGCGTTACCTCGAGACACTCGGCACGGTCGCGGCGATTACGCCGCTGCTGGGGCTGCTGGGCACGGTGATCGGCATGGTGAAGGTCTTCACGGCGATCACGACGCATGGCGTCGGTAACCCGACGGTGCTGGCCGGCGGCATCGCCGAGGCGCTGATCACGACGGCCGCCGGACTCACGGTCGCGATCCCCGCGCTGATCGGTTACCGCTACTACCGTAATCGCGTCGAGGCACTGGTCGTGACCATGGAGAAGGAAGCCATCAAGCTGGTCGAAGCGCTGCACCGGCGGCAACAGAAGGACAGCGAATGAAGCTCAGCGTCCGGCCGAAGACCCAGCCGGAGGTCAACCTGACCTCGTTGATCGATGTCGTCCTGCTGCTGCTGATCTTTTTCATGGTATCCACGAGTTTCGTAAAGCAATCGCAGATCGAATTGCGCCTGCCCGAGGCCGACAGCCCGGCCATCGTCGAGGAGACACCGGAGCAGATCGACGTCATGATCACCGAGGTGGGCACGTATTTCGTCAACGGGCGAGAGCTTATCAATACCCGGCCGGAGACGATCCGCAATGCGCTGCAGAAGGTCTCCGGCGGCAATAATCAGCTGCCGCTCACGATCAGCGCGGATGCCAATGCCAGGCACCAGGATGTGGTCACTGCCATGGATGTCGCCGGCCGGCTCGGTTTCACCCAGATCAACATCGCCACCGTCAACGACACGGCCGACGACTAGTCGGGAGACGCCTCATCGCCGCAAGCTCGCCAACCGACCGGGACACCGCCGTCATCTACAGGCGCCTGTGGCGTTACGTGTTGCCGCACAAGGCGGTCGGCGTCATCGCGGTTATCGGCATGGCCGCGACCGCGCTGATCGAGGCCAGTCTCGTGTACCTGCTGGAGCCGCTGATGGACGAGGCGCTGGTCGCGAAGAACCTCGACACGGCCAAGTGGCTGCCGCTCGCGTTCATTGCGATCTTCATCGCGCGGGGCATCGCCGGTTTTGCGACGGAGGCGTCGCTGGGCTGGATCGGCCGCAACGTCATCAGTTCATTGCGCCGGGAGGTCTTCAACAAGTTCCTCACCCTCCCGGCGCGGTTCTTCGACAGTCGCGCGGCCGGGCCGCTGCTGTCGCGCATGACCTACAACGTCGAAATGGTCGCGGAATCCGTAACCAGCGTCGTAACGATCGCGATCCGCGACGTATTGACGGTAATCGCGGCTTTCGGCGTGATGCTGATCCAGAGCCCCCGGCTGACCGTATTCGTGCTGCTGCTGTTCCCCATAATCGCCGTTCTCATACGCGTGCTCGGCATCGCGTTCCGGCGCTACAGCAATCGCATCCAGGACTCGGTAGGCGAAGTCACGCAGGTGACCGAGGAAATCGTGCGCGGCAACTGGGTGGTCAAGATGTTCGGCGGCTACGAGTACGAGCGCAACCGGCTCGCCGACGTCGACGACAGGAACCGCAAGCAGAATCTCAAGCTGATCCGCGTGAGGTCGATGGGCGTCGCCGTGACACAGACGATCTTCGGCTTCGGCGTTGCCCTGGTGATTTACATGGCGAGCCGCGAATCGCTCGAAGGCAGCCTGACGGCCGGCCAGTTCATTTCGTTTTTCAGCGCAATGATGCTGATGCTGCAGCCGGTCCGTCGCATCACCAACGTCAATGCCACGCTGCAGCGCGGCGTCGCGGGCGCTCACAGCCTGTTCATGATCATGGACGAGCCGGACGAAATCGACACCGGTGCCGTCGAGAAAGACGACGTGCGCGGCGACATCGAATTCCGCAACGTCGGTTTTCGCTACGGGGACGATGACCACCCGGTGTTGCACGACGTCTCCGTATCCGTCGGGGCGGGGCAGACGCTCGCGATCGTCGGCCATTCGGGCAGCGGCAAGTCCACGCTCATCAGCCTGCTGCCTAGATTCTACGAATTGAGCGAAGGCGACATACTGCTGGACGGCGTGTCGATACGCGATTACACGCTCTCCAACCTGCGCGACAACATCAGCCTGGTCAGCCAGGACGTCGTGCTGTTCAACGACACGATCGTGAACAACCTCGCCTACGGGGAGCTTCGCGTGCATTCCCGCGAGGAACTGCTGAAGGCCGCCGAGGCGGCCCACGTGCTCGACTTCGCGAAAGAAATGCCCAAAGGGCTCGATACCCGAGTCGGTGACCGCGGCGCATTGTTGTCCGGCGGCCAGAAGCAGCGTGTCGCCATCGGCAGGGCCCTGTTGAAAGACGCGCCGGTGCTGATCCTGGACGAGGCGACCTCGGCGCTGGATTCGAAGTCGGAGCGGCACATCCAGGAGGGCCTCGCGGAACTCATGAAAGACCGCACGACCCTCGTCATCGCGCACCGGCTGTCGACGGTCGAAAACGCGGACCGCATCATCGTCCTCGACGCGGGCAGGATCGTCGAATCGGGAACGCACGCGGAACTGCTTGCGGCCGACGGTCATTATGCGGCGCTGTACCGCATGCAGTTCAGCGAGCAATGATCCTGCCGCGATGAAAGATGCCGCACACAGCTGGATTCATCGTACCTGGTATGACGGTCACGGCTGGTATCGCCTGTTGCTGCCGCTGTCCTGTATTTACTGGTCGCTGTCGGTCCTGCGCCGGTCGCTCTATCGCGCGGGCGTGCTGCGAACGCGGCGCGCCAGCGTCCCCGTCATCGTCATCGGGAATATCACCGCCGGCGGCACGGGCAAGACGCCGGTGACCGTCTGGCTGGCGAATTCGCTGGCGAAACGCGGTTTCTCGCCGGGCGTCGTAAGCCGGGGTTACGGCGGCAGCAAGTCGGGGTCGTCGATGCGCGTCGACCCCCGCAGCGACCCGGCAGTGGTCGGCGACGAACCGGTGCTTATCGCGATGCGTACCGGCCGCCCGGTGGTCGTGGATGCCGATCGTGGGCGCGGCGCCGCCATGCTCGTGCAGGACGGCGCCGACCTCGTCATCGCGGATGACGGCCTGCAGCACTATGCGCTGGCACGGGACTACGAGATCTGTGTAATCGACGGCGCCAGGGGGCTCGGCAACGGCGCGTTGCTGCCGGCCGGGCCGTTGCGCGAGCCCGTCAGCCGCATCGCCGACGTGGACCAGGTGCTCATCAACGGCCGCCTGCGCGCGCGTCAGGAAGCGATGCCGACCGGCCTGCAGAATGCGATCGAATTTCGTCTCGCCGCCACGGAAGCCCGACGCCTGAATGGCTCGCTGAGCCGGTCGATCGAGCGCTTCGCGGGCACGACCGTGCACGCCGTGGCGGCGATCGGTAATCCCGGCCGCTTCTTCGATATGCTCCGCGGCCACGGCATGCAGGTCATCGAGCATCCTTTTCCCGATCACGCGCCGATACGTCGCGGCACGCTCGACTTCGGCGACAACTTCGATATCCTGATGACCGAGAAAGACGCCGTGAAATTCCCGCGCCAGGTATCGGACCGCTTCTGGTATGTGCCAGTGGATGTCGAGATCGATCCCGTCGTCGCCGCGCCGTGGCTGGAGCAGATCGAATCGCGCATGCGCAACGAGCAGGCAGACAGTGACTGATTTCGTCGTCGTAATCCCGGCGCGGTATGCGTCGACGCGCTTGCCGGGCAAGCCGTTGCGCGAGATCAACGGCAGGCCGATGATCGAGCACGTATACCGTCGCGGGCGCGAGAGCGGCGCGCGGGACGTCGTCATCGCGACCGACGATCCACGCATCGCCGAAGCTGCCGAGACCTTCGGCGCAACCGTCTGCATGACGGGCGATCAGCATCGCTCCGGCACGGAGCGTATCGCCGAGGTCGCCGACCTGATGGACTGGCACGACGAGACCATCGTCATCAACCTGCAGGGCGACGAGCCCGCCATGCCTCACGAACTGATCGACCAGTGCGCGGCGCTGCTCAATGAATCGTCGGCGGATCTCGCCACGCTGGCGTCGCCGTTATTGTCCGACGAGGATTTCGGCAACCCGAACGTGGTCAAGGTCATCGTCGACGACAATGGCTGCGCGATCTATTTCAGTCGCGCAACGATTCCCTACCCGCGCGATGCGGCGAGGCTCGCGGAGGCGAGGGCAGCGGCGCTGCATCACCACGGCATTTACGCGTATCGCTGCGGCATACTGCGCAGGCTGGTGGCGGCGCAGCCGTCGGCGCTCGAGCTTGCGGAGCATCTGGAGCAATTGCGCGCGCTGTCGCTCGGCATGACGATACGCGTCGGCGTGCCGGCCGTGCGCCCCGGGGCAGGCGTCGACACCGAGGACGATCTCGCCGCGGCGGCACGGGAACTGGCGGGGCGCGCATGAAGAGCTTCAGCGCAGCCTGCCGCGAACTCTACTACGGGCAGTCGCCGCGCGCACTCCGTGCACAATACCTGTTCCTCGCCTTCGACCTGATCGTGATCAGCTATTTCGTGGTAACGACGTTTCTCGAGCCGTACGACTGGATTATCACGGCCGATATCATCATTGGCGTGATTCTCGTCATCGACTTTCTCTGCAGGCTGGCCGCGCAGATAGACCGCGGGGCGTTCCTGGTCAAGCCGATGACCATCGTCGATTTCGTCGTCATCGTATCGCTGTTCGTGCCGGCCCTGATCGGCAACTTCGCGTTTCTGCGCCTCGTCCGGTCGTTACGCCTGTTGCGTTCATACGTCATTGCGCGCGAACTGCGCCGGCACTTCCGTTTCTTCGCGAAGAACGAGGACGTGATTTTCAGCGCATTGAACCTGCTGGTCTTCATCTTTCTCGTCACGGCGACCGTCTATGAGTTCCAGGTGCCGGTCAACGATTCGATCAATAACTACGTGGACGCGCTGTACTTCACGATCACCACGCTGACGACGACGGGCTTCGGCGACGTCATACTGGTCGGGAGCACCGGCAGGCTGCTGGCGGTGGTCATCATGATCGTCGGCGTCGCGCTGTTCCTGCGGCTGATACAGACGATCTTCCGGCCGACCAAGGTGAAATACGAGTGCCCCGACTGCGGACTGTCGCGCCATGAGCTGGACGCCATTCATTGCAAGCACTGCGGTCGCCAGTTGCGCA
The DNA here is from genome assembly GCA_035465295.1 of Woeseiaceae bacterium. Taxonomy (GTDB): domain Bacteria; phylum Pseudomonadota; class Gammaproteobacteria; order Steroidobacterales; family Woeseiaceae; genus UBA1847. The sequence goes on along the minus strand of DATHRM010000064.1, from coordinate 6,012 downwards.
TCCGCACCGAGGGTTTGCCCGGCTAGGGGTTCTGTATTACGGGCCGTTCGCCGCAGTTGTCTAGATATTGTCCAGAAAAAACGCCGACACTATACTGAGCCGCGGCCCCGGTCAGACACAGCAGGAGACGGCCATGCCCGATAAACCCGATGACTCCCGACTGTACGGAATCGGCGCCGTCGCCAGGCTGACGGGCCTTACGGATCACACGATCCGCGGGTGGGAGCGCCGCTATTCCGCGGTCGTGACCGCCAGGGCGCCAAACGGCCGCCGCCAGTACACCGAGGCGGACGTCCGGAAACTCGCGCTGTTGAAGCGCTTGACGGACCACGGTATCTCGATCGGCCGCGTGGCCGGCGATTCGATCGAAGAGCTGCGTAGCCGGGCCGACAGTTTTCGCGAACTCGCGGCCGCTGCGGAGGCGCCCGCGTTGCGCGTTGCCGTGCTCGGGGACTTTCTTCCGCGGCAGCTGCTGGAAAGCGGGCACGGCGCTACGTCGATCGACCTTCGCGTGGCCGACAGCAGTCGCGAACGATTTGTTGCGGACCTGGCCCGGCAGTCGGTTGACGTCGTCGTCCTCGAACGGCCCGTGCTGGATGCGGAAACGCTGGCCGAGCTGCGGCGACTTCTGGCGGCCAGCAACGTCACGCAGGGCGTTATCGTCTACTCGTTCGGGCGCAGTCGGGACCTCGAAGCTGCCGCACGGGAGGGCATTGTCGCCTTGCGCGCGCCGGTCGGGCCGGATGAGCTTTGCGATGCGGCGCGGCGCTCGGCGAATGCCGGGACCCGGGGGATGCCGGCGTCGCGGCGTGCCGACGAATTGCCGGCGGACAGGGGCCTTTCCGGGCCGGTCGCCGCCCGCCGTTTCAGTCCCCAGCAGCTCGCCAACCTGGCATCGGCGCGGACCGACGTCGACTGCGAGTGTCCGCGGCATCTCGCGCAACTCGTGTCGGACCTGAGCGCGTTCGAAATCTACAGCGACCGCTGTGCGCACCGGGACGACGACGACGCGGCACTGCATCGCTACCTGCACCGCACCACGGCCGAAGCCCGGGCGCTCGTGGAACTGGCCCTGCATCAACTGGCGAAGGCGGAAGGGCTCCGGTACTAGCACCCGGCGGGTTACACATTGATACAAATTTGTCTATTTATTCAATAGACAAACAATTGACAAATCGTCCCGGCGCGGTAGTCTGTTTCCACGGTTAAAGCACACGCGTGCTACCGGATAGAGACAGTCTTCACCTCCCCCGAACCCCTGTCTCTGATTGTTGCGGCCGGCGCTTGCGCCGGCCGTTTTTTGAGCCGGAGCCCATGGACGAGCGACCGTTTACCGAGGCGACCCGCGAGGCAGCCTGCCGGGCACTGCAAACGTTTTTGCCGCACGCCGGTGCGCACTATGCGTCGCGACGAAATTTCGATCCGGGCCCCGGCGATCGCCGCACCGTTTCGCGGCTGTCCGGCTACATCCGCCACCGCCTCGTCCTCGAAGCGGAAGTCCTCGAAGCCGTGTTGCAGCATCACGGCGAAGCCGGTGCGTCCCGATTCATCGAGGAAATATTCTGGCGCGGCTACTTCAAAGGCTGGCTGGAGCAGCATCCGACCGTGTGGACGGACTACCGGGCAACCGTTCGCGGCCTGGTCGACACGCTCGAGACGAAGGGAGATTTGCGCGATCGCTACGAGGCAGCCGTCAACGCCGCGACCGGGATCGATTGTTTCGACGCCTGGGCCGCCGAACTCGTGACCACGGGATACCTGCACAATCACGCCAGGATGTGGTTCGCCAGCATCTGGGTCTATACGCTCGGGCTTCCCTGGCAGCTGGGTGCCGACTTTTTCTACCGGCATCTCGTCGATGGCGACCCGGCCAGTAATACGCTGGGCTGGCGATGGATCTGCGGCCTGCATACGAAAGGCAAAACCTACCTGGCGCGCGCATCGAACATCGTCGCCTGTACCGGGGGCCGCTTCGATCCCGGCGGACGGCTTGCGTACGAGGCACCGCCCCTGAAGGAAGCGCAGATACACTCGCTGAGAGCGCTGCCGGAGGCGGAGGCCATCCCGGCCGGCGCGCGTTTCGGACTGCTCATCACCGAAGAAGACTGCACACCGGAAACGCTCGTGACCGGCTGCTCGCCCGTTGCCGTCATGGCCGGCGTAACGACGAGTTCGCGGTCGCCGCTTCCGGTCGGGGCGCCGGCGCGCGAGTTTGCCATCGGGGCGGTCGCGGACGCGACGGAACGGGCCGCGCGACATTTCGGTGTTCCTGCGCAGAGCGTTCAGAGCGGCGACTGGGACGACGCGCTGGTGGCCTGGGCGCGTTCGAGCGAACTGGATGCGGTCGTGACCGCCTACGCGCCCGTGGGGCCCGTGGCCGAGCGAGTCGCGAGTGCCCGGCGAGCGCTGGCCGACCGTGGCGTCGCACTGGTGCAGCTGCGGCGCGCCTATGACAGCTGCACCTGGCCGCATGCGGCCGGCGGTTATTTCAAGCTGAAGTCCCGCATTCCCGGCCTGCTCAGGGCGTTGGGGCTCGCGGTGGCCGAGCCGGCATCGCAGCGTGCCGCCGGTTGATTGCAGATACGACTTGTTACAGTAAATCGCTGGATGTGTGAGCGGCCGGCAGGCATGCTCACAGCGGATTTTCAACAAGCGGAGTTCTCGATGCGTATCCTTACCGCGCTACTGATGCTGATGACGGCGACTGCTGCCGTTTCCTCTGACGGTTCGCTGCTCGACCAGGAGTTCAGGCGCCTGGCGTCGGACGAGGTCGTGAATCTCGGCGAGACCTACCGCGGCAAGGTGATTCTTGTCGTCAATACGGCGTCGAAGTGCGGCAATACGCCGCAGTACGAGGGGCTCGAGAAGCTGTACGACGAATACCAGGACGACGGCCTGGTCGTGCTCGGGTTTCCATCCAACGACTTCTTCGGCCAGGAGCCCGGAACCGAAGAGGAGATCGAGGAGTTTTGCCGCCTGACCTACGGCGTCCGCTTCCCGATGTTCGAGAAAGTATCGGTGAAGGAAGGCGATGCTCACCCGTTTTTCGCGCAACTCGCGGCCGCCGCGGGCACCTACCCGACGTGGAACTTCCACAAGTACCTGATCGGCAGGGACGGACAGCTCGTCGCCGAATTCAGCCCGCGCACACAACCGTACGACGACAAGCTGGTATCCAGTATCAAGGGCGCGCTTGCCCTGTAGGCGGCGGAGCGATGCCGGAAGGGCCCGAGATCAGGCGTGCGGCGGATCGCATTGCGCGCGTGCTCGTGGACCGCGTCGTCGAAGAGGTGCGAATTCACGTTCCGGATCTGGCGCGACGCGGCCGGCGCCTTGCCGGGCACACGGTCACAGCGGTCGATACGCGCGGCAAAGCGATGTTGACGCGTTTCGACAACGGGCTGACGCTGTACAGCCACAACCAGCTTTACGGCCGCTGGCACACGGTCCGGCGGCCGCGAATGCCGCAGACAGAGCGGCAACTGCGCGTGGAACTGCATACGGCGACGCACAGTGCCTTGCTGTACAGTGCGACCGATATCGAGATACTGACCGACAGCCAGGTCGCCGGCCATCCGTTCCTGTCGCGTATCGGCCCGGACGTCATGGATCCGGAGCTTACGGCCGAGCAGGTGCTGCAACGCCTCGTGAGCACCGGATTTCGGCGGCGCAGGATCGGTTCGTTATTGCTCGACCAGGAGTTTCTTGCCGGCATCGGCAATTACCTTCGCACGGAGATCCTCTTCGTCTCCGGCATCCATCCCGCGCAGCGCGCATTGGACCTCGCGGGTGCTGAACTCGAAAGACTGTCGAGCAACGCCGTTCGCGTCGCACGGCGTTCTTACCGCACCGGCGGGGTAACCGTCGTGCCGTCGCTCGAGCGAGTCCTGAAAAGCAAGGGCCAGTCGTTCGAGGAGCGGAGATTCTATGTATTCGGTCGCAACGGTGAACCTTGTCACCTGTGCGGCGCCGAAATCGAACGCCTGACGGTCGGCGGGCGCAACCTGTTCCTGTGCCCCGGCTGTCAGCCCCGGCGCCGGGCCTGACCGCCGTGATCAACGATATGTTGATTTGCCGTATTTCTCAGGTACCTTACGGTGCTTCGAGCAGACCCTGACTTCAACCCGGAGATAACCAGAACCATGTCGTATCTGAAATCGCGCAGCTTTCTCGCCGCCGTTGCCCTGGCATTCACGTCACCGCTTTTCGCCGGCGAGGGCCCGGCCCACGAGCGTCACGAGTTGATGGAAGGAGTCGGTGACGCCGCGAAGCCGGTCGGGGAGATGCTAAAAGGTGAGCGTGAATTCGACGCCGGTGTCGTAATGAACTCGTTCGAAACCTTCGACGAGGCGTCCGCAACGCTCGGCGACCTGTTCCCTCCGGGCAGCGAGGATGCCGAGGGTACCGAGGCGGCGCCCGCGATCTGGGAAGACCGCGCCGGTTTCGAGGCGGCGCTCGCCACGTGGGCCGACGCCGTGGATGCAGCCATTGCTGCGAACCCGCAGACACTCGAGGAAACGAAGCCGGTGGCCGGAGAAGTCTTCAAGGCCTGCAAAGCCTGTCACGACGACTATCGTATCGAAGACGAGTAGGTTACGGCCGGCGCGGTCAGCACGGCCATGTTCGGCAGCCGCACCGCGCGTTCGCTGGCAGCGCTGCTGGCCGTTGCGGTTGGCTTTGCCTGGTGGGTGACGAGTCCGCAGCCCGTCGAGGGCGGGAGTCTTCCCGATCACGAACCCGATCCGGTCGCGGGCGAGCGGATTTTCTGGGCGGGCGGGTGCGCGTCGTGCCACGCAAGCCCCAGGAACGGAAAACGGGCGAAAGGCGACGACAAGCTGTTGCTGGGCGGCGGCGAGGAACTCGAGACCGGGTATGGCGTGTTCCGGGTACCCAATATTTCGACGCATGCGGATGACGGTATCGGCGAGTGGACGTTGCTGGAATTCGTCAATGCGATGCATCGCGGTGTCTCTCCCGACGGCCGGCATTACTATCCGTCGTTCCCGTATACGTCGTATACGCGCATGCCCGTCGAGGACGTCATGGACCTGAAAGCGTTCCTCGACACGCTGCCGCCCGTTCCGGGACGGGTTGCCGCGCACAGCCTCGGCTTTCCCTGGTCGATACGTCGCGGCATCGGTGCCTGGAAACGGCGCTACCTGGATACCGATCCGGTGATGCCGTCTGCGCCGTCCACCCTTGTCGGCCGGGGCCGCCTGCTGGTCGAAGGCGCCGGGCATTGCGGCGAGTGTCACACCCCGCGCGACCGTCTCGGCGGGCTCCGGCGCGAGCGCTGGCTCGCGGGCGCGCCCAATCCCGAAGGCAAGGGGCGGGTGCCGAATATCACGCCCGGCGGCAAGGAGATTTCGCAATGGTCTGCCGCGGATATCGCGTATTATCTGGAAAGCGGCTTCACGCCGGAGTTCGATACGGTTGGCGGCTCGATGGTGGCCGTCCAGGAAAACATGGCCAGGCTGAGCGACGAGGACAGGCAGGCCATCGCCGCTTACCTCAAAGCGTTACCCGCCCTGGACTGATTCGATTCGAGCGGCAAAAGAACGATCTGAATGACTGAAGACAGGGAAAAAATTTCCGTACTGTTTGTCTGCATGGGCAATATCTGCCGGTCGCCCACCGCGGAAGGCGTGTTCCGGCATGTCGTCAGCGAGGCAGGGCTGGAGGACCTGGTCGACATCGAATCGGCGGGCACCCACGCCTACCACGTCGGCGAGCCTCCTGACAGGCGAGCGCAGCAGGCGGCGGCCCGCCGGGGCTATTCACTCGCCGAGATTCGCGCCCGCCGTGTGTCGCAGGACGACTTCGAGCGCTTCCACTACATCATAGCGATGGACGAGGATAACCTCGCGATGCTTCACGAGCAGGCCGACGCGGCGCATCGCGAGAAGATACGTCTCTTCCTGGATTTCGGCTCCGGGCCCGAGACCGAGGTCCCGGACCCGTATTACGGCGGCGCGACCGGGTTCGAGCGGGTTCTCGACCTGGTTGAAGACG
>DATHRM010000063.1:0-4740 GCA_035465295.1 Woeseiaceae bacterium | reverse complement strand
TCTCGCGCTTGCCTATGCGCTGATCAACTTCATCGGCGTGCTGGCGGTCCTCGAATTCTTCCGAAGTCGGGCGCTGCGACGCAGCGCCGAGCACGGCAAGGGGCAGTAATCCCGTGACGGCGCTGATCGACACCCTCAGCTGGGTGCTGCTGACCCTTGGCGGCCTGAGCGTCCTTATCGGCGGGATCGGCGCTTTGCGGATGCCGGACCTCTACACGCGCATGCACGCGGCAAGCGTCACCGACAGCATGGGCGCGATCCTCGTGCTCGTCGGGATCATGCTGCAGGCCGGCTGGTCCCTGGCGACGATCAAGCTGATCGCGATCCTGCTGTTCCTGTTGTTGACCAGCCCGACATCGTCGTATGCGCTGGCCAGCGCGGCTCTACTCGCCGGCACGCGGCCGTACGCGGAGGCGCAGCAGGACGAGGAGGAGACGACGTGATCGTAATCTTCGGCCTCTTCCTGCTCACGCTGCTCGTGATTACAGCAATCGCGATCGTGCGAACGAACAACCTGTTCGTCGCCGTGATGTTGATGGGCATCGCAAGCCTGTTGATCGCGGCGAACTTTTTTCTTCTCGATGCCGCGGACGTGGCATTGACGGAAGCTGCCGTCGGTGCCGGCATCTCCACGGTATTGTTCCTCAGTGCGCTGGCGCTGACCTCGGAAAGAGAACGAGCGAAGTCGTCGAACAGGCTGCTTTCGTTCACGGTTGTTGCGGCCGCCGCGCTGATTATCATCTACGCGACCTTCGACAAGCCGCGCTTCGGCGACCCCGAGGCGCCGGTGCAGACGCACGTCGCACCCTGGTACCTGGAGAAAACGCCGGAATACATCGATATACCGAATGTCGTCACTGCCGTGCTCGGCAGTTTCCGCGGCTACGATACATTGGGCGAGGTTTTCGTCGTGTTCACGGCCGGCATCGGCGTCCTTTTTCTTCTCGGCGGCGGAGTGGCTGCAGGGTCACTGCCCCAGGAGAAGATCAACGAAGGCCTGCGGCACCACCTGATCCCGCGGGTCGTCGGCCGCGTGCTGATTCCGTTTATCCTGCTGTTCGGCCTGTACGTGCAGTTCCATGGCGAGTACGGCCCGGGCGGCGGCTTCCAGGCCGGCGCCATCATCGCCGCGTCGGTCATCCTGTTCGCGCTGCTGGAAGGGGAGAAGCGCGCACTGTCCGTGGTGCCCGAGCGCGCGCTGCTCGGGCTCATAGCCTGCGGACCGCTACTCTATGGCGGCGTCGGTCTCGCGGGAATCGTCCTCGGCGGTAATTTCCTCGACTACTCGGTGCTGTCGTCGGACCCGGTCAAGGGCCAGCAGCTCGGGATCCTGCTCATCGAAGCCGGTGTCGGCCTCAGCGTAACCGGCGTCTTGCTCGCCATCTTCCATGCGTTCGCGGCGCGAGGTCGCTGAGCCATGGAACTCCTCGGTCTTTATCACTACTGGGTGTTTGCGATCCTGCTGATGATCGGATTCTACGCGGTCATCGCAAAGCGAAACCTCGTCAAGAAACTGATCGGCCTGTCGCTCTTCCAGGCCGCCGTGTTCCTGCTCTACATCACCATGGGCAAGGTCGATGGCGGTACTGCCCCGATCTTCTCCGGCGACGGCGCCACCGTGTTTTCGAATCCGCTGCCGCAGGTTCTGATCCTCACGGCGATCGTCGTCGGCATTTCAACGACGGCCCTCGGGCTCGGGATCGTCGTGCGAATCAAAGAGGAATACGGTTCGATCGAAGAGCACGAGATCCAGGAGACCGACAAGCGGTGAACGGGCTGGCTCAGCATCTCCCGGCACTGCAGGTGATCGTGCCGATGCTCGTGGCGCCACTCGTCATTCTGCTGCGCCCCCGCGGGCTCGCCTGGGCGGCGTGCGCGGCTGCAAGCGTGCTCGCTTTTGCCATCGCTATCCAGCTCGTGCTGGGCGTCCTGAATGGCGGACCGGTCACTTACCTGATGGGCTCCTGGCCGGCGCCGTACGGCATCGAGCTTCGGGTCGACGCCCTCAGCGCCCTGTTGCTGCTCGTCGTCACCGGCGCTTCGGTTACGGCGCTCGTCAGCGGACGCGACAGCCTGGAAACGCAAATCGAAACGGGCCGCCAGCCTTATTTTTATGCAGCCTGGCTGCTGGCGCTCGCCGGGCTTTCGGGCATCGTGGTCGCCGCCGACGCGTTCAATATATTCGTTTTCATGGAGATCTCGTCGCTTGCGAGTTACGTGCTGATTGCGGGCGGCCCCGACCGGCGTGCGCTGCCCTCGGTGTTCAAGTACCTGATCATGGGCACGATCGGTGCGACGTTCTACCTCATCGGCGTCGGGCTCATCTACATGATGACCGGCACATTGAACCTGGCCGACATGGAGGTTCGCATTCAAGAGGTTGCCGACCAGCGGCCGATCCTTGCCGCCGCCGGCTTCATTACCGTCGGGCTTGCGCTCAAGGCGGCGATCTTTCCGCTACACGTATGGTTACCCAACGCCTACACCTACGCGCCGCACATGGTAACCGTCTTTCTCGCGGCGTGTTCCACGAAAGTCTCGCTGTACGTCCTGCTGCGCTTCGACTTTTTCGTCTTCCAGGAAAACCTGGCGGGCCACGCCTTCCAGTTCGCGGCGTACCTGATGCCCCTGGCCATTCTCGGCATCCTCGTCGGTTCGGCCGTCGCGATGTTCGAAAGCAACGTCAAGCGTTTGCTGGCGTTTTCCTCGGTGGCCCAGATCGGCTACATCATGCTCGGCGCAAGCCTCGTCACCGTTACGGGGCTCACGGCAGGCATCGTGCACCTATTCAATCACGCGCTGGCGAAGGGCACCCTGTTCCTGGCCGTGGCGTCCTTTGCAGCGGTCACGGCGGGCCTGCGCCTCGATGACCTGCGCGGAATTGCGCGCCGCATGCCGTGGACATTCGGCGCATTCGTCGTCGCCGGCCTCAGCCTGATCGGAATACCCGGAACGGCCGGGTTCGTCAGCAAGTGGTACCTCATCAGTGCCGCGATGGAATTTGGCGCCTCCGGCCTGCCGCTCGTCGCCATCATCCTCGTCAGCTCGCTGATGGCCGTCGTCTACATCTGGCGCATCGTCGAAGCCGCCTGTTTTGCGGACCCCGCGGATCAAGCCTCATCGGGGGGGCGCGTTTCACCGGCCCTCGTCGCCGTGACCTGGCTGGTTGCCATAGCCAACCTGTACTTCGGCCTCGTGCCCGAGCTGCCCCTGTCCCTGTCCGGCGATGCCGCGACGGAGCTCCTGGATCACCTGCCGTGAGCGCGCAGTCCACGATCCTGCTTGCACTGCTCCTGCCGCTCGCGGGCGCGGCGGGCATTGCAGCGGCGGGCAGGGTCAATGCGAACCTCCGCGAGACGGTAACGCTCATTACTGCGGGCGCGCTGGCGATAACGGTCTGGAGCCTGCTGCCGGCGGTCATGGCGGGAGACCGGCCGGGCGTGACGGTTACGGAATTGCTGCCCGGCGTGGAAATCGCCTTCCGGGTGGAACCCCTCGGCATGCTGTTCGCCGCCCTGGCCTCCGGGTTGTGGATCGTCAACTCGCTGTATTCCATCGGCTATATGCGCGGCAACAATGAGAAGCACCAGACGCGCTTTTACGTGATGTTCGCCGTGTCGCTGGCGGCGACCATGGGGGTCGCTTTCGCGGGCAACCTGGTAACCCTGTTCCTGTTTTACGAGATGCTGACGCTCTCGACCTATCCGCTCGTGTCGCACAAGGGCGATGCGAATACCGTGCGCTCGGCGCGCGTCTACCTCGGCATCCTGCTGACCACGTCGATCGGGCTGTTCCTGCCCGCCATAATCTGGACCTATACCGTGGCGGGCAGCGGCGATTTCGTGCCGGGCGGCATTCTCGCCGGGTATGTCGAGGGCCCCGCCATCGGTTTGCTGCTCGGCCTGTTCGTGTTCGGCATCGGTAAAGCCGCGGTCATGCCGGTGCATCGGTGGCTTCCCGCCGCCATGGTTGCGCCGACGCCGGTGAGCGCGCTGCTGCACGCGGTAGCGGTCGTCAAAGCCGGCGTGTTTACGATCACCAAGGTCATCGTGTACATCTTCGGCATCGATTTCCTGTTTGCGGCACCGAGCAGCGGCTGGCTGTTGTACGCGGCCGCATTTACGATCATCGCCGCGAGCGTGGTCGCGCTCCGGCAGCAAAACCTCAAGCGTCTCCTCGCCTATTCGACGATTGCGCAGCTGTCTTACGTCGTCATGGCCGCCGCCATTCTCAAACCGCTTGCCGAGATCGGCGCGGCTATCCACATGGTTGCGCACGCGTTCGGCAAGATCACGCTGTTCTTCGCAGCCGGTGCAATCTACGTGGCCGCGAAAAAGACCGAGATCGGCCAGCTCAAGGGCATCGGCCGGCGCATGCCGGTTACGATGACCGCGTTCACGATCGGCGCTTTGAGCATGATCGGCGTCCCGCCGACCGGCGGTTTCGTGTCGAAGTGGTACATCCTCGCCGGCGCCTTCCAGGACGACAATTACGTCGCGTTGGCGACGATCATCCTGAGTACCGTTCTCAATGCGGCCTACTTCCTGCCGATCATCTACATGGCGTGGTTCATGCGCGAGGAGGAGGCGCCGGCCCGGTCCCACGGTGAAGCGCCCTGGCCGGCCGTGCTGGCGCTGGCGATCACGGCATTTCTGACGATTGCGTTTTTCTTTTTCAATGGCGCGACGCTCGAGCTGGAGCGCCAGGTTGTCGAGAACCTGTCATGAACGAACCGCAACA
>DATHRM010000062.1:0-3293 GCA_035465295.1 Woeseiaceae bacterium | reverse complement strand
ATTGTTTCGGCGAGACGAGTTACGTGCGCGGCGCCAAGCGCCAGGCGTCCATCCGCGCCGAAGGTCCGGTCACCATCCTGCGTGTCAGCTCCACGCTGATGGAGCAGGTGAGTTCGGCCTGCCAGCTGCGTTTCAACAAGGTCTTCCTGCGCTCGCTCATCACCCGCCTGCAGGGTAGCGGCGGCGCCAATACCTGAGGTGTTCGGCCGGCTGGCCGGCCGGGTATTCCTCTCGCTCATGGCTCGCCGCGCTGCGCGCGGCTGCGCTTTACTTCGGTCGAGGAACACCCGGCCGTCCACCCTCCATAGGCGCGGTTCTTTAAGTCTGATTTCTCTTGGACCCCGATTTACCGAAAAAACGGTGCGTACCGGGCGTCCGGGAACAGGCGCCCAGGGTGTTTTTCGACCGAAGTAAAGCGGACCGAAGGGAGCCATGAGGGAGAGAAATACCCTGGGCGCCTGTTTCCGATGCGCATCAGCCAAAAACCTGCATCAGGAATACGCCGCGCATAGGCTAAGGTAAGATAGAGCGCGAGTGTTTCAAGACTATCCTGCAGGGGGTTCCGATGTTCCGACTTGTTGCCGCTGTCGCGGCGATCGTGTTTTTTTCGTTTTCTGTTAGTGCGGACGAACTCAGCGACGCCGTCAAGAAAGACTACGACGATTATCTCTGGCCGCTGTTCGACCATTTTCACCGTAATCCCGAGCTGTCGCTGATCGAGCACGAGACGGCCGCGCGTATGGCGCGGGAGCTGCGTGCCGCCGGTTTCGACGTGACCGAGGACGTCGGGGGCACCGGTGTCGTGGCGATGATGGAAAACGGCGAAGGGCCGCTGGTCATGATGCGTGCCGACATGGACGGCTTGCCGGTCGAGGAAAAGTCGGGCCTCGAGAATGCCTCGCGCAAGACGCAGATCGATCCGATCACCGGTAACGAGGTCTTCACCATGCACGCCTGCGGTCATGACGTGCACATTACGAGCCTCGTGGGTACGGCCCGGCAGATGGCGGCACGCAGGGACGACTGGAGCGGTACGCTGATGCTCGTCGTGCAGCCGGCGGAGGAGCGCGGACTGGGTGCCAGGATGATGCGCGAGGACGATATCTGGGAGCGCTTCGGCAAGCCGGACTACGCGCTCGCGTTTCACGTCAATTCACTGGACGTGGCCGGCAAGGTCAATATCACTCCGAGTCCGTTCGCGGGTGCCGATTCCGTCGACATCATCATCCACGGCGTCGGCGCACACGGCGCGCATCCCTATGCCGGCAAGGATCCGATCGTGCTCGGCAGCCAGATCGTGCTGGCACTGCAGACGCTGGTTGCGCGTGAACTGCCGCCCCGGTGGCCGGGCGTGGTGACCGTGGGATCGTTTCACGCCGGTACCAAGCACAACATCATTTCGGACCGGGCGCACCTTCAGTTGACCGTCCGCAACACGAGCCCGGAAACCCGCGAAATCCTGCTCAACGGCATAAAGCGGATTGCCGAGAACATGGGCCGTGTCGCGGGCCTGCCCGAAGACAAGCTGCCGGAGGTCATCGTCGCCGAGCGCGAGGCGGTGCCGCCCACCGTGAACACGCCGGAGCTGACGGAACGCATCACGAGTGCCTGGAAGGAATCGATTGGTGCCGAGACGGTCATATCGAACCCGACCAGGGGCATGGGAGCGGAGGACTTTCCGTTCTTCACGATCGACCCGACGATTCCCGCCGTGTACTGGCAAATCGGCGGTACGCCGCAGGAAGCTTTCGATGCGGAAGCGGCCGGCGGTCCGCCGGTGCCGAGCCATCACTCGCCGCTGTTCAGGATATCGCCCGAACCGTCGGTGCGTGCCGGGGTGGAGTCGACCGTCGTCGCGCTGATGGAATTGATGCCCGCGGAATAGTCCGGTAACCCGGCGTCAGTCGTCGTCGTCACTGACATCGAAATCCTCTAGCGCTTCCTTGCCGCCGGCGCTTTTCAGGAGAACTTCGACCTTCTGTTCGGCGTCCTTCAGTGCCGACTGGCAGCTGCGCGTGAGCTTGATGCCGTCCTCGAATTTCTGCATCGCCTTCTCGAGCGGCAGGTCGCCGGATTCGAGTTCCTCGACCAGCGTTTCGAGGTCGCCGAGGGCTTTCTCGAGGTCGATTGTCTTCTTCGTGCTCATGACGCATTCCGTGGGTGATCAGCGGTCGCTACGCTACCCCCCGTCTGCGGCATCGTCAATGCCCGCGGCGAGCGCAGAGCCGCGCGTGCACGACGTTGACAATGCAGCGGCCCGGGCATAGAGTAGACTATCCTTAGACTCAGTCTAATTGAAAATCGATCTCAATTGAGAGGGGAAACCATGTCACTCAAAGGCAGCAAGACCGAACAGAATCTCAAAGACGCATTTGCGGGCGAGTCTCAGGCCAACCGCCGCTATCTCTACTTTGCCGCAAAGGCCGATGTCGAGGGCTACAACGACGTAGCCGCCGTATTCCGTTCCACCGCCGAAGGTGAGACGGGTCATGCGCACGGCCATCTCGAGTATCTGGAAGAGGTTGGCGATCCCGCCACCGACATGCCGATCGGTTCGACCGCCGAGAATCTCGCCTCCGCGATCGCCGGCGAGACCCACGAATACACGGACATGTATCCCGGCATGGCGAAGGCTGCGCGCGAAGAAGAATTCGACGAGATCGGCGACTGGTTCGAGACCCTCGCCAAGGCGGAGCGTTCGCACGCGAATCGCTTCCAGAAGGCTCTGGATACGCTCGACGACTAACCTTCACAAGGAAAGCCGGGCGTAAAGCCCGGCTTTTTTCGCCATGTCCAACTCCGAAGTTCGTCGCGAGGGCAGTCTCGAGGCCCCCACGCGCCATCCGATTGACTGGCAGTCCGGGCAATTTTACGACGAGAAGTCCCTGTTCGAGGAACTCGAACGGGTGTTCGACATCTGCCACGGGTGCCGCCGCTGTTTCAGCCTGTGCCATTCCTTCCCCACGCTGTTCGACGCGATCGACGAATCCGAGAGCATGGAACTCGACGCCGTGCCGAAGTCCGTCTACTGGGACGTCGTGGACAACTGCTACCTCTGCGACATGTGCTTCATGACCAAGTGTCCGTACGTGCCGCCGCACGAATGGAACGTCGACTTTCCGCACCTGATGCTGCGCGCCAAGGCGGCGCGTTTCCGCAAGCAGGGCGCCTCGATGCGCGACAAGGTGCTTGCGGCGACCGATGCCGTCGGCAGGTTCGCGGGGATCCCTGTCATCGCGCAGGTAGTCAACGCGACCAACCGCAGCAAGGTCGGCCGCAAGATGCTCGAGGGC
>DATHRM010000061.1:0-3986 GCA_035465295.1 Woeseiaceae bacterium | reverse complement strand
ACATCCACGGGTCCGACCCCGTCACCCGCTCTCCTTGCGGCGGATCGACAGCAGACGTGCGCGCCGCCGGTCGGCCTTGAGTACCTCGATGCGATAGTCGTTCCACTCGACCGCGTCGCCCGCGACGGGGATGCGCTCGAGGATTTCGGTTACGAGGCCGCTGACCGTCGAGACTTCCAGCTCCGGATCCCAGGCGATACCCAGCCGTGTACACAATCTGCGCATGTCGACGTTGCCCCTTACTACCAGCGTGCCGTCCGGCCTGTCCAGGAATTCTTCGACCAGTACATCACTCTCGTCGCGAATGTCGCCGACGATCTCCTCGAGCACGTCTTCAAGCGTGACGATACCTTCAACGCTGCCGTACTCGTCGACCACGACGGCAAGGTGCCGCTGGGTATCCTGGAAGGTCTTGAGAAGCTGGGGCAGTGGAACGCTGTTCGGAACCACGAGAGACTCCTGCAGCAATGCGTTCCAGTCGATTTCCGGGCCGTCATTTTTCAGCAGCCAGTACAGGAGGTCCTTCGCGAGCACGACTCCGGAAACGTCATCGAAATCCCCGCTCGGCGAGAACGGAAACCGGCTGTGGCCGGATTCGCGCACGTAGGCCATGGCCTGGTCGCGGTTCATGTCGGCGCAGAGGAAGCGCACATCTTCCCGCGGCAGCATGATGTCGTCCGCATGCAGGTGTCGCAGCTGCGTTGCGCCGACGATCATGCCGGCTGTCCTGGGGCCCACCGCGCCGCGCAGGTGGCCCAGCCATGCGAGCAAACGTATCTCCTCGGACGACGTTACGGGCACGACGGTGCCGCGGCGCAGCGAGCGGGAGATTACTTCGCTCACGACGACCAGCGGCCGCAGGATGACCGTCAATAATTGGATACCATGCGCGACGGGCGCTGCGATCACGGTCGCATAGCTGACACCCAGCGTCTTCGGGATGATTTCGGTCAACAGCAGGACCGCGAGCGTAAAGACGATCGAGAATATCCACAGCGTGGCAGGGTCGAAGACGCTGGAATAACTCGCTCCGGCAACGGCCGCGCCGATCGTGTGTGCCGCGGTATTGAGGATCAGGATTGCCGCAATTGGCACGTCCATATTCTCCTTGAAACCGGCAAGCAGCCGTGCGGCGCGCTCGTGGCGGCGGCCGAGGACCTCGATCTGCGGCCGCGTGACCGACAGCAAAACGGATTCGAAGACCGAACACAGGAACGATACGACGAGTACGACGGCAACTGCGGAAAGAAATATGAGCATGAGTCCTCCGTAGGTGAGGCGGATCATTCTCTGTCCGGCCCCGGGCGCTTGCAAGTATGCAGGCGGTGGCAAGGACAGCAGCCAGCTCAAAATCCGGGGCCGCACGATAAAAACCGGAATCCTTTGCCCGCGTTCGCTGCGTGTGTAACTATTTATTCCGCCAGTGGGACATCGGGGCTTGGCGCCGGCTCGAAACGGGTGGGTTGAATGCTTCGGGCGGTGCCGGCACCGGCGGAGCGGCCATGCAGACGATTTCACCGGATGCGCACGGGATCGCCGTCGTTATTCTTATCGTTACGGCGCTCTATCTTTTTACGCGCGACAGGCTGCCCCTGGAGTCATCCAGTCTCGCCGTCATCATCGTATTGATCGCCGGCTTTCACCTGTTTCCCTATGAAGTTGACGGTGAGCCGCTTGATCCCGCGGAGTTTCTGCTCGGCTTCGGAAACGAGGCGTTGATCGCTATCTGCTCGCTCATCGTCATCGGCAAAGCGCTCGAAACGACGGGCGCACTTCAGCCTGTTGCCCGGCTCGC
Source organism: Woeseiaceae bacterium (assembly GCA_035465295.1). GTDB lineage: Bacteria > Pseudomonadota > Gammaproteobacteria > Steroidobacterales > Woeseiaceae > UBA1847. The sequence goes on along the minus strand of DATHRM010000061.1, from coordinate 2,191 downwards.
CGGCAAGCAGTGGACGAAGCGGCCCAAAGCCGCACTGCTACTGATGCTGATTGCCGTGTTCGTGCTGAGTGCCTTCGTCAACGACACACCGATCGTGGTGCTGATGATTCCGATTCTTGTCGGCATAGCGATACGCACGAGGCTCCCGGCATCGGGATTCATGCTGCCCATGGGGCTCGCGACGATCATGGGCGGCATGTCGACCACCATTGGTACTTCGACCAATCTCCTCGTGGTCGGTATTACGCGAGATCTCGGGGTGGCGGATATCGCCATGTTCGACGTCACTCTTCCCGCGTTGCTCGTCGGAAGTGTCGGCCTCGCATTTGTATGGCTCGTCGTGCCGAGGCTGTTGCCGGACCGCGCGATGCCGATGACCGATACCCGGCAACGGCTCTTCTATGCTCAGCTTACGGTACGAGATGGCGGATTTGCAGCTGGCAAGACGCTCTCTGAAGTGCTCGAAAAGACGGATCGCGAAATGCGCGTGGAACAGATCGGGCGTGGCGAAACATTGCTGCTGGCCAAGTTGCCGTCGGTGACGCTGCAGCCTGGCGACCGCTTGCGTGTCAAGGATACACCGGAGAACTTGAAGCGTTTCGAGTCGCTGATCGGGGCCTCGCTCGACGTTGTCGCTGGAGAGGGCGACGTGGCTGGCTCCGAGACTCTGCGTGGTCAGAGCGAGCAACAGCTTGCCGAGATTGTCGTCACCCGCGGCTCGCCATTGCATTTGCGAACGCTCGCAGACGTTTCACTGGATGCATCATTCGGACTTGTGCCGCTGGCGTTGCACCGTGCGCGAACCCCTGGTCAATGGGAAGCGACAGAGCCCGCTGCGCTCCGCCTGCGCGCGGGTGATGTCGTCCTTGTTCAGGGAACTCCTGCGGCGATCGATGCGGCAAAAAGCGACAAGAGAATACTTGTCGTCGATGGCACAACCGAATTCCCCCGCGCGCACCGCGCAAAGCGGGCATTCCTGGTCCTGACCCTGGTGATCACGGCTGCAGCGCTCGGCGTGCTGCCCATCGCCGTTGCAGCGCTGATCGGTGTCGGCATGATGATCGCGCTTGGATGCCTGACGTGGCGTGATGTAGGACGGTCGTTGCCCATCTCCATCATAATGCTGATCGTGGCAAGCCTGGCGATGGGCAAGGCGCTCGTGGCAACGGGCATGGCCGAATACCTGGCCGCCGGATTCGTGAGTGCTGCCGGTACAATGCCGACGGCTGCGGTTCTCAGCGTGTTCATCCTGATCATGGCCGTGTTGACCAACATCGTGTCCAATAACGCGGCAGCCGTCATCGGTACACCGATCGCGATTGCGGTAGCCCAGCAGCTGGGCGTTGATCCGATGCCGTTCGTCCTCGCCGTGCTTTTCGGCGCAAACATGAGCTTTGCCACCCCTTTCGGCTACCAGACAAACCTGTTGATCCTGAGTACGGGCGGGTATCACTTCGCGGACTTCCTCAGGGTCGGCATTCCGCTGATCCTGCTCCTGTGGATCGGATTCTCGATCGTGCTGCCCATACTATACGGGCTCTGAAATCGCAGCCGCAGCGCCCGGCGTACCGACGTCAAGTGTCTGGTCCAAATGGTGCCACAGCGTGCTGGCGAGTATCAGGCTGGTTTCTCCGGGAAATCGCATCGTCTTTACAAAAGGTCCTTTCCAGACGCTACACTCCGTCCCATGCCACTCGTCGCCCACTCCAGTCTGCCGACCTTTCGCCAATTGCGCGACCAGGGTCATGAAGTCCTGTCGCTGGACCGTGCCGTGCACCAGGACATCCGCGAGCTGCACATCGGCTTCCTCAATATGATGCCGGATGCCGCGTTGCGGGCGACGGAGCGCCAGTTCATTCGACTTGTCGGCAGCTGCAACCGCATTGCCCAGTTCTTCGTTTACCCGTTCTCGCTGCCGTCGCTCGCGCGCGATGCGGACACGCTCGGCTATATCGAGCGCTATTACACCGACTTCGATACGCTCCGCCAGGAAGGCCTCGACGCGCTGATCATCACAGGCGCCAACGTCGCGAACCCGAAGCTCGAGGAAGAGCCCTTCTGGGAACCGCTCATCGACGTAGTCGAATGGGCATCGCGGAATGTCTCGTCGATCCTGTGTTCCTGCCTGGCAACCCATGCGCTCCTGAAGCACTTTCACGGCATCGACCGGCAGCCGCTGCCGCAGAAGCGC
>DATHRM010000060.1:0-3293 GCA_035465295.1 Woeseiaceae bacterium | reverse complement strand
AGTAAACCGCTCCACGGGGCTTCCGGCGCGGCCGCTGGATACCCTGGCGGTCGTCGGCCTGAGCGCCTGGGCGGCGGTCAGCCTGGAGCAACACCTCGTCCTTCTACTGGCGGCCGCGGCATTCTCGCTGGACGCAACGCTTTATAAGCCGCGGCGCCATCATTTCCTCGCCGCGTTCGTTTGCGTTGCCGGCTTCGGCTGGCTGAACGCAACGGGGCAACTGTACACACCGGCCCCGCTCACGATGCTCGACTGGTCGGCAGCCGCTGCGCTGGCCGCCGCCAACCTCTGGGTGATCGCTCGCAGCGGCGAGCCGGCATCCGTTTCGGACGTCTACGCCGAACGGCTCGACGGATCGCGGGTCAGGGCCGGCTTGCTGCTGGGTTACCTGCTCGCCTTCCAGGCGCTCATTACCGATGGCCATGATGCGTGGCTGGAGACACCGTTGTGGGTATGCCTGATTGCCGTGCCGGTTTCCCTGTTGGCGCGGCGACTCCTGTTTGCCCGAAACGGCAATTAGTGCTCGCTTCGTTTTTCCGGTTCGAGCAACGTCATGGGCGGAGTTTGCGGGCTACAGGCGGCCGAGTTCTCCGGCCGAGAGATCCCCGATACCCAGCGACCCGGGCGTGCGGACCGCCTCGTCCAGGTAATCGCGCGCCATGAGTACCGACGTAACCTGTATTACCGCGTCGATCGTCGGCGTTTCGACGCCGACCTGGCGGCCGAGCTTCGACAGGAACACGAGACCGTAGCCCACGTCTTCGTTCAGGTAACGGTGATCCAGCTTCGGCTGGGCACCGATGCCGAGAAAGCCCGGTGCCGTGCGATACGCATCGCCGTAATTGTCGGCGAGCATGTATCCCTGGCGCATGGCGAGTTCGGGATCCGGCACGACGCGAATACCGAGCTTGCTGCCGATGGCGATCCGCTCGTTGTCCAGCGCTTCGATGAGCCTGCCGGTCGCATCGCTGACGCCCTCTTCGTAGAACAGGAAATCGCCGCCGGTCTGCTCGATGCGTGCCGCGTTCGTCAGCGTCACGGCAGGGTGGATGATCGGGTTGGCGTTCTGCAGGCTCGTCTGCATGACGCTCATCGCCGGTTCCATGCCGGGGTAAACATCTTCTATCAGCCTCAATACCGCATCCGTCTGCGTGGCCGGTAACGCGGCCAGGAGGTTGCCGGCCCTGAGCTTAAGGAACACGCGGATTCTGCCGGGCTCGGCCAGGCGAACTGCATAATGCAGGGTCGAGGTTTCCGCCACCCGCACCGTATCGTCACTGATCGGCAGACCGGCCGCCTTCTTGAACGCGAGCGCGCCTCCGCAGGAGCTCGGCGTCACGACCACCGTCTGTCCCGGCTGCAGTTTGCCGGCGACCGCCGCGCCAAACGGTTCGGTGCTGTAGGCGGGGCCGACCACGTAGATGAGTTCCGACTCGCAGAGCGCCTCGTCGATGTCGTGGCCCGCATAAGCAACGTCCGCGAACCCCTCGAGGCCGCCCTCCGCCCGGATACCCTTTTGAGCGGCTACCGTGGCGATGTTGTCCGCAAACTGCGGGAAGTCGAACAGCCGCACCGCGTGGCCGTGTGCAGCACAATCGAAGGCGATCGCCGTTCCACCCGCGCCTGCTCCCAGTACGGCAATCTCCATTTCGCTATTCCTCGACGACGCGCTGCATAACAACGACAATCATTGCACATGCCTCTTCACAAGACGACCAATCGATGAACGACCCGGCCTGGTATTCGGTATTGCCGCCGGTGCTCGCGATCGTGTTGGCGATCTGGAGCAAGCAGGTGATCCCGTCGCTGGCCGCCGGTATCTGGATGGGGCATACCCTGCTGAACCAGTTCAATCCGCTGGCCGGCCTGGCGAAGGGCCTCGACGGCATGATCAACGTGTTTGCGGATCCGGGGGATGCCCGGGTACTGGTATTCACGTTGTTGATCGGACCCCTGATCGGCACGATAGAACATTCCGGCGGCGTGAGAGGATTCGTGCACTACCTCGAGACGCGGCGCTGGGTGCACAACGGGTTTCGCGCCCAGGTGCTCGCATGGGCGACCGGGCTGGTGATATTCGTCGAGTCGAGCATCACGCTGCTGGTCGCCGGCTCGGTTGGCCGCCCGCTATTCGATCGTTACAAGGTGTCGAGAGAAAAGCTCGCGTACCTGATCGACGCCACGTCGGCGCCCGTCTGCGTCATGATACCGCTCAATGCGTGGGGCGCCTTCATCATCAGCCTCGTAGCATCGACGGGCGTCGAAAATCCCCTGCAAACATTTATCGCGGCTGTGCCGCTCAACCTGTACGCGATCACCGCGATCCTGCTCGCGGGCGTCGTCATCTGGAAGAACATCGATATCGGCCCGATGAAAAAAGCCGAGGCGAGAACCCGTGGCGGCGACGTCCTGTGGCCGGGCGCCGTGCCGCTCGTCGATGTCTCCGCCGAGCAGGCGGTCAATGACGAGAAAAGCGTTCCGACGGCATGGTTGATGGCGCTGCCCATACTCGCGATGGTGATCATGATGCCGGTGTCTCTTTACATTACGGGCGCCGGCAACATCATCGAGGGCTCGGGCTCGGTATCGGTCCTGTGGTCCGTCTGTTTCGCGATTGCCGTCGCCTGGGCGATGACGCTGGTCAAGGGCGACAGCTCGGTGGCCGAATTGATGCAGGTATTCATGAGGGGCGCCGGCGACCTGCTGCCCATCGCCATCATCCTGTTGCTCGCGCTTGCGCTGGGCGATGTCGCCGTCGAACTCGGCACCGGTGTTTACGTGGCGAACCTGGTCAGCGGCAACATCCCGCCCGTGCTGCTGGCACCGATCGTGTTCCTCGTTTCCGCGTTTATCGCGTTTTCCGTCGGCTCGAGCTGGGGCACGTTCGCCATCATGATCCCGATCGCCGTGCCGATCGCACTGACGCTCGGCATGCCCGTGCCACTGATGCTTGCCGCGGCCCTGTCAGGGGGAATATTCGGCGACCACGCCTCGCCGATCAGCGACACAACCGTACTCGCCTCCATGGCCTCGGCCACAGACCACATCGATCATGTTCGAACCCAGTTGCCCTACGCCCTGGTTGCGGCCGGCATCGCCGCTAGCGGCTTCTTCGTCCTCGGCCTGATCCGCTGAGGAAACCAGTGTAAGTTATGAGGATGCGGCGCAAGCTGACCTGGATTCTCGGCACCGCGCCGGCTGCGGCCGTCCTGGCTCTGCTGGCGCTGTTCGCCGTGTACTACGTGCCGGACCCCGGCAACGGAGCGCCGCGCGTGCTCGTCGCGGTGGACCGC
>DATHRM010000059.1:0-3387 GCA_035465295.1 Woeseiaceae bacterium | reverse complement strand
TACAGGCCCTGGTAGAGGTTGGTGGCGTCGACGACCGCGAGTATGCCGTCCGGCGTGGGGGTGCCGTCCATGTGCCCCAGTATCACGTCGACCGCGATCTGTTCTTCGAGCGAATGCGCGCTCAGGGCGTGGGTACCGGGGAGGTCGACCAGCTGCAGCGACTTGTCGTCCACCTTGAGCGTGCCGACATGCCGTTCGACCGTGACGCCCGGGTAGTTGCCGATACGCTGCCGCAATCCCGTCAGGCGATTGAACAGGGTGCTCTTGCCGGAATTGGGGTTGCCAACAACCGCGATGCTGGCGTCTGCGCGCCGGCTAACGGGTATCTGGTTGGCGGGTACGCGGATTTCTTTGGTTTTAGTCACCGCCCGCCGCTACCGGAGACACGGCGAACTGCCTGGCCTGCTCCTGGCGAAGCGAGATACCGCGACCGAACAGCCGGAACTCCATGGGGTCGCCGCCGAGCGCGGCGCTGGCCAGCTCGACGACCGCACCCTCGACGAGACCGAGCGTCATGAGGCGCTGAACCTGCGGGTCTGCGGCGTTTACCGACGCGATGACGCCTTTCTGGCCTTTCCTGAGTGATGCGAGTGTGCTGCCGTTGCGGTCCATGGAATCGTTGTCCCGGGTTTCTGCCCCACCCAAAATCCGCCGGAAGATTATGTAAGCAGCGGATTTTATTAGTGGTTTGCTGATTCAGGTCAAAATGATAATGATTCGCATTACGATAAGCAATAGGGATATTTACGAATAGCCCGGTTCAGCTTGTATTCATCGACCCCCGGTTAGCGTGTGCATCAGGTGCCCGCGATCCGCCGCGGCGCCGACAGGCACACTCCGCTACGAGGACCGAGACATGAATAACAAGCGTCCGCTCGCTGTCGCTGCCGATCCCGCGAGACGCCAGGCGACCCTGGGACTGTTACTGGCCGGCGCGCTGCTGATAGTCGCACAGTCGGTGCTGGCAAACACCCCCACCATTCGATTGTTCCCGACCACGGTGGTCGAGGACCTCAAACAGACCGGTAACGTCGCCCGCGACATGGAGACGGGGCTGCAGGAAGTCATCGGCCGTCTCGACCAGCAGCAGCAGCTTTACGTCGAGAGCAAGTGCGACGGTGCGGAGAACGACCCCGGTTGCCAGCGCCTTGCGCGCCAGATCGGTGCCACCTACCTCGACATGCTCACGATCATGGAAGAGCGACTGCCCGACATGGAGCATACCGTCAACAACACGCGCATCAGCCTGGAGCGCGGCCTGCGCAACGAACTCGGCAAGAAAATGACGCCGTGGCAACTGCAGGAAACGCTGGTCGGCAAGACCGCGACGAGCGCCCAGGTGCAAGCATCCCCGACGCTTCGCGGCCGCTCGGGAATGCGTCTCTCGGAACGCTTCAGAACGTATTATCAGCTGGTCGCCACGTCCGGCAGCCAGGGCGACCAGTCGCTTGCGGTACTGGCGTCGGACATTTACCTCGACATGGAAGAGACGAGCGTGCTCATCGAGCGCACGCGCCAGGAAATTGCGCGCGCGACGCTGATGGAACAGCTCAACCAGTCCTTCGGCATCATCACGCCGGAAATGATGGAAGTCGTCGGCGGCGTCAAATCGATCCTGTTCGGTGACGAGGACCCGCACGCGCTGGTCGCAGGACCTCCGCCCGCCAGCGTCGAGCAAGCCTACCGCAGCCCACTTGAACAGTGAGCACGCCGACGAACCCGCCCAGGAGCGACACCATGAACACGCAAAAAACCCTTTCCCTGCTGAGAAACCTCGGCGTACTGGCCGGTCTCGTCACGCTGGTCGCGTGCGCGTCGACGGAACCCGGTTGCCCGTCCCCGCAGACACGCAACCTGGACAGCGCGATCGGCTTCGTGAAGACCTCCCTGAACACGGGCTGCGAAGCGCACTTCGACCGTTACTACGACGACCTGCTCACGATCGCCGAAGGGGACCCGAAACCCGAAAACAAGCGCATCTTCAGTGAGTTCCTCGTCTGGTCGGGCGACCAGGGCCTGCTGAGCACGCGTCAGGCGCAGGAATATTACAACCGCTTCTTCAACGTGAAGTTCATGTCCATGAAGGGCGACTACAACAACTGCTCGCACACCTGCCCGAACAAGCAGCGCGTATTGATCGACATGGAACGTGAGCTCTCGGACAAGGAACGCGGCCTGCTCAAGGTCAGCCAGGATCCCGAAGGCTACTACCGCGCCGACCGCCTCTACCAGGAAGTCGAACTCGTGCTCGAGGCAACCTGCACCGCCTGCGCGGCTGGCCGATGACGAGACGCGGCGATGACGCAACGGCTGTTTCTGCAAGGACTGTTCGCCGGCGCCTTCGGAACGCTGCTTGGCGGCGCGGCGCTCCTGTACACGCTCGCGCGCCTCGGGGTAATCCGTCTCCATGACACCGCCATCAGCGCGCCGGGCGACTGGCTGCAGTGGGCTTACACGAACCTCGGCTCCTCGATCCCGGTGTTTGCCGGGCTGCTGCTCGCTTTTTTCATCACCCTCGGCCGCCTGCGCCGCAGCCTGGATGACGACAAACCGGTAGACAAGGTCGTTCAGCTCGATCAGCTGACCGAAATCTGGACCACCCTGTTCTTCGGCACCGGCGTCATCTGGACCGCAATCGGTATGCGCAGCGCGCTCATTTTCGCATTGGGTGACAGGGACGTCGCCCTCCAGGACGGCGCATTCGCGATGCTCGAGCGCATGATCGACGGCGGTATCCTGCTTGCATTGTCGACGACCATCTTCGGCGGCATCGGCGGTTATCTCATGCGCGTCTACAAGACCGTCACGCTCGGTTCCCGCCTGCAGCAGCGTTACGATCGCGCGGCGCGCGCCGACACCTCTGAAATGCGCGCGAGCCTGCAGCGGATCGAGCGGCACCTGGGCGATCGCGGTTCACCCGCAACCGCGACGGAGGCGGCCGAGTGACTCGTTCTCCCCTCTTCTATCCCATGCACCGGGGCGACACGGACGCCGGCGGTGCTGCCGACCTGCAGACCGACATCATGCGGTTCATGGCAATCCTCGCGCTGTGCCTGGTTGCCATATTTGCGCTTGTACAAAGCATCCCGCTGGTCCCCGAAGCGCCAACGCAGTCGCCTGCACCGGCAGCACCGCCACCCATCACGGTCGCCGATAGCGAGCCCTTAATGACGTCCCCCGTCGAGACTCCGGTCAAAGCGCTACGCAAGCCCGAACAGGCCGAGCGGCTCACACGACCGTCCAGGACCTCGAGCGCTGTGCCGCAACAAGACGCGGCGGCGCGTAACGCCGAGCTGAACCAGGATGTGCCCCGGAACCCGGAGCGTCGCGGATTCACGCTGAGATTCGAGTCGGATCTCGCGCTGACACGGCTCGTGGCCACCGGCA
>DATHRM010000058.1:0-7293 GCA_035465295.1 Woeseiaceae bacterium | reverse complement strand
CGTCTTCAACAGCTACGACGCCACGGGCGTCGAGCCGACGCTGTTCGGCGTCCGTTACGTCGCCATCTTCGACTACATCGGCACGATCTTCCTCAATGCCCTGAAAATGATCATCGTGCCGCTGATCACGTCGTCGATCATTGTCGGCGTTGCTGGCATCGGCTCGGGCGGCAACCTGGGCGCCCTGGGCGGCAGGACGCTGCTGTTCTACGCGGGAACGACGCTTGCCGCGATCCTCGTGGGGCTGAGACTGATCAATGCGGTCGGTCCCGGTTATGTCGACGGTGAGCCGGCCAGGGACCTGCTGGCGCTCGACGCCCCGGTCGATGAAATCGCGGCGAAAGTCGAGGGCCGCGGCATCGGCGACGTCGCCAATGTCTTCCTGCGCATGGTCCCCGAAAACGTATTCAAAGCGGCCGTCGAAGGCCAGATGCTCGGGCTGATCTTCTTCGCCATCCTGTTCGGTTATTTCATGACGCATCTCGACAACGAGTTCGCCGAGCCGCTGTACCGGTTCTGGGACGGCGTCTTCAACGTCATGATGAAGATGACCGAGTGGATCATGAAATTTGCCCCGATCGGCGTGTTCGGGCTCGTGGCTGCAGTGATCTCCGAGACCGGTTACAAGGCGGCGGGGCCGCTGGCCACGTTCGCGGTCGTCGTGTTGTTCGCGCTCGCCGTGCACGCATTCGTTACGCTGCCGCTGCTGCTGCGCTTCGTCGGGCGCGTGAAGCCCTACAGCACGCTCAAAGCCTGTGCGCAGCCCATGCTGACGGCATTTTCGACCGCGTCGTCATCGGCAACGTTGCCCGTGACGATGGATGCCGTCGAAGACAATGTCGGCGTGTCGAACAAGATATCGAGTTTCGTGCTGCCCCTGGGCGCCACCGTCAACATGAACGGCACGGCATTGTACGAGTGTGCAGCCGCCATGTTCATCGCGCAGGCCTACGGCCTCGACCTCACGTTCGGCGTGCAGTTCTCGATCGTGGTTATCGCCCTCCTGACGTCCATTGGCGTCGCGGGCGTCCCCTCGGCGTCGCTGGTCGCGATTGCGATTATTCTCGCGGCCGTCGGCCTGCCCATCGAGGCGATCGGCGTGCTCATGGTGTTCGACCGGCTGCTCGACATGGCCCGCACGAGCATCAATATCTGGGGCGACTGCTCCTGCGCGACGATCGTCGCGCGGCTCTCGGGCGAGGAGACGAAAGTGGCGCTTAATCCGGGGACCGACGGACGCAACTAGTCCTCGTCGAACACCATCCCCATGATATTGGCGCCGGCGTCAACAAAAGTGGTCTCGCCGGTGATGCCGCTTGCGAGGTCCGAGCACAGGAACGCCGCCGTGTTGCCGATCTCTTCGATCGTGACCGTGCGCCGCAGCGGCGAGGCTTGCTCGGCGTAGCCCAGCATCTTGCGGAAGCCGCCGATGCCGGCCGCCGCGAGGGTCTTCACGGCGCCGGCGGAGATCGCGTTGACGCGGATGCCTTTCGGGCCGAGATCGGCCGCGAGAAAGCGCATGCAGGACTCGAGGCTCGCCTTGGCGAGGCCCATGACGTTGTAGTTCGGCACGACCTGGGTGGCGGCGTTGTAAGTGAGCGTCAGGATGGCGCCGTCGCGGCCCTCCATCATCGGCAGGGCGGCCTTCGCCAGTGCGGCGAGGCTGTAGGAGGAGATGTCGTGCGAGATCGCAAAGCCCTCGCGGGTGATGGACTCGGTGAAGCCGCCCTCGAGCTGCTCGCGCGGCGCGAAGCCGACCGAGTGCACGAGAATGTCGAGGCCGTCCCAGGACTTGCCGAGGTTCGCGAACACCGCGTCGATCTCCTCGTCCGAGGACACGTCGCAGGGGAACAGCAGGCTGGTGTCCTGGTCGAGCCGCGCGGCGAGCTTTTCGACACGGCCCTTGAGCTTGTCATTCTGGTACGTGAATGCGAGTTCGGCGCCTTCGCGCGCGAATGCCTCGGCGATTCCGGTTGCAATGGAACGATCGCTCGCGACACCGACGATGAGTGCCCGTTTGCCGGCCATGAATCCCATGTTGTTTCCCCTGGATCGATTTGTTGTTTGCAATAGTAACCCGTGCCGACGTGATTGTAGGAGCGCTTCTCGAAGCGCGAACGGTCGCGGGCCGGGGCCCGCTCCTGCAGGGGCCGGTCAGCTCGACTGCCGCGTGACGTCGACGTACATCGTCAGCTTCTGCCCGGGCCGCAGTATCTTGTTCTTGTCGATGTTGTTCCAGCGTGCGATGTCGTTGATCGACACGCGGAAGCGATTCGCGATGAGGTACAACGAGTCGCCATTGCGGACCGTGTAGCGCAGTTTGCGCGTGGTGTTGCCGAGCGTCGTCGCCGGCGATACCTGCGGCGATGCGTTGGCCGCGTCCGTCCAGACGACCAGCTTGCGGCCGACCGGCAGCGGATCGCCCGGCGCCATGCCGTTCCATGCGGCCAGCTGGCGATGCGTGACCTCGTAGCGGCGGCTTATCGTCCAGAAGCTCTCGCCCTTCGCCACGACGTGCTCGACCTTGCTGCCGGCACGCTTGCGGCTCTGGGTCTTGGCGAGCCGCGCGTCGGCGCTCTGGCTGTAGGTGGACAGGGGCTGCGTCGCGACCGGGATCAGCAGGTAATGGCCGGCGCGGATAGTGTTGCCGCGCAGGTTGTTGGCCTCGCGAATCTGCGCAACCGTCGTGTTGTACTTCTGCGCGATCGTCGAGATCGCCTCGCCGCTTTTCACTTTGTGGCGTTTCCAGCGCACGCGGTCGTCCTCGGGCACATCGGCGAGCGCGGCAGTGAACGTATCGGCGGCCTCGACGGGCAACACGAGCCGGTGCGGCCCGGCCGGGTCCGTGGACCAGCGGTTATAGCCGGGGTTGTAGGCATAAACGGTGTCGACGTCGACGCCCGCCAGTTCGGCTGCCAGCGCCAGGTCGAGTTGCGAACCGATATCGGCGACGACGAACTGCGGCGCATCGACAACGGCCGGCAGCGTCAGGTTATAGGCGTCCGGGTTCGCGACGATGTCGACGAGCGCGAGCAGCTTCGGCACGTACATGCTCGTCTCGCGCGGCAGCTTCAGGTTCCAGAAGTCCCCGGGCTTGCCGGCCTTGCGGTTGCGCTTGACCGAACGGAGCACGTTGCCCTCGCCGGAGTTGTACGAGGCGATCGCGTTGAGCCAGTCGCCGTCGTTGAGTTCGTAGAGGTATTCCAGGTAGTCGAGCGCGGCGCGGGTCGAGTCGACGACGTCGCGGCGGCCGTCGTACCACCAGTTCTGCCGGACGCCGAAGCGCCGCGCCGTGCCGGGGATCATCTGCCACAGGCCGGCTGCGCGGCCGTGCGAGTAAGCGAACGGATCGTAGGCGCTTTCGACGATGGGCAGCAGCGCGAGTTCCAGCGGCAGGCCGCGGCGCTCGAGTTCGGCCGTGATGTAGGGCAGGTAGCGCCGGGCGCGCGTGAAGACGCGCTCGAGGTAGTCGGGATGGCGCACGAACCAGTTGCGCTCGGCCGCAATGCGCCGGTTGTCCTCGTAGTCGAGCGCAAACCCGAAGCGCAGTTTCGTCAGCAGGTCGTACGGCTCGGCCGGGCCGTAGGTTTCGAGTGACAGGCCCTCGAGCGGCGAAATCAGCGTCAGCGACGGCTCGTTCGGCGCCATGCCGGGCGGCAGGCCGTCGCCGGCGAACGGCTCGGCCGCGGCGCTGCCGGCGGCGAACGGCAAAAGAGTGACGCCGAGGGCGGCCACAGCCTTGATTCTTTGCAATAATTGCCGGCGAGCGGCGTTATGTCGTTTGAGCATCCGCGTATCCTACCGACGGAAACCGGATCTGCAAGGTGCAGGGATCACAAACAGGAGTTTCGACGAGGGGCCAATGGGTAATTCCGCGAACAAGCAGCTGCAGGACTTCGAAAGCCTGCAGAGCTGGCTGCATACGCCGCTCGGCGACTCGCTGCTGCGGCAGGAAGCGCGCGTCGTGGAGGAGGCGTTCGACGGTATTTTCGGCGAGCAGTGCCTGCAGCTCGGCTACTGGGGCGATCCGAAGGTGTTCGTGCGCCTGGCGCGGACCCAGCGGTGCACGCTGATCACCGAATTTCCGCGCACCGAGGGCGTATCCGCCGTCGGCCAGCTGCACCGCCTCCCGGTGCAGGACGATTCGATCGACGTCGTCATCCTGCCGCACACGCTGGACTACAGCGACCGGCCGCATGCGATCCTGCGCGAAGTCCACCGCGTGCTGCGCTCGGACGGCCAGCTGGTCGTGCTGGGGTTCCGCCCGGGCGGCCTGTGGGGCCTGAGACGCCTCGTGCCGGGCGCCGGCCTGCCGCCGGGCGAGCTGCACCTCGTATCGGAACGGCGTCTCAGGGACTGGCTGAAGCTCCTGGACATGCGTATCCACGGCATGACCGGGTATTTCTTCCGCTGGCCGCTGCCGGGCCTCAAGGGCAAGCCGTCGCCGCAATGGGAGCGGCGCGGTCGCCGCTGGTGGCCCGAACTCTCCGCGTGCTATATGCTCTCCGCGCAGAAACGCATCAGCCCGCTGACGCCGGTGCGTCCGGTGTGGCGCACAAAACCGAAAGTCGTCACCGGGCTGGCCGAACCTTCCACGCGAGTGTCACGAATCCGCTTTGACCAGAAGAACCCGCTTTGACCCGAGAAGTTGAGATATACACCGACGGCGCCTGCAGGGGGAATCCCGGGCCCGGCGGCTGGGGCGCGGTGCTGATAGCAGGCAATCATCGCAAGACCCTGCACGGCGGTGACCCCGAAACGACCAACAACCGCATGGAGCTGACGGCCGCCATCGAAGCGCTGAACGCGCTCAAGGGCGGCCGGAAGGTCGTGCTGCACACGGACTCGAAGTACGTGATGCACGGCATTACCGAGTGGATGGCGAACTGGAAGCGACGCGGCTGGAAGACGGCGGCAAAAAAACCCGTGAAGAACAAGGACCTGTGGGTCGCCCTCGACGAGGCGATCGCGCGTCACGATATCGAGTGGCGCTGGGTGAAAGGCCACAACGGCACGCCGGGCAACGAAGAAGCGGATGCACTGGCAAACCGCGGCATCGACGAACTGTAGGAGCGCTTCTCGAAGCGCGAACATTCGCGGGCCGAAGCCCGCTCCTACAGCGACAACGACAATTCATGGTCTAATTCAGCTATGCGACAAATCGTCCTCGACACCGAAACCACCGGTCTTTCGACCGCGCAGGGCCACCGCATCATCGAGATCGGTGCCATCGAGCTCGTCAACCGGCGCCAGACCGGCCGCGAGTTTCACCGCTTCCTGAACCCCGAGCGCGATATCGACGAGGGCGCGGAGCGGGTGCACGGCATCAGCCGGGCCGACCTGGAGACGGCGCCGCGGTTCCAGGAAGTCGCCGAGGAGTTGCTGGAGTTTATCCGGGACGCCGAGCTCGTGATTCACAATGCCGAGTTCGACGTGGGATTCCTCGAGTACGAACTCGGGCTGATGAAGCACCCGCAGCCGTCGATCGCGGACCACGCGCGGGTGCTCGACACGCTGTCGCTCGCCCGCGAGCTGCATCCGGGCCAGCGCAACAGCCTCGATGCGCTGTGCAAGCGCTACGAGGTGGACGCCTCGAATCGCGACCTGCACGGCGCGCTGATCGACGCGGACCTGCTGGCCCGCGTGTATCTCGCGATGACCGGCGGGCAGACGGCCTTGTTCCTCGACGAGTCCGAGGCAAACGGCGACGAAAGAGAGGGGGGCATCGCGATCCGCGCCAGCCGGCCGGATCTCGATCTCGTGGTGGTACGGGCCTCGGAGTCCGAGAAGGCCGCGCACGAAGCGATGCTCGAGAAGCTGAGGGGAGCGGGGGAATGCGTCTGGGATCGCCTGGACGGGCCCCGTCAGGCTGCAAAATAAGGCCGGAAACGTCTAGAATCACCCGGCCACTACAACAGGAATAACCATGGCCCATTCGTTTGCGGATGCCTTCCGCGAGAATTTTCTCGGCAATTCGCCGAACTGGTACAAGCTCACAATTCTGGGGTTCCTGATCGCGAATCCGTTCATCGTGATGATCGACCCGTTCCTGGCGGGCTGGGTGCTGGTCATCCAGTTCATCTTCACGCTGGCGATGGCGCTGAAGTGCTACCCGCTGCAGCCGGGCGGGCTGCTGGCGGTCGAGGCCATCGTCCTCGGCCTTGCGACGCCCGAGATGGTGTTCCACGAGGCCGAGGTCAATTTCCCCGTCATCATGCTGCTGATGTTCATGGTGGCGGGCATCTACTTCCTGCGCGAGTTCCTGCTGTTTACATTCACGAAGATCCTGCTGGGCGTGAAATCGAAGATGCTGCTGTCGCTGATGTTTTCGTTCACGGCGGCATTTCTCTCGGCGTTTCTCGACGCCCTGACCGTGACGGCAGTCATTATTACGGTCGCGGTGGGGTTCTACGGCGTCTACCACAAGGTGGCGTCGGGCAAGCAATTCGATCATTCACACGATGCGACCACCGACGACGAGATCGTCGAGCTGCACCGTGAAGACCTCGACCAGTTCCGCGCATTCCTGAGAAGCCTCATGATGCACGGCGCGGTTGGCACGGCGCTGGGTGGCGTGACGACGCTTGTCGGTGAGCCACAAAACCTGTTGATCGCCAAGGTCATGGGCTGGGAGTTCATGGAATTCTTCACCAAGATGGCGCACATCTCGATGCCCGTGCTCGTGGTCGGGCTGATCACCTGCATTCTGCTCGAGAAGTTCAAGCTGTTCGGCTACGGCACGCCGCTGGGGCCCAAGGTTCGCGAAGTGCTCGAACAGTACGACGAGGAGATGAGCCGGCAGCGCACGCACGGCGAGCGACTGGCGATCGCCGTGCAGGCGCTCGTGGCGCTCGTGCTGGTCTTCGCCCTCGGCCTGCATCTCGCGGAGCCGGGCGTCGTCGGCCTGCTCGTCATCGTGCTGGCCACCGCGTTCAACGGCATCACGGAAGAGCACCGCATCGGCCACGCCTTCGAGGAGGCGCTGCCCTTCACCGCGCTGCTCGTCGTGTTCTTCGCGATCGTCGCGGTCATCGACAACCAGGGGCTGTTCTCGCCGGTCATTCACTGGGTGATGGACCACGACGGCAAGACCCAGATGGCGCTCTTCTATATCGCCAACGGCGTGCTGTCGATGATCAGCGACAACGTGTTCGTGGCCACGGTCTATATCACCGAGGTTGCGGAGATCTACGAGCTGGGTGATCTCACGCGCGAGCAGTTCGACGCGCTGGCCGTCGCCATCAACACGGGCACCAACATCCCGAGTGTCGCGACGCCGAACGGCCAGGCGGC
>DATHRM010000057.1:0-3042 GCA_035465295.1 Woeseiaceae bacterium | reverse complement strand
TGGGCGCGCTTGCCGGCAGCGGATTGCGATTGCGCGGCAGTGCGGAAATGCTCGAGAGCCTCGTTGCGGCTGCCGGCGTCGAGGTCGAGCCGGCCCAGCAGGTAGTGCGCCTCGGCAGTGGGCAGCAATTCCAGGCTACGGGTGAGGCTGCGCCGTGCGACCGCGCCCTGGCCCTGCTTGTAAGCCGCCTGACCTTTGCGCAGGTGCGGGTAGAACAGAGCTTCGTTGGCCCGGATCGCGCGGTCGTACCAGGTCAAAGCGGCTTTCGAACGATCCTGCTGGACCAGAATATCGCCCTGCATGGCCATGAACAGCGCTTCGCGCGGCTCGACGGCCAACGCGCGATCCAGTTTCTTTTGCGCCAGGTCGAGGTTTTTCTCGCTCAGGGCCTGCCCGGCTTCGTCGTAGGCCTCGTAGGCTGGCTTGACGCGCTCGATGTAGGCGATCTTCTGCTGGTAGCGCTCGCGTCCCATGTCGCCGCCGGCCGGCAGTTCCGCCGCGGTCTCGCGGTTGTTCTCCACCCGTTCCCGAGAGGGCGGGTGCGAGGCGAACAGTCCGGAGAGCCAATCGTCGCGACGGTCCTTCGACAGCTCGACGAAGGTCTCCTGCAGCTGTACCGCGCCCTGCGGGTCGTAGCCCGCCTCGGCCATGTAGCGCATGCCATACTCGTCGGACTCGCGCTCGGCGTCGCGCCCGTAGCGCTGCATGATCAGCTGCGCTCCGACGGTGGGCACCAGCATCGCGATCTGCCGCGCCGACTCGTTTTCGACCTTCGAACTCAGCACCACCATGCTGGCGACAGCGCCGATCTGCGCCAACATGCCCGTGGATTGCTGGCGCGCGCCGTGGCCCGCGTCGGCATGGACGATTTCGTGTGCGAGGACGGCGGCCAACTCGGCCTCGGAGTCCAGTTCGGTAAGCAGTCCGCGGTTGACGACGATCTTGCCGCCGGGCAAGGCCCAGGCGTTGGGTGTCGAATCGTTCAACACGCTGAACTCGAAGTCGAAGGCATCCTTGCGCTGGGCTTGCTCGGCAAGTCGATTGCCGACACCCTGCACGTAGCGCGTCAGCTCAGGATCGAGCGTGAAATCACCGCCTTGGGACTGCTTCAGCGGCGCGTACATCTGGCCGCCGACCTGCTGTTCCCAGTCGGCGCCGTAAATGCGGAATTCGCGCTCGCCCGTAACCGGGTTGACGCTGCAGGCCACGGCGAACGCAGCGGTGATCGCAACGAGCAGCCAGCGCTTCGCGGCCTGCCCGAGTCCACTCATCGTGACCTTCAAAGCGTTAACCCTCCTCCGCGGAGCTCGGGTAAAGGACTACAAAACTCCACGTCAGGCCCGGCTCATCCCCGGGCCTGACGCAGAGCTTGAACCCCTTCGAGACGTCCGCCCCTGGGTTCCGACTCGATGTTCCTACTCGATCTGCCCCCGAATCACGCCGCTTGGAACATTCGTACTGTGCACGTTGATGTAGACATTGCCGTCCAGCATGGAGTTCACCAGTTCGGCGATGTTCGCGCCGCAGGCGTCGTTGATGATACTTTCGTCGTTCAGCGTCGCGCGCAGCTGCACGTCGCCGTCGAAGCCGGGCGTAAAGGCACCGGCCAGGAAGACCACCACGCCGCCGTTGACGCCGGCGGGCGCGCAGTGGAAATGCGCCCCCGCCGCGCCGAGCACGTCTTCCGCGTCACGGATATCGAGTTTGACGGTGATTTCCGTCAGGTCCCGGTTCACATGGAGAATTGCTGTCCCCGTCGTGTCCGTAACGACCGGCGGCACTTCGTTGTCACCGGATAGCTCGACGCGGAAATTGACCGCGTTGGCGGACCACGACGGTGTTGCGAGCAGCAAGCCGAGCATGGGAATCATCGAGTATTTCATAAGCGTTCTCCTGCGTTCCTGGCCGCTCGCGCGGCCTGTCGGCAGGCCGACGCTTCAGTTTCGCTGGCTCGTTCGAACGGCTTACTCGAAGTATAGGTGCTGATCCTCACTCCTGCTCGAACCCCCCGTGGACGGTGATGACGGCAGTGATATCGCGGTGGCGGACATGCTCGCGGTAGATCAGGAACAGGCCGCTCATGACGATCAGGCTGGCGCCCAGCGCGGTCCAGACGTCGGGCACGGTCGAAAAAATCACGATGCCGAACAGCGTTCCCCAGAGCAGCTGGACATAATGGAACGGCGCCACCAGGGCGGTTTCGGTCATGGAAAAGGCCCGTGCGGTCATCAGGCTGCCGCCGACATGGAACACGGCGATCAGGGCGAACAGGCCCCACTGACCACCCCTGGGAATCATGGCTTCCCCGTCCCAGAAGGCGAGGACGGCGTAAGCTTGCAGGGAAATCACCGAGCCGAACAAAGAAAAGGCGAGCAGGGGCTCGTCCTCGCCGATCTTGCGGGCGATGATGGTGGCGACGGCAAACAGGAGCGCGGCCAGCAGGATGCCGAGCGCCGCCGGATGCAGCTGCTCGATGCCGGGCCGCAGCACGACGAGGATGCCGAGGAAACCGCCGGCCATGGAAAGCCAGCGGTAAATGCCGACTTTTTCCTTCAGGAAGACGATCGAGAGCAGGGCGGCGAAAAACGGGCCGACAAATACCAGGGTGTAGGACAGGGCCAGCCCCAGCTGTTTGAAGCCGTTGATCATCATGTAGAAGATCAACACGCCGCACAGGGCACGCAGCACGTGCAGCCAGAGTTTGTCCGTGCGCAGCGCCGCCCGGATGCCGCCGATCCAGGGCGAGAGCGCCAGCAGCAGGGGCAGGAAAAACAGCTGCAGAAAGAATGCGATCTCCGGCGCTTCGAAGCCGTCGTCGGCGAGCAACTTGATCACCATGTCGCCGACCGCAAACAGGCTGAATCCAATGATTGCGAAGGCAATCCCCTTTTTGTCCTTTTTGTGCAAGTGCAACATGCATCAATCCACGCAGCTCGTGCCAAGTGGCTATGGTACGTGGAAGAAGCGCGGGAATGGCGTATCTTTGTACAAACGTCCGGGGAAGGGCAAATGACCGATTTGTTTGCAGCAGAGGAGAGTGAG
>DATHRM010000056.1:0-28887 GCA_035465295.1 Woeseiaceae bacterium | reverse complement strand
CATGGACAAGAAGCGTGGCGATCAGAAGATCGCGGTGTACGACCTGGGTGGCGGCACGTTCGACATTTCGATCATCGAAATCGCGGAGGTCGACGGTGAGCATCAGTTCGAGGTGCTGTCTACCAACGGCGATACGTTCCTCGGCGGCGAAGACTTCGACCTGCGTGTTATCGAGTACCTCACCAAGGAATTCGAGCGTGAGAGCGGTGTCGACATCAGCAAGGACCCACTGGCCATGCAGCGCCTCAAGGAAGCGGGCGAAAAAGCGAAGATCGAATTGAGTTCGCAGCAGCAGACCGAGGTCAACCTGCCTTACATCACGGCGGATGCCAGCGGACCCAAGCATCTCAACATCAAACTGACGCGCGCGAAGCTCGAGTCGCTCGTCGACGAACTGATCGAGCGCACCATGGGACCCTGCAAGATCGCGCTGCAGGACGCCGGCCTCAAGGTCAACGAGATCGACGACGTGATCCTGGTCGGCGGGCAGACCCGCATGCCGAAGGTGCAGGAAGTGGTGCAGAACTTCTTCGGCAAGGACCCCCGGAAAGACGTCAATCCCGACGAAGCGGTCGCATTGGGTGCTGCGATTCAGGGCGGCGTGCTCGCGGGTGACGTGAAGGACGTTCTCCTGCTCGACGTCACGCCGTTGTCACTCGGTATCGAGACGCTCGGCGGCGTCATGACCAAGCTGATCGAGAAGAACACGACCATCCCCGCGAATGCGGAGCAGGTATTCTCGACCGCCGACGACAACCAGACCGCGGTGACCATCCATGTGCTGCAGGGCGAGCGCGAACGCGCCGTGGACAACAAGTCGCTCGGCCGTTTCGACCTCACGGACATTCCGCCGGCCCCGCGCGGCATGCCGCAGATCGAGGTGACCTTCGATATCGACGCCAACGGCATTCTCAACGTATCCGCGAAGGACAAGGCCACGAGCAAGAGCCAGAACATCGTCATCAAGGCGTCCAGTGGCCTGTCCGACGACGAAATCGACAAGATGGTGAGGGATGCCGAGAGCCATGCCGAGGAGGATCGCAAGTTCCGCGAACTCGTCGACGTGCGCAACCAGGCGGACAGCCTCATTCACGCGGCGGAAAAGACGCTCAAGGACCTCGGCGACAAGGCCACGAGCGAAGAGCGCATGAATATCGAGAACGCCATCTCGGACCTCAAGTCCGTGCTGGAAAAGGACGACAAGGAAGCCATCGAGAAGAAGACGGCGGCCCTGGCCGAAGCGTCCGGCGCGCTGGCTCAGAAGATGTATACGGAGCAACAGTCAGCCGAGGCCGGCGGCGAAAGCGAAGCCGAGTCCGGCGACGACGTAGTCGACGCGGAATTCGAGGAAGTCGACAAGGACGACCAGTCCAAGTCGGCCTGAGGAATCCGCGCGGATACCTGAAACCTGACAGGGCGCCCTCGCGGGCGCCCGTTTTTGAGCAAGCATGGCAAAACGCGACTATTACGAGGTACTGGGGGTCTCGAAGTCGGCTTCGGCCGATGAGATCAAGAAGGCGTACCGTCGCCTCGCCATGAAGCACCACCCGGACCGCAACAAGGACGACACGGGTTCGGACGGCAGGTTCAAGGAGGTCAAGGAAGCCTACGAGGTACTTCGCGACAGCGACAAACGCGCCGCCTATGACCGCTTCGGCCATGACGGCCTTCGTGGGGCCGGAATGGGCGGCCCCGGCGGATTCAGCGCCGAGGGATTCAGCGACATATTCGGCGACGTTTTCGGCGACATATTCGGTGGCGGCGGCCGGCGCGGTGGCGCGCAGGTATTCCGGGGCGCAGACCTCGGTTACGAACTCAGGCTCGATCTCGAGCGCGCCGTCCGCGGCGATACCGTCACCATCGAAGTGCCGTCACAGGTTACCTGCGAGGTCTGCGACGGCAGCGGTGCGAAAAAGGACACCACCCCCACGCAGTGTTCCACCTGCGGCGGTGCCGGCCAGGTGCGCATGCAGCAGGGCTTCTTCTCGATCCAGCAGACCTGTCCGGCCTGCAAGGGCGCAGGCACGATGATTTCCGACCCCTGCGAAACCTGCCACGGCCGCGGCCGGGTGCGCAAGACACGCACGCTCTCGGTCAAGGTGCCGGCCGGTGTCGACGATGGCGACCGGATCCGGCTCTCGGGAGAGGGCGAAGCCGGGCGCAACGGCGGACCGCCAGGCGATCTGTACGTCGAGATCCGCATCAACCCGCACAAGATCTTCCTTCGCGACGGCGCCGACCTGTCCTGCGAGGTGCCGATCAGCTTTTCCATGGCTGCCCTCGGCGGCGAGGTGGAATTGCCGACGCTCGAGGGCAACGTCTCATTGAAGGTGCCTGCCGGCACGCAGTCGGGCAAGGTGTTCAGGCTCCGGGGCAAGGGCGTGACGACGGTACGGGATCCGCGCAAAGGCGACCTGTTCGCGAAGGTCGCCGTCGAGACTCCCGTGAATCTTACGAACGAACAGAAGGAACTGCTGAGCAAATTCGACGACACCGTGCAGGCAGGCGGGGACAAGCATTCGCCGCGCGCCGACACCTGGTTCGATACCGTGAAGCGGTTCTTCGAGCGAATTGGCCAGTAAACCGATCAGGCTGGGCATTGCCGGCGCGGGCCGCATGGGGCTCGCCATCATCAATGCCGTCAACGAGTTCGCCGATCTCGATATCGGCAGTGTCTGGGTGCGGGATCCCGACGCGGCGAAAGACCTGCCGACGCCGTCCGGTGCGCTGATATCCGGTAATCTCGACCACGTCGTGGAAGCCGCCGACGTCGTTGTCGATTTCAGCCTGTTCGAAGCCACGGAACAGGTCGCCGCGGCCGTCTCGCGCTCCGGAAAGCCGCTGGTGTGCGGCGTCAGCGGCCTGGGCGAGGCCGAACTGGGAGCCCTCGAAAAGGCGGCAGAGCGCGTAGCCATCGTCTATGACCGCAATATGAGCCAGGGGATTGCGGTTCTTCAGGAACTCGTGGGACGCGCGGCGAGGTCGCTGGGCGACGAATACGCAATCGAGATTCACGAGACCCACCACATCCACAAGAAGGACGCGCCGTCGGGCACCGCGCTGAAGCTCGGCGAGGCGATTACAAGCGTGCGCAAGGAGGCCGGCGCGGACTCCGTCCATTACCGGTCCGAGCGCCGCGGCGAAGTGCCCGGAGATCACGACGTCATATTCTCGTCGCCGACCGAGCGCCTGACCCTGAGCCACAGCGTCACCGCGCGCAGCGTGTTTGCCGAGGGGGCGTTGCGTGCCGCCCGCTGGATTGTGACGCGGCAGCCGGGGCTTTACGACATGCACGACGTGCTTTTCGGCGACGACGCGGACTGAATCCGAAAAAATCGCCGGCCTGGTCTGGCGCAGCGTGCCCCCGTTCAGTAAACTACGCCGGATCGCTGAGCGGTCAGCGAAGTCATGAGCGGGAGGCATTGTCCTTCCGCTTTTGTACATCTGCGACTTGCGTCCTTTCGGGCGTGCCGACGATGACTGCGCTGATTACCTGGCGGTCTGGCTTTGGATTTCCCGTCGAGTTTCGCACCGAGGTCTGCATTTGAGTACGCCGGCTGTACTGGCTCTGCAAGATGGCACCGTTTTCCATGGCACCTCCGTAGGTGCCGACGGCAAGACCATCGGTGAAGTCGTCTTCAATACCGCGATGACCGGTTACCAGGAGATCCTCACGGATCCGTCCTACTGCCGCCAGATCGTCACCCTCACGTACCCCCATATAGGCAACACCGGTACCAATGCCGAGGACATGGAGTCGTCCAGGGTGCACGCCTCCGGGCTCATCATCCGCGACCTGTCGATGGTGACCAGCAGCTGGCGTAACGAGCGCTCACTGGCCGAATTCCTGCGCCAGAGCGACACCGTCGCCATCGCCGATATCGATACGCGCAAGCTGACGCGTATCATTCGCGAGAAGGGCGCCCAGTCGGGCTGCATCATGACCGGGGAGGTGTCCGATGAGACGGCGATCGAACACGCGAGGAAGTTTCCGGGCATTGCCGGGATGGACCTTGCGCAGTTCGTGACCACGGACGAGCCCTACCAGTGGAGCCAGGGCACGACGTTCGGTCGCAAGCCGCACATACTGAGCCGCCGCGTCGCTCCGTACCACGTGGTAGCCTACGACTTCGGCATCAAGCGCAACATCCTGCGCCTGCTGGCCGACCTGGATTGCCGGATGACGGTCGTGCCGGCAAAAACGACCGCCGAAGAAGCCCTTGCGCTGTCGCCGAACGGCATTTTCCTGTCCAACGGTCCCGGCGACCCCGAGCCCTGCGACTATGCGATCAAGGCAATCCAGCGATTCCTCGAGGAGCGGATCCCGTTGTTCGGTATCTGCCTCGGTCACCAGCTGCTGGCGCTTGCCGCCGGCGCGAAGACCGAAAAGATGAAATTCGGGCATCACGGCGCGAATCACCCGGTGCAGGATCTCGGGACGGGGCGGGTGATGATTACCAGCCAGAACCACGGATTCGCCGTCGACGAGTCGTCTCTGCCGGCAACGGTCGAGGCGACGCACCGCTCGCTGTTCGACGGCACGCTGCAGGGCATCGCCATTGCGCGGCAGCCGGCGTTCAGCTTCCAGGGGCACCCGGAGGCCAGCCCGGGGCCGCACGATGTGCAGCCCCTGTTCGAGCGCTTCCTGGGCGACATGGAGGCGGCGAAGCGCAGCACGGTCAGGACGATGTTTTCCAGCTAGAAAGTATTTAAAAAACGTATACTTATAAATCATTGATAAAGTAGTTTATTCAGACTCAACCATGCCCAAGCGCACCGACATAGAAAGCGTCCTGATCATCGGCGCCGGCCCGATCGTGATCGGCCAGGCGTGTGAATTCGACTACTCGGGCGCGCAGGCATGCAAGGCGCTGCGCGAGGAGGGGTACCGCGTCATCCTCGTCAATTCCAACCCGGCGACGATAATGACCGACCCCGAGATGGCCGATGCGATCTACATCGAGCCGGTGCACTGGTCCGCGGTCGAGCGCATCATCGCCAGGGAGCGGCCGGACGCCCTGTTGCCCACGATGGGCGGCCAGACCGGCCTCAATTGCGCACTCGACCTGGCACGCGAGGGCGTGCTCGAAAAATACGACGTCGAGCTCATCGCCGCCTCCCGAGAAGCCATCGACATGGCCGAGGACAGGGACCTTTTCCGGCAGGCGATGCAGGAGATCGGCCTCGAGGTGCCGAGAGCGGATATCGCGCATTCGCTCGAGGAAGCGCTGGAGAAACAGCCGGACATCGGCTTCCCGACGATCATCCGGCCGTCGTTCACGCTCGGCGGTACCGGGGGCGGCATTGCCTACAATCGCGAGGAATTCGAGAGCATCGTCTCGCACGGTCTCGAGATGTCGCCGACAACGGAAGTCCTGCTGGAAGAGTCCGTCATCGGCTGGAAAGAATTCGAGATGGAGGTGGTGCGGGACCGCAACGACAACTGCATCATTGTCTGTTCCATCGAAAACCTGGACCCCATGGGCGTGCATACCGGTGATTCGATCACGGTTGCGCCGGCGCAGACCCTGACGGACAAGGAATACCAGCGGCTGCGAGACGCATCCATCGACGTGCTGCGCAAGATCGGCGTGGAGACGGGCGGCTCCAACGTCCAGTTCGCCGTGAGCCCGGAGAACGGCCGCGTCCTGATCATAGAGATGAACCCCAGGGTATCGCGGTCGTCGGCCCTGGCGTCCAAGGCCACCGGCTTTCCGATCGCCAAAGTAGCCGCGAAGCTTGCGGTCGGCTACACGCTGGACGAACTCAGGAACGACATAACCGGCGGCGCCACGCCGGCTTCTTTCGAGCCGACCATCGACTACGTCGTAACCAAGATTCCGCGATTTACGTTCGAGAAGTTCCCCGGCAGCAACGACCGGCTGACGACGCAGATGAAATCGGTCGGCGAAGTCATGGCGATCGGACGCACATTCCAGGAATCCCTGCAAAAAGCCCTGCGGGGGCTCGAGATCGACATTTCCGGATTCGACGAAATCGATGTCTCGATCGCGACCGAAGCGGAACGCGACCGCCTGCGTCACGAACTGCGCATCCCCGGCGCCAACCGGTTGCGGCATGTCGGCGACGCTCTTCGCAATGACTTCCCGCTGGAGGAGGTCGCGTCGATATCCGGCATCGACCCGTGGTTCCTCGCGCAGATCGAGGACCTGATCCGGGACGAGCAGGCGCTGAAAGGGAAGGACCTGTCTGCCCTGACGCAGGCATCGCTGCGTGCGCTGAAACGCAAGGGCTTCTCCGACGCCCGCATCGCGGCGCTGTTGAACGTCAGGGAACTCGCCGTGCGACGCAGACGCCTGGAGTTCGGCATTCGCCCCGTTTTCAAGCGCGTGGATACCTGCGCGGCGGAGTTCGCGACGACGACGGCCTACATGTACTCCACGTACGAAGAGGAATGCGAGGCCGAGCCGACGGACGCGGCGAAAATAATGATCCTCGGCGGCGGCCCCAACCGTATCGGCCAGGGCATCGAGTTCGACTACTGTTGCGTGCATGCTGCGCTGGCGCTGCGCGAGTCGGGCTACGAGACCATCATGGTCAACTGCAACCCGGAAACGGTTTCGACGGATTACGACACGTCGGACCGCCTGTATTTCGAGTCCCTGACGTTCGAGGACGTCATGGAGATCATCGACCGCGAGAAGCCGAAAGGCGTGATCGTCCAGTACGGCGGCCAGACGCCGCTGAAACTCGCGCGGCAGCTGGAGGCCGCCGGTGCGCCCATTATCGGCACGTCGCCGGACTCGATCGACCTCGCCGAAGATCGCGAGCGTTTCCAGAAGCTCGTGCAGTCGCTGCAACTCAAGCAGCCACCCAACTGCACGGCGCGCAGCAAGGAAGAAGCACTGCGAATGGCGGCAGACGTGGGTTTTCCGCTTGTCGTCAGGCCGTCCTACGTGCTCGGCGGCAGGGCCATGGAGGTAGTGCACGGCGAGGAAGACCTGGCGGCCTACATGGACGCCGCGATCGGTGTGTCGAATTCGAGCCCCGTATTGCTCGACCGCTTCCTGGACCTTGCTACCGAGGTCGACGTCGACTGCGTGTGCGACGGCGAGCGCGTGCTGATCGGCGGCGTGATGGAACATATCGAGCAGGCGGGCGTGCATTCGGGGGACTCCGGCTGTTCGCTGCCGCCTTTCAGCCTGACGGAAGAACTGCAAAAGGAACTGCACGAGCAGGTCGTCAAGCTGGCCAAGGGTCTGCATGTCGTCGGCCTGATGAATACGCAGTTCGCGATCCAGAACAACGTCGTTTATCTCCTCGAGGTGAATCCGCGCGCGTCGCGGACAGTGCCGTTCGTGTCGAAAGCGATCGGCATCCCGCTCGCCAAGATCGCCGCCAAGGTCATGGTCGGTGAGTCGCTCGCGAAGCAGGGTTACGTCAACCAGCGCAAACCGGAGTACTTTTCGGTCAAGGAGGCGGTCTTCCCGTTCATCAAGTTCCCCGGCGCCGATCCGATCCTCGGCCCGGAAATGAAATCGACAGGAGAAGTCATGGGTGTCGGCCGGTCGTTCGGCGAGGCCTATGCGAAGGCCCAGCTCGCCTCGGGCGTGGTCCTGCCCCGGCAGGGTGCTGCGCTGCTCAGCGTTCGCGATCGCGACAAGGAGGGCGCCGTGCAGCTCGCAAAAATACTCGAGGCGCGGGGCTTCGATCTCGTTGCCACGCACGGCACGGCCAGGCAGCTGGCGGCGGCTGGTGTATCATGCCGGAGGGCGAACAAGGTTCGCGAGGGGCGACCGCACATTGTCGACATGATCAAGAACGGCGAGATCGACCTCATCGTCAATACCACCGAAGGCAAGCAGGCAATCAACGAGTCACATTCAATTCGCGCAGAAGCCGTGCGCAAGGGCGTAACGTATTACACGACGCTCGGGGCGGCGATTGCGACATGCACGGCGATCGAGCATCTCGACGACAGTGATGTCAACCGGTTGCAGGACTTGCACAACGAGGTAGTTGCATGAACAAGGTACCCGTAACCGTCAGGGGACACGAGCTGCTCAAGGAGGAGCTGAAACGGCTCAAATCCGTCGAGCGCCCGGCAGTGATCAAGGCGATCGCGGAAGCGCGCGCACACGGTGACCTGAAAGAGAATGCCGAATATCACGCGGCCAAGGAGCAGCAGGGTTTCATCGAGGGCCGGATCAAGGAGATCGAAGGCAAGCTGTCGCACCTGCAGGTTATCGACGTTACCCAGGTCGACGCCCGCGGCAAGGTCATCTTCGGGTCGACGGTGGAACTGCTCGACGAGGCGACCGGCAAGGAGATCGAGTACCGGATCGTGGGCGAGGACGAGGCCAATATCGGCGCGGGGTTGATCTCCTACACGTCGCCGATCGCGCGGGCCCTGATCGGGCAGAACGAGGGCGACGCCGTGACCTTTGCCGCGCCGGACGGCGAGAAACGGTTCGAGATCATCGAGGTTCGCTACATCTAGCGTGGCAACCGGATACGCTTTTTTTCCGGGTTTTCGCGGTACAGGAGGGCCATGTTGCCGATGCGCTGCACCAGTTCCGCGTTACCGGAATCGCAAAGCGCCACGATGATCCTGTCGCGTTCATCGCGGTCGCCGACCTTTACACGGACCTTGATCAGTTCGTGGTGCTCGAGCGAACTCTCGAACTCCGATCGTACCCCCTCCGTCAATCCTGCATCGCCGATCATGACCACGGGTTTGAGCCCGTGCCCGAGTCCGCGGAGGTACTTTTTCTGTGATTCGCTGAGCGTCATGGGCGCGGAGTTTAACAGCGGACCGGCCACGATCATACGATCGCGGGCGGCTACCCGATGAGCAAGCCCAGGCGAAGCCCGGGCAGCTGGCGCGAGCGGCAGGAGCGCGATCCCTACGTGGCGCGGGCGCGCAGCGAGGGGTGGCGTTCGCGGGCCGTTTACAAGCTCGAGCAGATCGACAGGAAGGAAAAACTCCTGAAACCCGGCATGCTCGTGATCGATCTCGGTGCGGCGCCGGGTAGCTGGAGCCAGTATGTCACGGAGAAACTGCAGGGCCGGGTGCGTGTCATCGCGCTCGACCTGCTCGAAATGGACGCTCTGCCGTCGGTGGAATTCATCCAGGGCGATTTCAGGGAGGACGAGGTGCTGGAATCGCTGGATGCGGCGCTCGGCGAGGCGCGAGCGGACCTTGTAATCAGCGACATGGCGCCCAATATCAGCGGCAACAGGTCAGTCGACCAGCCCCGCTCGATGTATCTTGCGGAACTGGCGCTGGATTTTTGCGAACGGGCCCTGAGGCGCGGCGGCGACTTCGTCTGCAAGCTGTTCCAGGGCGAGGGATCCGACGCTTTCATTGCGGCCGCGAGGCAGGTTTTCGGGCGCGTCAGGGTCATGAAACCCGATGCTTCGAGGCCCGGCAGTCGTGAGGTGTATTTGGTAGCGAGAAACTATCAAGTATAGTAGTGTCTAACTTTAGAATCTGTCTAAGAATCCGGCATCCGGATTCGCTCCCGCGCGGTAACTGAATGTGAATGATCTGACCAAAAATATTCTTGTATTCATTGTCATCATCGTCGTCCTGCTGTCGGTCGTGCAAGGGCTGTCGGGCGTCAGTGGCGGGCAGCCGCAGGCGCGGGATTACTCGGAATTTCTCGAAGAAGTCCGAAACGGTGAAGTGAGTCTCGTGGAATTCGAGGGCCAGCGAATCCGCTTCGGGCAACGGGAGCCGTTGCCGTATTACACGATCAGCCCCGAGACCGATAACAGCCCGCTGATCGGTATGCTCGAGAAGAACGACGTTACGTTCTCGGCCTCCGAGCCGAAGCAGCAGAGCCTGATCGGCCAGCTTCTGATCAGTTCGTTCCCTATCCTGCTCCTGATCGGCGTCTGGATCTATTTCATGCGTCAGATGCAGGGCGGCGGCGGCGGGCGCGGCGCGATGTCGTTCGGCAAGAGCAAGGCACGTCTGCTCGGCGAAGACCAGGTCGGAATTACGTTTGCGGACGTTGCGGGCGTCGATGAAGCCAAGGCGGAAGTCGCCGAGATCGTCGAGTTTCTCAAGGACCCCAGCAAGTTTCAGCGCCTCGGCGGCAAAATTCCGAAGGGCGTGCTCATGGTGGGCCCGCCGGGCACCGGTAAGACGCTGCTCGCCAGGGCCATCGCCGGCGAGGCGAAGGTTCCGTTCTTCACGATCTCCGGTTCGGACTTCGTCGAGATGTTCGTCGGTGTCGGCGCCTCGCGTGTTCGCGACATGTTCGACCAGGCGAAGAAACAGGCGCCCTGCATAATCTTCATCGACGAGCTCGATGCGGTCGGCCGCCATCGCGGCGCCGGTCTCGGCGGCGGCCACGATGAGCGTGAGCAGACGCTGAACCAGATGCTCGTCGAGATGGACGGTTTCGAGGGCAGCGAAGGCATCATCGTCATTGCCGCGACCAACCGGCCGGACGTTCTCGATCCCGCGTTGCTGCGTCCCGGGCGTTTCGACCGCCAGGTCGTCGTGCCGCTGCCGGACGTACGCGGGCGCGAGCTGATCCTCAAGGTACACATGCGCAAGGTGCCACTGCACGACGACGTGAATCCGAGCATCATCGCGCGCGGCACGCCCGGTTTCTCGGGCGCCGATCTCGCCAACCTGGTGAACGAGGCCGCTTTGTTCGCCGCCAGGGCCAACAAGCGCGTCGTCAGCATGGAGGAGTTCGAGAAAGCCAAGGACAAGATCATGATGGGCGCGGAACGGCGCTCCATGGTCATGAGCGAGAAGGAGAAGCTCAATACCGCCTACCACGAGGCGGGGCATGCAATCGTCGGCTACCTGGTGCCCGAGCACGATCCCGTTTACAAGGTAACGATCATCCCGCGCGGCAGGGCGCTCGGCGTGACGATGTACCTTCCCGAGGAGGATCGCTACAGCATCTCCCGGCAGGGCATCGAGAGCCAGATAGCGAGCCTGTTCGGCGGACGCATTGCGGAAGAAATGATCAACGGCGTCGACGGTGTGACGACGGGTGCGTCGAACGATATAGAGCGCGCGACCGAGCTTGCGCGCAACATGGTCACGAAGTGGGGTCTGTCGGACCGGCTCGGCCCGCTGACCTACAGCGAAGACGATGGCGAGGTCTTCCTGGGGCGTTCGGTTACGCAGCACAAGCAGGTTTCCGACGACACCGCGCACGCCATCGACGAGGAAGTACGGCGCATCATCGATACCAACTACGAACGCGCGAGAAAGCTGCTCGAAGAAAATCTCGAGAAGCTGCACATGATGGCCAAGGCGCTCATCAAGTACGAGACCATCGACGAGAAGCAGATCAAGGACATCATGGCCGGCCGCGAACCCCGTCCGCCCGAGGACTGGGACGATTCGACCGGTTCACCGACCAAGGACGACACGCCCGCACCGAAAGCGGAGGTGGGCGGCAAGATCGGCGGCCCGGCGCCGGAACATTGATTGCCGCGGTCACCGTCTCGTAGAAGCGCGCCCCGGCGCGCGATGGCGGTGCCCGGCAATAGCGGTTCGGGACCCGTTCCTGCTGTTACGATGAACGGATGGTAACCGTCGGTCAGCTGCAATTCGATGTGCCCGCGGTGATGGGCATTCTCAACGTCACCCCCGATTCGTTTTCGGACGGCGGCCGCTTCGCCGGACGCGACGCGGCAGTTCGCCAGGCCGAGGCTATGGCGCGCGACGGGGCCGACATCATCGACGTCGGCGGCGAGTCGACGCGGCCGGGCGCGGGCGATGTTCCCGAGCAGCAGGAACTCGACCGCGTGATCCCGGTGATCGAGGCGGTCGTCGCCGCCGTCGACGTGCCGGTATCCATCGACACCAGCAAGCCCGGGGTCATGCGTTCCGCAATCGCTGCTGGGGCGGCGATGATCAATGACATCCGCGCGCTGCGCGAGCCGGGCGCGATGCAGGCGGCCGCGGAACTGCAGCGCCCGGTGTGCCTCATGCATATGCTGGGCCAGCCCCGGACGATGCAGCAGAAGCCGGAATACACGGACGTGGTCGCGGAAGTCCGGGAATTCCTGGCGGAGCGGGTTCGCGCATGCGTCGAGGCCGGGCTTGCCGGGGGCAGTATCATCGTGGACCCCGGTTTCGGATTCGGTAAAACCCCGCGTCACAATGTCGAGTTGCTGTCGAATCTGCGACAATTGCAGGTCATAGGTCAGCCAATACTGGTCGGCCTGTCGAGAAAGTCCACGCTCGGGGAACTCACCGGCCGGGATGTGGGCGAACGCATGCCGGCGAGCATTGCCGCTGCGGTCATTGCAGTCATCGAGGGCGCGACGCTCGTGCGCGTGCACGACGTGCGTGAAACCGTTGACGCCTTGCGCGTGGCGGCAGCGGTCATGGATAGGGACGGGGAGCGATGAGCAAGAAGCATTTCGGAACGGACGGCGTCCGCGGTACGGTCGGCAAAAACCCTATGACCGCGGATTTCGCACTGCGGCTCGCGAGTGCCGCGGCACAGGTGCTGGTGCCCTCGGGCGGCACCGTGCTGATCGGCAAGGACACGCGGCTGTCCGGCTACATGTTCGAGTCGGCCCTGGAAGCAGGGTTTACCGCGGCAGGCGCCGACGTGCTGTTGATCGGTCCGCTGCCGACCCCGGGCGTCGCGTACCTGACGCAGGAATTTTCGGCAGACCTCGGTGTCGTAATATCGGCATCCCACAACCTGTACTTCGACAACGGCATCAAGTTTTTCGACGGCAGCGGTTCGAAACTGACCGACGAGGTCGAGGAGGCCATCGAAGCGAGCCTGGACAAGGCGGCCATAACGGTCGATTCACAGTCCCTCGGCAAGGCACAGCGTATCGACTCGGCGCTCGTGCGTTACGAGAAATTCTGCGCATCCACGCTGCCGGACGGGCTGGACCTCGGCGGATTGAAGGTGGTGTTCGACGGTGCCAACGGCGCCGGTTACAAGGTCGGGCCGCGTGCCCTGGCGAATCTCGATGCCGAGGTCATCCCGATCGGCTGTTCGCCCAACGGCCGCAATATCAACGACGGCTGCGGCTCGACGCGACCGGAGCTGCTGCAGCTGACGGTACCCGCGGTGGCCGCGGATATCGGCATAGCGCTGGATGGCGACGGCGATCGCGTGGTGCTCGTCGATGAGGCCGGCCAGCTCGTGGATGGCGACCAGATCCTCTACGTGCTGGCCACGGCGTGGCAGGACGAAGGCAGGCTGCACGGGCCCGTCGTCGGCACGGTGATGAGCAATCTCGGCCTGGAACGGGCCCTGAAGGCTCGGAATATCGAGTTCCAGCGCGCCCGGGTCGGCGATCGCTACGTGCTCGAGGCCCTGAAACAGGGCGGCGGGGTGATCGGCGGCGAGACGTCGGGTCACATGATCGTGCTGGACCAGACCACCACCGGGGACGGGCTGATTACCGCCCTGCAGGTGCTCGCCGTCATGAAGCGGACCGGCAGGAAGCTGTCGGAACTGGTGCACGGCATGCCCAAGTATCCGCAGACGATGCTCAACGTCCGTACCGAGCAGCGCATGGACCCGGACGATTCACCGCAGATCCGGGAGGCGGTGAGCGCAGCCCGCGATGAACTGGCCGAGAGCGGCCGGATCGTGCTTCGCGCGTCCGGCACCGAGCCGGTCATCCGCGTGATGGTGGAGGGCAGCAACGAGAAACAGGTTAATTCGGTTGCCGAGCGCCTGGCCGCGGTCGTCGCGGATGCCGCCCGCCAGAAAGCCCCGAAAAGCGCACAAAAGGCCTGATTTCGCGTTGATTTGCGGCGTTAGCCCCGGTATCCTTGCGCGCCATTTCGAGGCCCCCGGGTAAACTCTCATGCGTAATTTGCTGGTCGCTGGAAACTGGAAGATGCACGGCGACGAGGCGAGCAACCGCGAGCTCGTCGCGGGCATAGTCGAGGGTGCGCCGGCCTCGGATCGTGTCACTCTGCTGGTGTGTCCGCCGTACCCGTACCTGGCGTCGGTTGCGGCGCAGCTGCAGGGCTCGGGCGTGCAGCTCGGCGCCCAGAATGTCTCGGAACACGAAGCGGGCGCCTATACCGGCGAAGTTGCGCCGGCAATGCTGCTCGACGTGGGCTGCCGCTACGCGATCGTCGGCCACTCGGAGCGGCGCACGCTGTACGGCGAGAACAGCGAGCAGGTCGCTCTGAAAATGGCGGCGGCGCTCGCCGCCGGGCTGATCCCGATACTGTGCGTTGGCGAGACGCTGGTCGAGCGCGAGTCGGGCAAGACCGAACAGGTCGTCGGCGACCAGCTCGCGGCGGCTGTCGAACGCAACGGTATCGCGGCATTCGCCTCGGCCGTGATCGCTTACGAGCCGGTCTGGGCGATCGGTACAGGGAAAACGGCGACGCCCGAACAGGCCCAGGATGTGCACGGCTACATCCGCTCCGAGCTGGCGAGACACGACGCGGACGTCGCGGAAAACGTGCAGATACTGTACGGCGGCAGCGTGAAAGGCGACAATGCGCCGGGACTTTTCGGCATGCCCGACATCGACGGCGGGCTGATCGGTGGTGCTTCGCTGAAGGCTGCCGATTTCCTGGCGATTGCCGGGGCCGCAACCGAATTGAGGAAACGATGAATACTATGCAACAGGTCGTGCTAATTGGGCACACGCTCATAGCAATACTGATTATCGTGCTCGTGCTCCTGCAGCGCGGCAAGGGCGCCGATGCAGGGGCCGGTTTCGGCGCGGGGGCCTCCGGTACGGTATTCGGGGCGCGTGGCTCTTCGAGCTTCTTTTCCCGTGCCACCGCGGTTCTTGCGACCGCGTTTTTCGTCAGCAGCCTGACGCTCGCCTACCTCAGCAGCCAGCGGACCACGGGTCCGACGAGCCTGCTGGACGATGCACCGGTGGTCGAACAGGAGGCCGAGGCCGTGCCGCTCGAGGAAGGTGAAGTCGAGGTTCCGCTTCCCGGCTCCACCGCGGAGCCGCCCGCGGAGGAAGACGTCGGCGCCTTGCCGTCACTCGACGAGGAATTGCCCGCCGAAGGGGCGCCTGCCGAAGACGACGCTGATACGGAGTGAGCGCAAGCATCTGATATTGCTCTGGTGGTGGAATTGGTAGACACGCTGTCTTGAGGGGGCAGTGGCGCAAGCCGTGCGAGTTCGAGTCTCGCCCAGAGCACCATTTCTTTAGTCGTATTCCCCGCCTTGTAAGCCGGCAGGGCCTGTTCAATGCGCGCCGCACTGATACAATGGCGCGCTACCAGAGCGAGCCAATCCGTCCCAGTCGCGGTCACGAATGTTACAAGAATACATACCTGTACTGATTTTTCTCGGCGTGGCAGCCGTCCTCGGCGGCGTGCTGCTGGCACTCGGTTTCCTGATCGGCCGGGGGCGCAAGGACGACGAAAAACTGTCCCCCTACGAGTGCGGCTTCGAAGCGTTCGATGACTCGCGCATGAAGTTCGACGTTCGCTACTATCTCGTCGCAATCCTGTTCATCATTTTCGATCTCGAGATCGCATTCCTTTTCCCATGGGCCGTATCGCTGGATGCTGTAGGCCGTTTCGGAATAGCTGCGATGGGCATTTTCCTGGCGATCCTCGTCGTCGGTTTCATTTACGAGTGGAAGAAGGGTGCGCTTGAATGGGACTAGCCCGGGAATCGTCTGAAAGCCTGCAGCAGAAAGGCTTCGTGGTCACCAGCGTCGACACGGTCATGAACTGGGCCCGAACCGGGTCTCTGTGGCCGATGACGTTCGGCCTGGCCTGTTGCGCGGTCGAGATGATGCAGGCCGGTGCCGCCCGCTACGACCTCGATCGATTCGGCATCATTTTCCGCCCGAGCCCGCGGCAGTCGGACTGCATGATCGTGGCGGGAACCCTGTGCAACAAGATGGCGCCGGCCCTGCGCAAGGTCTACGACCAGATGCCGGAGCCCCGCTGGGTCGTATCGATGGGCTCGTGCGCCAACGGCGGCGGCTATTACCATTATTCCTATTCGGTCGTCAGGGGTTGCGACCGGATAGTCCCCGTTGATGTGTACGTCCCGGGTTGTCCCCCTACGGCGGAAGCTCTCATTTACGGGCTCATACAGCTGCAAAACAAGATTCGCCGCACCAGCACGATAGCCAGGCAATAAGAGCAGGCATGACTGATCGTTTCGAGACATTAGCCGCTCGTATCGACGAGCGCTTCGGTGAGAAGACGCTCCGGGTCGCGTCCCGATGCGATGAGCTTACCTATGAACTCGACAAGGACGACCTGATCGAGGTTGCCACCGCGCTGCGCGGCGACTTCGGATTCGAGATGCTCATCGACGTCTGCGGCGTCGACTACCTCACTTACGGCAGCGACGAGTGGCGCACGGAGAGCGCAACCGACACCGGGTTCAGCCGCGGCGTCGAACGCGAACCGGTGATTCTCGACGAAGCGGACGAATTCGACCCGAAGCGCTTTGCCGTCGTGTATCACCTGCTTTCGCTGCAGCACAACGAGCGGATGCGACTTCGCGTATTTACCGGTACCGCGAACCCGCCGCTCATCCAGTCCGTCGTCGATATCTGGAACTCGGCCAACTGGTTCGAGCGCGAAGCCTTCGATCTCTACGGGATCCTGTTCGAAGGGCACCCGGACCTGCGGCGCATATTGACCGACTACGGTTTCATCGGCCATCCGTTTCGCAAGGATTTTCCGCTGATCGGCAACGTCGAGGTCCGGTATGACGAGGAAAAAGGCCGCGTGGCCTACCAGCCCGTCAGCATCGAGCCACGCACGCTGGTGCCGCGGGTCATTCGCGACGACAACCGCTATTCGTCGGAGCTGAAGGACAAGGCCGATGGCTGAAATCCAGAGCTACACGATGAATTTCGGCCCGCAGCACCCGGCTGCGCACGGCGTGTTGCGCCTCGTGCTGGAACTCGAGGGCGAAGTCATCCATAAAGCGGATCCGCACGTCGGGCTGCTGCACCGCGCGACGGAGAAACTCGCCGAATCGAAACCGTTCAGCCAGAGCATCGGTTACATGGACCGGCTCGACTACGTGTCGATGATGTGCAACGAGCACGGCTACGTGCTTGCGATCGAGAAACTGCTCGGCATCGAGCCGCCCGTACGCGCGCAGTACATAAGAGTGATGTTCGACGAGATCACCAGGATTCTCAATCACCTCATGTGGCTCGGCGCGCACGGGCTCGATATCGGCGCCATGACCATGTTCCTGTATTGCTTCCGTGAGCGCGAAGACCTGATGGACGTCTACGAGGCGGTTTCCGGCACGCGCATGCACGCGACCTATTACCGGCCCGGCGGCGTCTACCGGGACCTGCCCGACACGATGCCGAAATACCAGGAGTCCAGTTTTCGCAGCCAGAAAGACGTGGATCGCCTGAACGCCAGCCGGCAGGGATCGCTGCTCGATTTCGTGGAGGCATTTACCGACAAGTTCCCGCGCTGTGTCGACGAATACGAGACGCTGCTGACCGACAATCGAATCTGGAAGCAGCGGACCGTCAATATCGGCGTCGTTTCCCCGGAGCGGGCGATGCAGCTCGGCTTTACCGGGCCGATGTTGCGCGGCTCCGGCGTCGAATGGGACCTGCGCAAGAAGCAGCCTTACGAAGTCTACGACCAGCTCGACTTCGATATCCCGGTCGGCGTGAACGGCGACTGCTACGACCGCTACCTCGTGCGTGTCGAAGAGCTGCGCCAGTCGAACCGCATCATAAAGCAGTGCGTCGACTGGCTGCGCGACAACCCGGGGCCGGTCATGATCGACGATCACAAGATCGTGGCGCCCACCCGTGTCGAAATGAAAGACGACATGGAGTCGCTGATTCACCACTTCAAGCTGTTTACCGAGGGCTACTGCGTGCCCGAGGGCGAGGCATACGCGGCCGTCGAGGCGCCGAAAGGCGAATTCGGCGTGTACCTGGTTTCAGACGGCGCCAACAAACCGTATCGCGTGAAGATACGCGCGCCCGGCTTCGTGCACCTGTCGGCCATGTCGGAAATGGTCGAGGGCCACATGCTCGCGGACGTGGTTGCCGTGATCGGTACGCAGGATATCGTATTCGGGGAGGTGGACCGATGAGTGCCGACACGCTTCTGTCGGAGCACGTTCGCGAGGAAATCGAGCGCTGGAAGGCGCGCTTTCCGGAAGACCGGCAGCGGTCTGCCGTTATCGGCGCCCTGCACGCGGTGCAACACGAGAACGACGGCTACCTGACGCCGGAACTCATGGATGCGGTTGCCGAATACCTCGAGCTGCCGAACATACACGTCTACGAGGTCGCGACTTTTTACTCGATGTTCCAGACGAAGCCGGTCGGGCGCCACAACGTGGCGATCTGCACCAACGTCTCCTGCATGCTGCGGGGCGCGGAGGAGATCGTCGAGCACGTGGAAAACAGGCTCGGCGTCAAGCTCGGCGAGAGCACCCGTGACGGCCGCATCTATCTCAAGCGCGAGGAGGAGTGCCTCGCGGCCTGTTGCGGCGCGCCGATGATGATGGTGAATCACAGGTACTACGAGAACCTGACCCGCGACCAGGTCGACGAAATCCTGGACGGACTGGACTGATGGCCTACGAACAGAATCTCGTTTGCTTCACGACGCTCGGCGAGGAAGATTCCTGGACGCTCGCCACCTACGAGAAGCACGGCGGTTACGAAGCCTGGCGCAGGATCCTGAAAGGCGAGATGTCGCCTGCCGACGTGATCGACACCGTGAAGGCGTCCGGATTGCGCGGTCGCGGGGGCGCCGGTTTTCCGACCGGGCTCAAATGGAGCTTCATGCCCAAAGGCTACGAGGGGCAGAAGTACCTCGTCTGCAACTCCGACGAGAGCGAACCCGGCACCTGCCACGACCGCGAAGTGCTGCGCTACAACCCGCACGCCCTGGTCGAGGGCATGGCCATCGCCGGTTACGCAATGGGCGCCACGGTCGGCTATAACTACATTCGCGGCGAATTCATGGACGAACCGGTGCCACGCTTCGAGGCGGCCGTGAAGGAAGCTTACGAAGCCGGCCTGCTGGGCAGGGACATCGGCGGTTCCGGGATCGACTTCGACCTGCACACCTTTGTCGGCGCGGGCGCCTACATCTGCGGCGAGGAGACGGCCCTGCTCGAGTCGCTCGAAGGGAAACAGGGCAAGCCGCGTTTCAAACCCCCGTTTCCTGCCAACTACGGCCTCTACGGCAAGCCGACCACGATCAACAACACGCAGAGCCTCGCCAGCGTCCCCGCGATCATTCGCAAGGGCGCGGCCTGGTTCGCAGGGCTCGGTCCGGAAGGGTCGGGCGGCACGGCGCTGTTCTCCGTGTCGGGGCACGTGGAGAAGCCGGGCAATTACGAACTGCCGATGGGTATCCCGTTCCGTGACCTGCTCGAGATCGCCGGCGGCATGCTGGGCGGCCGCAAACTGAAGGCGGTTATACCCGGCGGCTCGTCGGTGCCGGTGCTGCCGGGCGACATCATCATGAACTGCACGATGGACTACAACGCGCTGTCCGAGGCGGGTTCGTCGTTCGGCACCGGGGCAGTCATGGTCATGGACGAGACGACCTGCATGGTCAAGGTGCTGCGGCGCATCTCGCGGTTTTACATGGCGGAATCCTGCGGGCAATGCACGCCGTGCCGGGAGGGCACCGGCTGGTTGTACCGCATGCTCACGCGCATCGTGGAAGGCCGTGGCGAGGAACAGGACCTCGACAAGCTGCTCGACGTTGCGAACAAGATCGAGGGTCACACGATCTGCGCACTCGGCGACGCGGCGGCATGGCCCGTGCAGAGCTTCCTGAAACACTATCACCACGAATTCGAGTACATGGTGCGGAACAACGGTCGAAGCATCGTCGACACGGCGCCGGGAGAGGCTGCCTGACGATGAGCGACGACATCGTAAACATCGAAGTCGACGGCAAGCCGGTGGAGGCCCGTAAAGGGCAGATGATCATCGAGGCGACCGACGCGATCGGCGCCTACATACCGCGGTTCTGCTACCACGAAAAGCTCAGCATCGCGGCCAATTGCCGGATGTGCCTCGTCGAGGTCGAGAAAGCCCCCAAGCCGCTGCCGGCCTGCGCTACGCCGATCGCCGACGGCATGAAGATCTTTACGAAATCGCCGTATGCCATTGCTGCGCAAAAGGCGACGATGGAATTCCTGCTCATCAACCACCCGCTGGACTGCCCGATCTGCGACCAGGGAGGGGAGTGCGAGCTGCAGGACCTGGCGATGGGCTACGGGCGCGATGTGTCGCGCTACAACGCCGGCAAACGCGTCGTCAAGGACAAGAACATCGGCCCGCTGGTGTCCACCGACATGACGCGCTGTATTCACTGCACACGCTGCGTCCGCTTCGGCGAGGAAATCGCGGGTATCCCGCTGCTCGGCACGACCGGGCGCGGCGAGAACATGAAGATCGGTACCTACATCGAGCAGAGCGTCGACCACGAGCTTTCGGGCAACATCATCGACCTCTGTCCTGTCGGCGCCCTGAACAACAAGCCTTACCGTTACAGCGCGCGCGCGTGGGAGATGACGCAGCGTGCAACGGTTTCGCCGCACGACTGCGTCGGTTCCAACATGTATGCGCACGTCCTCCGCGGTACGGTCAAGCGGATCGTGCCGCGCGAGAACGAGAGCATCAACGAAACCTGGCTCGCCGACCGGGACCGCTTCAGCTACGAGGCGATCTATAGCGAAGACCGTCTCACGGCGCCGCGGATCAAGCACGCCGGGGAATGGCGGGATATCGACTGGGAAGAAGCGCTCACCACCGTCGCCGATGCGATCAAGAAAGCGGCCGCGGACAGGATCGGCATACTCGCAGCGCCGTGGATTACGGCCGAGGAGGCGCACCTGCTGTCGGGCATTGCAGCGTATGTCGGTACGAGCAACATCGATTATCGCATCCGGCAGCGCGATTTTTCCGACCAGGACAACGACCCCGTCTGCCCGTCGCTCGGCTGTGACATTGCCGACGTGGAAAAGCAGGGCGCGATCCTCGTCATCGGCAGCAACATTCGCGAGGAGGCGCCGATACTGGCACACCGCGTTCGCAAGGCCGCACTCGCCGGGGCCGATGTCAGTTTCATCAACAGCCGCGAGCACAAATACTTCTTCGACGTGGCGAACAGCCTGTCGGGCGGTGGACTGGTCGAACTGCTGGCGGGCGTAGCGGTTGCGGCATGTGAGAAGTCGCTGCCGGCCGCCGTACAGGCACTCTGCGAAGGCGTTACCCCCGGGCCCGATCACGAGAAGATTGCAGCCTCGTTGAAGAACGCGAACAAGGCCCTCGTCATGCTCGGCAACGTCGCCGGGCGTCACCGCGCCCTGTCGGCCGTGCGCGCACTCGCGGCGGCGATCGCTGCAGCGACGGGAGCCACGTTCGGCAGCGTGTCCGAAGGCCCGAATTCGGCCGGCGCGGCTCTTGCCGGCGTCCTGCCGCACCGGGGCCTGGGTGGCGTGCGTCGGGCGGAACCCGGCCTGCATGCCGGCGACATGCCGGGCGCAGCGCTCGATGTCCTCATGCTCGTGAATGTGGAGCCGGACGCGGACATACTCGCGACCGACGACGCCGTCGACAAAATAAAGGCGCAGAATTTTACCGTGGCGCTGACGCCTTTCGCGTCGGAGTCATTGCTCGAGGCCGCCGACCTGCTGCTGCCGATCGGCACGTTCGCCGAATCGTCCGGCACCTATGTCAACGCGGCCGGCACGTGGCAGAGCTTTCCCGGCGTCGCCAACCCGGTGGGCGAGGCGAGACCGGCCTGGAAGGTACTACGCGTGATCGGCAACCTGCTGGATGCGCCGGGATTCGAGTACGTGACGAGCGAAGAGGTGCTCGCGGAACTGCGCGAGCAACTCGGTGACGTTCGGCCGGACAACAGTTACGCGGGCAGTGCGCCGATTAGCTGCCCGGACGGCGCCGACGCGCCCGGCGGGGACATCGATATCCCGCTGTACTCCGTCGACCCGGTGGTTCGGCGTGCAAAAGCCCTGCAGCTGACCGATGCAGCAAGGCGCGCGCGGGGAGAGGGCGTCGAACCATGATCGGTATCTGGGAATCGCTGCCGCCGATGGCGCAGTACGTGACCGTGTCGACGATCAAGATCCTCGTCGTGATGATCGGCGTCGTGCTCGTCGTCGCGTTCTCGACCTATTTCGAGCGCAAGGTGATCGGCAGCATGCAGTCGCGCGTGGGGCCCAACCGGGTCGGGCCGTACGGACTGCTGCAGCCCTTTGCCGACGTATTCAAGCTGCTGTTCAAGGAAGTGATTATTCCGTCGGAGTCGAATCGCTTCCTGTTCGTGATCGCACCGCTGTTGTCGCTGATACCGGCGCTTGCGACCTGGGCCGTCATCCCGTTGAACGGCACGTTTGTCATTGCCGATATCAACGCGGGGCTCCTGTACGTCCTCGCGCTGACGTCGATGGGTGTGTACGGGGTCATACTCGCCGGCTGGGCGACCAACTCGAAGTATGCATTCCTGGGCGCCATGCGATCGGCGGCGCAGATCGTCGCCTACGAGATCGCCATGGGGTTTGCGCTCGTCGGCGTGCTGATGGCCGGCGGCAGCCTGAATCTCAGTGACATCGTGGCGGCGCAGTCCGGCGGGGTCTCGAACTGGTTTCTCGTGCCGCTGTTCCCGCTGTTCCTCGTCTACTGGATCTCGGGAGTAGCAGAAACCAACCGGGCGCCGTTCGACGTTGCCGAAGGCGAATCGGAAATCGTGGCCGGCTTCCATGTCGAGTACTCCGGTGTAGCATTTGCGCTCTTTTTCCTCGCCGAGTACGCCAACATGGTGCTGATCTCGGTGCTCACGTCGATTTTCTTTTTCGGTGGCTGGGCGTCCCCGTTCGAGGGCTGGACGTTCCTCGGCGATTCGTTCCTGAGGGAGGGCAGCTTCGTCTGGCTCTTTGCCAAGATATGTTTGTTCATGTACACGTTCTTCTGGCTGCGCGCGACGTTCCCGCGCTATCGCTACGACCAGATTATGCGCCTCGGTTGGAAAGTATTCATACCGGTGACGATCGTCTGGATCGGGGTCGAGGGCGTGATGGCATGGCTGAAAGTCGGGCCGTGGTCGGGCTTGGCGTGATGAACGGGAGCGGCGCGATATGAACAGAGCGATAAATTACGTCAAGACATTTGTGCTTTGGGAACTGCTGCGCGGCTTGTCGGTCACGCTCCGGAATTCCTTCAGGAAGAGCGTGACGCTGTCCTATCCCGAGGAGAAGACGCCACAGTCGCATCGTTTCCGCGGCCTGCACGCGCTGCGCCGCTACCCGAACGGCGAGGAGCGTTGCATCGCCTGCAAGCTCTGCGAGGCGGTGTGCCCGGCGCTGGCCATTACGATCGAGTCCGACGTCGGAGACGACGGTACGCGGCGCACGACGCGCTACGACATCGACCTGTTCAAGTGCATTTACTGCGGTTTCTGCGAGGAGGCCTGCCCGGTCGACGCGATCGTCGAGACCCGGATCCACGAGTACCACATGGAGGCGCCGGGGCAGAACATCATGACCAAGGACAAGCTGCTGGCCGTTGGTGACAAATACGACGCCATGATCTCGGCGGACAAGGCGGCGGACGCCCCGTACCGGTAGGACGAGCGATGATATTCGAGGCCATGCTGTTCTATCTCTTTGCCGCGGTGATGATCGGCGCCGCACTCGGCGTCGTGTTCGCCCGCAACCCGGTGCACTCGGTCATGTTCCTCGTGCTGACGTTTTTCAACGCCGCAATCCTCTGGCTCATGGCCGAGGCCGAGTTCCTCGCGATCGTGCTGGTGCTCGTCTACGTCGGCGCGGTCATGGTGCTGTTCCTGTTCGTGATCATGATGCTCGAGGTGAACGTGGAGGCCGTCAAGAGAGGCCTGACCCGGTACGCGCCGCTGGCGATCGCCATTGCGCTGATCATGGTCATCGAGCTCATCCAGCTGATCTGGCTGAGAAGCCGCAACATGCCGATTTCCTCGGCGTTTGCAGCCAACCCGGAAGGCTACGACAACACCAAAGCTCTCGGCGCGGTGCTTTATACCGAGCACGTATATGCCTTCGAAATCGCCGCCGTCATCCTGCTGCTTGCCATCGTTGCGGCGATCACGCTCACCATGCGCAAGCGGCCGGGTCTCAAGGTCCAGGACATTGCGAAGCAAGTCTCGGTGCGCGCCAGGGACCGCATCCGCATCGTGAAGATGGACGCGGAGAAGAAGCAGTGATCGGCCTGCAGCACTACCTGACGCTGTCAGCGATGCTGTTCGTCCTCAGCATTGCCGGCATCATCATCAACCGCCGCAACCTCATTCTGCTGCTGATGTGCATCGAGCTGATGCTGCTCGCGGTGAACTTCAATTTCATTGCGTTCTCCCGCTACCTGGGCGACGAGACGGGGCAGGTGTTCGTTTTCTTCATACTGACGGTGGCAGCCGCGGAAGCGGCGATCGGGCTCGCGATCCTGGTCGTGCTGTTCCGCACCCGGCGTTCCATCAACGTACAGGAACTGAACAGGATGAAGGGCTAGCGGCGCATGTATTCCTACTACCTGGCAATCGTGCTCGCACCGCTGTTTGCGGCCATCGTAGCGGGCCTGTTCGGGCAGCGCATCGGCCGCAAGGGCGCGCACTCGATCACTATCGGAGCGGTCGGGCTGTCGTGCCTGCTTTCGTTCTACGTGCTCTACCGCATGTACTGGGGCGGGGCGGAGGCTGAGAACATCAGCGTATACACGTGGGCGGTTACTGACGGGCTGCGGATGGAAATCGGCTTCCTCGTCGACCGCCTCACGGTGCTCATGATGGCGGTGGTCACTT
This sequence comes from Woeseiaceae bacterium, assembly GCA_035465295.1. Taxonomy (GTDB): domain Bacteria; phylum Pseudomonadota; class Gammaproteobacteria; order Steroidobacterales; family Woeseiaceae; genus UBA1847. The sequence goes on along the minus strand of DATHRM010000056.1, from coordinate 4,151 downwards.
TCGTGTCGCTGATGGTGCACGTCTACACGATCGGCTACATGCACGACGACCCCGGCTACCAGCGCTTCTTCAGCTACATCTCGCTGTTTACGTTCTCGATGTTGATGCTCGTGATGTCGAACAACTTCCTGCAGCTGTTCTTCGGCTGGGAAGCGGTCGGTCTCGTGTCCTACCTGCTGATCGGGTTCTGGTACAAGCGCGAGACGGCGATCTTCGCGAACCTGAAGGCATTCCTGGTCAATCGCGTCGGCGATTTCGGCTTCATCCTCGGTATCGCCGCGATCGTGATGTTCACGGGATCTCTCGACTACGCAACCGTGTTCGGCCAGGCCGATGACATAGCAGCGCAGAGCGTCGCGGTATTCCCGGGCACCCCCTGGAACGCGATGACCCTGATCTGCATCCTGTTGTTCATCGGCGCCATGGGCAAGTCGGCGCAGGCGCCGCTGCACGTCTGGCTGCCGGACTCCATGGAAGGCCCGACCCCGATCTCGGCACTGATCCACGCCGCCACGATGGTGACGGCGGGTATCTTCATGGTGGCGCGCATGTCGCCGCTGTACGAGCTTTCTACGACTGCGCTGGCCGTGGTGATCGTGATCGGGGCGATCACGGCGTTTTTCATGGGCCTGCTCGGTATCGTCCAGAACGACATCAAGCGCGTCGTGGCCTATTCGACGCTGTCGCAGCTCGGCTACATGACCGTGGCGCTCGGCGCGTCCGCCTACGGGGCGGCGATTTTCCACCTGATGACGCATGCGTTCTTCAAGGCGCTGTTGTTCCTCGCGGCCGGCTCCGTGATCATCGCCATGCATCACGAGCAGGATATCCGCAAGATGGGCGGTATCCGCAAGTACATGCCGATCACGTACTGGACGTCCCTGGTCGGGTCGCTCGCGCTCATCGGTTTCCCGGGTACGGCCGGTTTTTTCTCCAAGGACCTGCTGATCGAGGCCGTCAGGGAATCGCACTGGCAGGGCGCGGGCGCCGTCTACTGGATCGCCTACCTGAGCGTGCTGCTCGGCGTGTTCGTTACCGCGCTGTATTCCTTCCGCATGTTCTTCCTCGTATTCCACGGCGAGGAGCGCATGGACAAGGAAACCCGTTCGCACCTGCACGAGTCGCCATCGGTGGTTACGGTGCCGCTCGTCATGCTCGCAATACCGTCGCTGGTGATCGGCTGGTTCACGGTCGGGCCCGTATTGTTCGGCGGCTTTTTCGGCGACGCTATTGTCGTGGACCACGGTCGGGATGTCCTGGCACACATGGGCGAGCACTGGCATGGCCCGATGGCGTTGCTGGCGCATGCATGGCAGACACCGGTGTTCTGGCTGGCGATGGCGGGCCTCGCGACTGCGGCGTTCCTGTACCTGTTGCGGCCGGACCTGCCGGCGAAAATCCGGGCGAGGTTCGAAGGCCTCTACAACCTCCTGGATCGCAAGTACTACTTCGACGACCTCTACATCAAGGGCTTTGCGGCGTGGGGGCGCAATATCGGCACCGCGCTGTGGAAACGCGGCGACCAGTTCCTGATCGACGGCGTGCTCGTCAACGGCACGGCGAACTCGGTTGGCAAGCTGGCGGGCGTGATGCGCCAGCTGCAGAGCGGCTACCTCTACACCTATGCCTTCGCGATGATCATCGGCCTCACGATGTTCCTCGGCTGGCTGATCTGGTTCCGCTAGGGCGGGGGCACTGACGACGATGTCCGGATACCTGCTCAGTACCCTGATCTGGCTGCCCGTCGCCGGCGGCGTCGTCCTGCTCGCCATGGGCGACGACAATGATCCGGCCTCGGCGCGCGCGAACGCGATGCGCTGGACGGCGCTTGCCGTCTCGGTGCTTACGTTCATCCTGAGTATCGGCCTGTACACGGATTTCGACACGTCCACTTCCGCCATGCAGTTCGTCGAACGTGCGCCGTGGGTGGACGCGATCGACGCCTCGTACTACCTCGGCGTGGACGGCCTCTCCGCGCCACTGATTCTTCTCACGACGTTCATTACGCCGCTCGTCGTGATCGCCGGCTGGGACGTCATCAAGACGCGGCCTGCACAGTACTTCGCCGCCTTCCTGATCCTCGAAGGGCTCATGAACGGCGTCTTTTCGGCGCTGGACGGGCTGCTGTTCTACGTGTTCTGGGAAGCGATGCTCGTGCCGATGTTCCTCATCATCGGCGTTTGGGGCGGCGAGCGCCGTGTCTACGCGACATTGAAGTTCTTTCTCTATACGTTCCTCGGTTCGGTATTGATGCTGGTCGCGTTCATCTACCTGTACCGCGTGACCGGCAGCTTCGACCTGTTCGGGTGGATGGCGGCGCCGCTCGGCCTGGGCGCGCAAAAGCTTATCTTTATCGCCTTCCTGCTCGCGTTCGCCGTCAAGGTCCCCATGTGGCCGGTACATACCTGGCTGCCGGATGCTCATGTCGAGGCGCCCACCGGAGGTTCCGTGATCCTGGCCGCCATCATGCTGAAGATGGGCGGTTACGGTTTCGTGCGGCTGTCGTTGCCGATCGTGCCGGACGGCAGTGAGTACTATGCCGCCATGATGATCGCGCTGTCGCTGATCGCTGTCGTCTATATCGGCTTCGTGGCCCTCATGCAGAAAGACATGAAAAAGCTGATCGCGTATTCCTCGATCGCCCATATGGGCTTCGTGACACTCGGGTTTTTCATCGTCTGGCACATGGCGGGCGGCAGTGGCGCGGTTCTCGGCATACAGGGCGGCATGGTGCAGATGGTGTCGCACGGCCTGATCTCGGGCGCGATGTTCCTGTGTGTCGGCGTATTGTACGACCGGGTTCACAGCCGCCAGATCGCCGATTACGGTGGGGTAGCGAACACCATGCCGGTATTTGCGGCGTTCATGGTGCTGTTCTCGATGGCCAATGCCGGCCTGCCGGGCACGTCCGGATTCGTGGGCGAGTTCATGGTGATCATTGCGAGCTTCAAGGCGAATCCCTGGTTTGCGTTCTTTGCGGCAACAACGCTTGTCCTCGGCGCGGCCTACACGTTGTGGATGGTCAAGCGGGTGGTGTACGGCGAGGTCGCCAACGACAACGTCGCGGCGCTCCAGGACCTGAATCGCCGTGAGTTTATCGTTCTCGGTATTCTCGCGTTCGCTGTGTTGCTCGTCGGCCTGTGGCCGGCGCCGCTCGTCGACATGATGAACGTGACGATCGAGCACCTCGTGGAGCAGGCAGGGCAGACGAAGTTCTGACAGGGATACTATGGACTGGATGAGTTTCATTACCGCAGCGCCCGAGATGACCCTCCTCGGTCTGATCTGCGCCGTGCTCGTCGCCGACCTGTTCGTCGACAACGAGCATCGCATGCTGACCTACTGGATGGCGCTGGCGAGTCTCGGTATCACGCTCTGGGTGCTGCTGGCCACGGCGCCGGATGGGCGGACCGAGCTCTTCAGCGGCAGCTATGTCAGTGACGGCTTGTCGCAGGCACTGAAGATCGCCGTTACCGGGTTCGTGGCCGTCGCTTTTATCTATGCGCGCGATTACCTGCGCGGGAACGACCTGCACAAGGGCGAATACTATGTCCTCGGGCTGTTCGGCCTGCTGGGCATGATGATCATGATCTCGGCGAACAGCCTGCTTACGATGTACCTCGGCCTCGAGACGCTCGCATTGTCGCAATATGCGCTGGTTGCCTTCGACCGCAATAACGAGAGTTCGGCTGAGTCCGCGATGAAGTATTTCGTGCTCGGCGCCATCGCGTCCGGCGCGTTGCTGTACGGGATCTCATGGGTTTACGGCGTCACCGGCAGCATCCAGCTCGACGAGATCGCGGCGGTACTCGCTGGCGACGCGACGTTGAACAGCCTGCCGCTCTGGTTCGGGATTGCATTCATTATCGTCGGCATAGCGTTCAAATTCGGCGCCGTGCCGTTCCACATGTGGTTACCCGACGTGTATCACGGCGCCCGTTCGCCTGTGACGCTGTACGTGGCGTCGGCCCCGAAGATCGCCGCGTTCGCTCTGACGATTCGTATCCTCGTCGACGCGCTCGGCGATCTTCACGAGGTCTGGAGCGGCATGATCATGGTGATCGCCGTGTTGTCGCTGCTGCTCGGCAATATCGTCGCCATCGCGCAGACCAACATCAAGCGCATGCTGGCGTACTCGACCATCGCGCACG
>DATHRM010000055.1:0-4068 GCA_035465295.1 Woeseiaceae bacterium | reverse complement strand
AGCGTCATCCTGCGGGGCCTGCCGTTGAAGTGGTAGACGAAAACGAAGGATTTGCGACCAGAGGCGGCGACGCGAACCCCAAACCCACGCCCATCCCATACTTCATATCGGCTCTTACGCGGCTTGAGAGCCTTTATGCGGGCGTCTGTGAGCTTCTTGGACATCAACTGCCGCCAGTCGAGAAATAGCTGGGTAGCGCCTTGGGTAGCGCCTGACGCGGAATACGGTGAGTCACTATGAATTGGAATGAACCAGTAAAACCTCTGTTTATAGCGATCTCTTCGAGATTAGCCTGTTTCATGCTATTTCATATAATATCAGGTATATTCCCATCGCGCGATTCTAGCAAACCGATCCCCTTGCACTGCCTGTGAATTCAAACGCCGTACCCAGGACCATCCTCATGCTCGGGCTTTGTTGCCTCCTGTCCTCCTGTTATTACGTGCAGGCGGCGCGGGGCCAGATCGAGGTACTGAGCAAACGGGAGCCGATCGACGACATAGTCGGGAGTCCCGAGACCGAAGCCGGTTTGCGCCGGCGACTGGAGCTGGTGCAGGAAGCGCGGCAATTCTCCGTCGACGAGCTCGGCCTGCCGGACAACCGCAGCTACCGCTCCTATTCCGACGTCGAGCGCGATTACGTGGTCTGGAACGTGTTCGCAGCCCCGGAGTTTTCGCTCGAGGCGCGTGAGTGGTGCTACCCCGTCGTCGGCTGCGTCAGCTACCGCGGCTATTTCTCCGAGGACGCCGCGCACCGCGAGGCCGCGAAACTCGGGCAAAAGGGCTTCGACGTCGCCGTGGGCGGCGTGCCGGCCTATTCGACACTCGGCAACTTCAGCGACCCGGTTCTGAATACGATGATGCGATGGGACGACATGAAGCTCGTGTCCACGCTGTTTCACGAACTCGCGCACCAGGTCCTCTATATCAAGGACGACACGGCTTTCAACGAGTCGTTTGCGACAGCGGTCGAGGAAATTGGCATCGAGCGCTGGCTGGCTGCGAAGGGCAGGCCGGGCGACATGGCTGCGTACCGGGCGGGGAAGGCGCTGCACCGGCGTCTCGTCGAACTCGTCAACGCGGCCAAGGGGGACCTGGCCGATTATTACGGCCGCGACATCGACCCGGACTCGATGCGCGAACTGAAATCCGCTCGACTCGAGCAGCTGGCATCCGACGTGAGCGCCGAACTCAGGGCCGCGGGGCGCAGCGACACCCACTGGCTGACGGGCGAACTGAACAACGCCCGCCTGCTGCCGATGTCGCTCTACGATGAGCAGGTACCGGCGTTCCTGGCGCTGTACACGGATTGCGGCTCCAAACTCGCGTGCCTGTACGAAGAGGCCGCGAAAATCGCGGCGCTGGACCGGGGGAAGCGCGACGCCCGGCTGGATGCGCTCGCGGCGCGCTACCAGCGAATGACGGACGGCTAGCGACTGGCGAGCTGCTGGTCGGCCGGCAGCGGGCGCACCTGCGGCAGGCGGTCGGACAAGCGCTGCATCTCGCCGGTCAGGCGCCAGTGGAAAATCGTGTCCGCCGCCAGCACGCGGCGCACGTACCTGCGGGTCTCGTTGTAGGGAATATTCTCGATCCAGATGCGCGCATCGACCATGGCCGACCGGGGCAGCCAGCGGTCGACGCGATGCGGGCCGGCGTTGTAGGCCGCCGTCGCCAGCACGTGATTGCCGTCGTAACGGGCGGCCATGCTGCCGAGGTATGACGTACCGAGGCGAATGTTGTGATCGGGGTCGGTCAGCGTATCGGGCCCGGAGTAGGAAAGGTTGATCTCCCGCGCGACCTGGCGGCCGGTGGCCGGCATGAGCTGCATCAAGCCGATTGCCCCGGCGCGGGAACGAACGTCCCGCATGAACAGGCTTTCACTCCGGGCGATACCGAGCGCCCAGGTGGTGGAAATGCTGGCCGACGACGCGCCCTGCTCGAAGGACTGCCTGAACGGAAGCGGATACCGCAATGCGAGGTCGTCATAGTGCCCTGTGACGGCAGCCGTCGCGATTGCCCGCGAATGCCAGCCCCAGCGATGCGCGAGCACCGCGGCCTGGGTTTTTTCGTCGTCGTCCAGGCCGGCCATTGCGGCGTCCCACTCGGAGCGGCCGCGACCGTCCAGGCCGACCAGGAACAACTCGCGGGCACGGACGAGATCCGGGCGGCGCGCCAGGGATTCGATGACGGTTTCGTCCGCCCTCAGCGTATCGTGGGCGAACGCGTAGTCGACGCCGAGCTCGTCGGCCGCAAGAAACCCGTAATAACTCCGCTCGGCGGCCAGCGGTTCGAGAACTGCTTTTGCCGCGGCATCGTTACCGCTGCGCGCCAGACCGACCGCGCGCCAGTAGAGCCACTGCTCGGAATTACGTTCGTCCGCGACCATCATCGCGATGTCGTCCAGGAGGTCCGTCCAGCGCTCTTCGCGGAGACTGACGCGTGCGCGCCAGCGCATGACTTCTTCGTCCTGCGCTTCGAGCGGCAGGCTCGTCAACAGCTCATAGGCGCCGGGCCGGTTATTGCGGGCCGTCCACAGCGCGATATGACGCCGGGTTTCATGCCGGGTCTGGGGCGAAAACGCGTAGACATTCTCGAGGCGATTCCACAGCCGCAGGGCCACTTCCGGGTCACGATAGGTGATGCGCTCGACGGCATACGCGAGTTGCTGCCGCGACACATCGCTGTCCGCTCGCTCACCGTGCGTATCGACAAAGTGCTCCGGTTTCGTCTGGGCCTGCAGCCAGTGATTCGCCAGGGCGAGCGAGGCGTCGTCCAGCGACCGTGCGAGCCAGCGCGCCCGGGTGAATTCACGCGCCTCGACGGCCAGCGCAAATCGTGCGCGGTAGTCGTCTTCCGTGAGTTCCCTGGCTTCGCGCATCCACTCGAATACCGGGTCGCATTCGTCCGCCTGGCTGTAACCCGTGAGCCACAGCTCACGGCCCCGGCGCACGATGCGATCGCCGTCGCCTGCTTCGATTTCGGCATGCAGCGCAATGCAGTCGAGCCGGTCGACGCCGAGCCCCTGGTAATACGACCGGTAGATGCGCAGGTATCGATCGAGCAGCCCGGCATCCGCGAGATGCAGGGCATAGCGATAACGGAGTTCGCGAGCGGGCTTCAGCATTCCGTACCGCTCGAGGAAAGCCTCGATTTCGTCCATGTCTGCCTTGCGAATCGTGGCGCGGAACCAGGCGGCGCGCAGGTCCGGCCACAGCAGATACGATCGCAACAGTTCGCGGTCTTCCGCGCTCAGTGCGTCGACGGCATCCCAGGCGCCGCGTTCGGCCTCGGCATAGACCTGGCGGAACAGTTCGCGCTGTCGGTCGAGTTCGGAACCGGCGTCAGCGGTTCCGAGGAGCAGCACCCACAGCGCGGCGACGATGCCGGCGACGGGTTTCAGGAAGGCCATGCGGGGCGACATGATGATTGCGCAGTCCGTTGTGCGTTGACGAAGTCTCTACACCGAGACATTACTGAGGCGGCCGAAGTTGCGCAACCGGGCGCGTCACACGGGCAAAAAAACCGGGGCACCTCGCGGTGCCCCGGTCACGTTATGTCGTCGCCCGCCGGCGATCAGCGAATCTGCAGCATCAGCGCGCGATCTCCGCGCTGCACGAGCAGGAACAGGATGCGGTAGCTCGAGGCAATCTCGTTGAGTTCGGCCAGGGAACGTACGGGTCGCCGGTTGATGGCGGTAATGATATCGCCGGCACGCAAGCCGCGCTGTGCCGCGGGACTTCCCGGCTCGACGGCCGTCACCTCGACCCCGTCTTCGCGTGCGGCCGAGGCTTCGGCAAATTGCGCGCCGACGAGTCCGGGATGAATCTCCGCGCCGACGCTCGCCGTCGCACGCTGCTGGCCGAGTGACGTCGACGTCTTGCGCTTGTCGTTGTCCCGATAGAACTCGATCTCGACGTCGTCGCCCGACCGCATCAGGCCGATGGTGTTGCGCAGTTCGGCGGCACCGGAGATCTTCTTGTCATTGACGCCCACGATGATGTCGTCGACCTGCAGGCCGGCATCTTCCGCCGCGGACCCCGGTTCGACGCGCGTAATCAGCGCGCCGCTC
>DATHRM010000054.1:0-5005 GCA_035465295.1 Woeseiaceae bacterium | reverse complement strand
GGAGTTGCCGGAGGGCACCGAGATGGTGATGCCGGGCGACAACGTGCAGATGGTGGTTGAGCTGATTGCGCCGATTGCGATGGAAGACGGCCTGCGTTTCGCGATTCGCGAAGGCGGCCGCACCGTTGGCGCCGGCGTGGTGGCAAAGATCTTGGAGTAAGTTGAACAGCGAGATCAGGCTGAGCGCAGTGTGTCGCTCGCTCAGCCTGACCGTTCTTCCAGAAATTAATTTTCGCGACAGGCCAGTAGCTCAATTGGCAGAGCGGCGGTCTCCAAAACCGCAGGTTGGGGGTTCGATTCCCTCCTGGCCTGCCAGTTTCGAGGCAGGGTCATTAGCGAACCGTAGGAGCGCTTCTTGAAGCGCGATTCGAAAATCGATCGCGCGCCGAGGCACGCTCCTACAGAGAAGCGATTCAGGTAGATAGACAAAGTGAGCACACATACAGAGACGAGCCAGAGCGGCGTTCTGGACATTCTCAAGCTGCTTGTTGCGGCCGGCGCTCTCGTGGCTGGCCTTTATGGCTATTATTTCTACGAGAACGACCTGGCGCTGCCATTGCGTGTCCTCATGGTTCTGGGCGGCACGGCGGCCGGCATTGCCATTGCGATGACCAGTGCCCAGGGGCAGCGCCTCTGGCATTTCATCCAGGGTTCCCGTGTCGAGATTCGCAAAGTCGTGTGGCCGACCCGCACCGAGACGACGCAGACGGCAATTGCCGTGTTCATCTTCACGCTGATCATGGCCCTGTTCTTCTGGGCGCTGGATTCCGGCCTTCTCTGGCTGACCCGGCGCCTGGTCGGCTAGGCACTCCCGGCGACACGCAGAGGTAGTCCAAGTGGCCTTACGGTGGTACATCGTTCACGCCTATTCGAACTTCGAACACAAGGTGAAGCAGTCCCTCGAAGAGCGCATTGAGCGCATGGGCCTGCAGGACAAGTTCGGCGAAATCCTCGTGCCGACCGAAGAGGTCGTCGAGATGAAAGAGGGGAGCAAGCGGCGCAGTGAGCGCAAGTTCTTCCCGGGATACGTGCTCGTGCAGATGGAAATGGATGACGAGACCTGGCACCTCGTGAAGGAAGTGCCGAAAGTGCTCGGGTTCATCGGCGGCTCGAGCGACAAGCCGGCGCCCATCTCGGACAAGGAGGCAGACCAGATTCTGCAGCGCGTCCGCGAGGGCGTGGACAAGCCGCGGCCGAAGGTGTTGTTCGAGCCGGGCGAGGTCGTCCGCGTTACCGATGGCCCGTTCAATGATTTCAGCGGTGTCGTCGAGTCGGTGAATTACGAAAAGAACCGGCTGCAGGTTGCGGTTCAGATCCTGGGCAGGTCCACCCCGGTGGAGCTGGATTTCGGACAGGTAGAGAAATCGTAGGAGCGCTTCTTGAAGCGCGATTCGAAGATCGATCGCGGGCCAGGGCCCGCTCCTGCGGAAAAGGAATTCGCCGGACCGCAATCGTGCGGTCCGGCAAACAACGAGGAGCCCTGACAAGGCGTTTGAACTCGGGAGACGAAGATGGCTAAGAAAGTAGCTGGTTACATCAAGCTGCAGGTTCCTGCCGGCCAGGCGAACCCGTCACCGCCGGTAGGACCGGCGCTGGGTCAGCATGGCGTGAACATCATGGAGTTCTGCAAGGCGTTCAACGCGCAGACCCAGGGTGTCGAGCCGGGCCTGCCCATTCCCGTGATTATTACGGTCTACGCGGACCGCAGTTTCACGTTCATCTCGAAGACCCCGCCTGCCGCAGTGTTGCTGCGCAAGGCCGCCGGCGTAAAGAAGGGTTCGGGCGTACCGAACACCGACAAGGTCGGCAAGGTAACGCGTGCACAGCTCGAGGAGATCGCAACGACGAAGATGCCGGACCTGACCGCCGCGGACATGGACGCGGCCGTTCGCACGGTTGCCGGTACCGCGCGCAGCATGGGTATCGATGTAGAGGGAGTGAAGTAATGGCCGCGTTGACCAAGCGTAGAAAGGTTGCACGGGAAAAGGTCGATCCGACGAAGGTCTACGTCATTGACGAGGCGCTTTCGCTGGTCAAGGAATTCGCCACGGCGAAGTTCCCGGAGAGCATCGACGTGTCCGTGAAACTAGGCGTCGATCCCCGCAAGTCGGACCAGGTCGTGCGCGGTTCGACCGTTTTGCCGAACGGCACGGGCAAGACCGTGCGTGTCGCGGTTTTCGCCCAGGGCGAGAACGCCGACAAGGCGAAAGCGGCGGGCGCGGATGTGGTCGGTTTCGAAGATCTCGCCGAGTCGGTCAAAGGCGGCCAGCTCGATTTCGACGTCGTGATCGCGACGCCGGATGCGATGCGGGTTGTCGGCCAGCTGGGCCAGATCCTGGGTCCGCGCGGCCTGATGCCGAACCCCAAGGTCGGCACCGTCACGGCCGATGTCGAGAACGCGGTGCAGAACGCGAAGGCCGGCCAGGTGCGTTATCGCACGGACAAGGCGGGCATCATTCACTGCCCGATCGGCCGGGCGGACTTTGAAGTACCGGCTCTCAAGGAGAACCTGGCGGCCCTGCTGAGCGACCTCAAGAAGGGGAAGCCGGCGGCGTCGAAAGGGCAGTACGTAAAGAAATTGACCGTCTCCTCGACGATGGGTCCCGGCGTGTCCGTGGACCGGAGCTCGATCGACGCCTGATCGAGGCTCGAGGCAGACGAACGAATTCGCCGGGCGGCCCCAGGGCCAAGCGGTGAATCGCCGCAGGGAAGCGGCAATCGTCGAAGACCGTAGGTGATCGGAGTGAGATTCGATCTTAATCACCGCCTACGCAGATGGTGTTACCCGAGTCAGTTTTGACTGGCAACGGTTGCCATCCGACAGGGTAGTCAGGAAGTACGCAGTTGTGTCAGCGACACGGATCACCCGATGAGGAAGACGGTGGCCGGGTCGAAAAGGACCGCGTCTTACTGACATGTGTACAACCGTTATGCCAGGAGTAGATATGGCACTGAGACTCGAAGACAAGAAAGCGCTTGTCAAAGAGGTAAACGCGGTTGCGGGAGACTCTGTGACGGCCGTCGCGGCCGAATACAGGGGTCTCTCGGTTGCAGAGATGACGGAGTTGCGCAAAGAAGCGCGCAACGCCGGGGTGTACCTGCGTGTCGTCAAAAACACGCTGGCACGCCGCGCCGTCGAGGGCACCGAGTTCGAGTGTATGCAAGACACACTCAAGGGGCCCATTCTGCTCGCGTTTGCCAAGGACGATCCAGGTGCCGCGGCCAGGGTTATCAAGAACTTCGCCAAGGAGCACAACGCTCTGCAGGCGGTTTCGCTGTCAGCCGGCGGGCAATTGCTGCCCGCGTCGGATCTGGCGGCGTTGGCGGATCTGCCGACGCTGGATCAGGCGCGAGCAATGCTGCTCGGCGTGATGATGGCACCGATGACCAAGCTGGCACGCACGTTGGCCGAACCTTCCGCGATGCTTGCGCGCACGTTGAGTGCACGCGGCAGCCAGGAAGCGGCCTGAGGCGCTGATTAAACATTTGACCTGACTCAGGAAACAGAACTTAGAGGTATTTTTAACATGGCAATGTCAAACGAAGACCTGCTCAAGGAATTGAGCGCAAAGCCGATCATGGAGGTCGTTGAACTCGTCAAGATGCTCGAGGACGAGTGGGGCGTATCTGCAGCTGCTCCGGTAGCTGTTGCTGCGGGACCGGCGGCAGGCGGCGAAGCCGCGGCAGCCGCGGAAGAGAAGGACGAGTTCGACGTCGTTCTCGCGAGCTTTGGGGGCAACAAGGTTGCCGTCATCAAGGCCGTCCGCACGATTACCGGCCTGGGCCTCAAGGAGGCCAAGGACGCAGTTGAAGGCGCTCCTTCGACGATCAAGGAAGGTGTAGCAAAAGACGAAGCAGAAGAAATCAAGAAGACTCTTGAAGACGCCGGCGCAACGGTTGAACTCAAGTAGTCACTTGATATTTCGCTTTTGTTACAGGACCCGGCGGTCCACAAGTCGGGCAAGCAGCCCGCCGCTTGGCGGCGGGCTGCTTGCGCGCATCTGAATTAAATGAGGGTGATCCCGAATGGCTTATTCGTTCACTGAGAAAAAGCGCATCCGCAAGAACTTCGGCAAACGGCCGACGATTCTCGATGTTCCTTACCTGCTGTCGATCCAGGTCGACTCGTACCGGAAGTTCCTGCAAACGGACAAATCGGTGGAGGACCGGGGCGATATCGGCTTGCACGCGGCTTTCCAGTCCGTTTTCCCGATCGTCAGCTACTCGGGCAACGCTGCGCTCGAGTACGTGAGCTACCGGCTCGGCGAGCCGGTGTTCGACGTCAAGGAATGCCAGATGCGCGGCCTGACCTACGCGGCGCCGATCCGCGTCAACGTGCGCCTGGTGATCTACGACAAGGAAGCCAGCGGCACCCCGAAGCCGGTCAAGGACATTCGCGAGCAGGAGGTCTACCTCGGCGAGATGCCGCTGATGACCGATCACGGCACGTTCGTGATTAACGGCACGGAGCGCGTCATCGTGTCGCAGCTGCATCGTTCTCCGGGCGTGTTCTTCGATCACGACAAGGGCAAGACGCACAGCTCAGGGAAGCTGCTGTTCTCGGCCCGCATCATCCCGTACCGTGGTTCCTGGCTCGACTTCGAGTTCGATCCCAAGGACTGCGTCTTCGCAAGAATCGACCGCCGCCGCAAGTTGCCGGTGACGATCATCCTGCGCGCGCTGGAGATGACGAACGAAGAAATGCTCGACATGTTCTTCGAGACCAATGATTTCTATCTCTCGGAGAAGGAAATCAAGATGGGTCTCGTGCCCGAGCGGCTGCGCGGCGAGACCGCGACTTTTGATATCAAGCTCGGGCGCAAGGTTATCGTCGAGGAAGGCCGTCGCATCACCGCCAAGCATGTCCGCGACATGGAGAAATCGACTGTCGACAAGCTGACCGTGCCGGCCGAGTACCTCGAGGGCAAGATTCTCGCCCACGACATCGTCGATACCGAAACCGGCGAGCTGCTGGCAGCCGCCAACGCCGAATTGACCGCGGAAA
>DATHRM010000053.1:0-3147 GCA_035465295.1 Woeseiaceae bacterium | reverse complement strand
CAAGGTTCTTCGCATGCGCTTCGGCATCGATATGAACACCGATCACACACTCGAGGAAGTCGGCAAGCAGTTCGACGTGACGCGTGAGCGCATTCGCCAGATAGAAGCGAAGGCGCTCAGGAAACTGCGCCACCCGACACGTTCCGATCAGCTCAGAAGTTTCCTGATCGAAGACTAGTTCGAGAGGGGGCCGGGATCAGCCCGGCTCTCGTCTGCTATAGTCCAGATCCCGGCGGGCCTGTAGCTCAGTTGGTTAGAGCAGGAGACTCATAATCTCTTGGTCCCAGGTTCGAGTCCTGGCGGGCCCACCAACCTTCATAATTCGGGGTAGAACCGCACTTTTCCCGTGCAACTCGATAAATTGCGGTCTGACCCCGATTTTCTAATACTGAAGGGACCGCAAGCAGCTCTTCAGCAACCGTACGCGCGGTTCACTGTTCCAGGCCGTCCGGATTCCGGAAACCGAACCTCGAGCCGGACGCCCACGCGTTGCGATCGTTGCCTTCATTCGGCAATCCGCCCGCATCGGCGAGAAGTGTCGCGAGATGCATGCAGTTCCAGGTCATGATCGTCGTATTTCTCTGCGTGAAATCATTGTCGAAGCCGACAGGGGATCCGTCGTCCTGCGCATCGCCATAGGAGGGACCCGGCCCCGCTTCCCCGATCCAACCGCAGTCTGCCTGGGGAGGCAGCGTGAAGCCGAGGTGGTTGAGCGCATAGCCGATCGTCATCGCGGTGTGCTTGATCCCGTCCTCGTTTCCGGTGATGACGCTGCCGCCAACCTTGCCGTAATAGATCGACTGTCCTTTGCTGTTGAGCTCCCCGGACATCGCGTACAGACGTTCGATCAAGACCCGGCATAAAGAACTCTCCTCCCCCAGCCAGATCGGCGTTCCCACGATCACTATGTCCGCCTGTTTCACCTGCTCCCAGATCGCCGGCCATTCATCCCTGCTCCAGCCGTGCTCCGTCATGTCCGGATGTACGCCGGGCGGAATCTCGTGCGCTGCGAAATGAATACAGTCCACCGAGACGGCCTGTTCCTTCATGATGGAAGCCGACGCCTCGAGTAACAGCCTGGTATGGCTTTCGGCGGCGTTTTTCTTCAGCGACGTATTGATGTACAGCGCGTTGAGATTGGAGAAATCCATGAGATCCGGCCTTGCGCCTGCGATGGCGTGTCTGTGCGTGTCCGCAAGTAACTGGGTCGCGCCGGGATTCCGGCGGGACATCGTCGATGTCCGAGTGTAACACCGGGCGGGTCATCGCCCCGGAAACAGGGGTCGAACCGCTCGTAGCGTGAGCCGTCGGCGCAGTGCGAACAACAGCAAACGGTCGACTGAAGAACAGAGGCCGAACTGCATTCTTCAAAAGTAATAGACCACCACGTAGCCCGTCAGCAGCACGGCAATCCATAATGCCGTTACACCGATGGGCCATGCGCGCGCGAACACTCCTGGTGTTTCTCCCCGCTCACCGCCGCCCATGTAGTGCCTGGCGACGTTCCTCAAGCTCGAGAGTGACGAGGCGGCGGCCGCAGAGACCATCCTTCCCGCCGCAGATGCAATCCGGTACGCCCGCAAACCAAGCTGGAACAACAGCACCCGCCATAGCCAGTCCGTGTCCAGGCTGATCGTCTCCGTGCGCTTCATCAGCGGCAGCAGCAGGAAGAACGCGAGTCCCGAGAACATCAGGAGCTGCAGGTAGAAGAGCACCTTGCCCGGGGTATATGCCTCGTATTCCACCGGATACGGCAGGAACCGGTACAGCAGGTCCGGGGCGACGCCGAGGAGGATACACAACGCCGAGAAGATCACCATGGCCGCGCCCATGTTCCACGGCGCGTCCTTCGGGCGCAGTCCCGAGTCGCGCTGGAAGAACACGAACCACGGGAACTTGATACCCGCATGCAGGAACACGCCCGCCGATGCGGCGGCGAGCAGCATGTAGACGTAGAACAGGCTTTCGTCGGCCGCGGCCTGCGAGATCATGGTCTTGGTCGTGAAGCCCGAAGTCAGCGGGAACCCGGAGATCGCGAGTGCACCGATGATCCCGCAGATGGCCGTCAGCGGCATCGTCCGGAACAGGCCGCCGACCTCGGTGCAGCGGTTGAAACCGGTTCGATATACGACAACGCCGGCGCTCATGAACAGCAGCGCCTTGTAGATGATATGCGCAAACGCGTGCGCCGCCGCGCCGTTGAGCGCCATCTGGGTGCCGATGCCGACGGCGCAGACCATGAAGCCGACCTGGTTGACGATGGAGTACGCGAGAATCCGGCGGATGTCGTTTTCGAGCAGCGCATAGATGATGCCGTACATGACCATGAACAGGCCGATACCGATCAGGACGGGCTCGCCCGGGAACAGCAGAATCAGTGCGAGGATGGCGGTCTTGGTCGTGAACGCCGACAGGAACACGGAGCCCGTCGCACTGGAAGTCGGATAGGAGTCCGCCAGCCAGGCCGATACCGGGGGCGCCGCGGCATTGATCAGGATGCCCGTCAACATCATCCACGTGTCGAAATTGCTGGCCAGCATCGGCTGGATGTCGATCGAGCCCGTGTGCACGACGACGCCTTCGATACCGACTTTCAGGATGACGCCGCCCAGCAGGTGCATGATCGCGTAGCGTATTCCGGCCTGCCGCGCCTCCTGCGTGCCGCCGCACCAGACCACGACCGTCGAGAACAGCGCCATGAGTTCCCAGAACAGGAACAGCGTGATCAGGTCGCCGGCGAAACTGACGCCGATCGCACCCGCCGCGTAGGCGTAGGCCGCAGACAGCTCGTACCATTTGGCCTGCCGGAACGCATACAGTCCGCCGACGAACGCCATGAGCGCGAAGATCGTTGCGAACAGTCGCCTGACCTCGCTCCCCTCGAGCGGTTCGATGCGATAGTCGAGGAAGGCGACGTCGTACGCCACCCCGTTCGGTACCTGCCAGATGAACCACAACGTCAGTAGCGGTGCACCCAGCACGATCGCCGTTCGCAGATGGCCCCGCGCCGGGCCGATCAGCAGCGCGGCCACGACCATGAAGATCGCCGGAGGAATCAACTCAAACATCGTCCCTCCGCCGCACGTAGTAGTCTTCGGGCCGCTTCAGCACGTAACCCAGCGCTTTTGCGACCAGCACCATGGCGAG
>DATHRM010000052.1:0-25757 GCA_035465295.1 Woeseiaceae bacterium | reverse complement strand
TCGTAGGTCTCGTAGCTGCCGAACTGCAGGTTGAGGTTGCCGAAACGGCCCGTCACCCACGCGGCGTCGCCGGACTCGTAATCGCCGGAGACGAGATCGCGGCTGCGGTTGCGAAGATAGGCGGCAAAGTCCGGCGTTTCGTCCTCGATCGTCTCCGCCGCGCGCTCGAGGTGCCGTCGTGCCGCGGCGAGTTCCGGGGCGTACGCGAGCGCGTACGGGACCGCATACAGCGAGGCAGCGTCCTCGTCGATCGATTCGAGCCGCTCGCGCAATCCCGAATGGAGCGCCTCGACGCCGGGATATTCGTCCAGCCTTGCGAGATCGCCGGCCAGGGATTCCGCGGTCGCCCGCCGGACGAGGCTGCGTTCGGCGAGTACCGATTCGCGAGCTGCCGGGCCGGCCTCGAGAAACGCGTCGATCTCCGCCCGTGTCAGGCCCGCCGGATAGACCGTCTTGCCCGGGTCCGGGCTGCCGACCGGCAGGAACGGCAGCCGCTCGTTGTCGAGCGTCGTCGCGACCGGGCCGTTGAACAGGTAATACAGGTCGAGCAGGTTGCGGGTCGCCTCCGGTTTAGCGGCCGCGGCATGCAATTCCTCGAGACGCGCTTTCGCTGCCAGCGCTTCCGCGTGCAGCTGCCGTTCGTAGAGCTTCTGCATGATCCGGCCGGCGGCCAGCAGCTCGTCGACGGCCTGCACTTCGGCGGCAGACAGATGACCGAGATCCGGCGCAAGCGTGACCTCGAGACGTGAGTCGAGTATCGGCCGGCTTCGTTCCACCGGCCAGTAGCCGTCCGGCAGCTCGGCGGCAGCCGGCAGCGCCAGGAGTAGCAGGCAGCAGGAGAATTTCGCGGGGTGTTTCATGATCTAGTCCGGGAATTCGGCCGTCGACTGGCGCCGCCGGTCGACGACGAGTCTGGTGACGTCCGGGCGCGAATAATGGCCCGCGACATCGAGGCTCTGTCTTTCTTCGAGCACGATTCGGTGGTCGAGTTCCGCGACGCGCAGTGATTCCTCGCCCGTCTCCGGCTCGAGCAGCCATTCCCCGGTCGGCGCGGCAATACAGGAGCCGCCATTCGCCATGACCTCGTCGGCCGTGTCGCGGAGCAACTCGACCCGGGGCAGGGAGTCCGGGATGTCCGAGCGGCGCATCAGCCCCGACACCGAGACCACGAAGCTGCGGCCCTCGCGCGCGATGAAGCGCGTGATGTCTTCGGTATTGCGGAGGCTGCCGGGCCATATCGCGACGTGCAGGTCTTCGCCCTGGGCGTACAGCGCGGCGCGCGCCAGCGGCAGCCAGTTTTCCCAGCAGTTCAGGCCGCCCGCCGTAAAGGGGCCGAGCTTGTGCGTGCGCAGGCCGTAGCCGTCGCCGATTGCCCAGACGAGGCGCTCCTCGTAGGTCGGCATCAGCTTGCGGTGCACGGACCGGACGTCGCCGCCGGCATCGACGTAGACCATGCTGGCATACAGGCTGTGGCCGCCGCGGTCCGGTGCCCGCTCCATGACTCCGACGTATACGGCGATCGCATTTTGCCGTGCTGCATCGCGTATGCCGTCGAGCTCGCCCGCTTCGATGCACACCGATTCTTCGACGTAATGGCGGTAGAGCGCTTTCTGCAGCGCCGATTCGAAGCGTGCGCCGTCGGTGCGTTCCACCCAGAACGGATACCCGGGCACGAGGGCTTCGCCGAACACGACCAGCTCGCAATCCTGCGACGCCGCTTCGCGAATCCACCCGGCGACCTTGCTCACGGTGGCGTCGCGATCCAGCCAGACCGGAGCGATCTGGGCGGCGCCGACCTTCAAGGTGCTTTTCGTTTTATTCTTCAAAATCAGTAGCTTTTGGTGGTAACCTGAAGGCCGAATGGCGCCATCAAGCATAGCACGTAACAGCCGTTGCGATGCCCGCGGGCGCGGACAACAAGGAAAGGACATGCCGTCATGAAAGGGCTGATGATGGAAACGCCGCTGCTTATCTCCTCGATAGCGCAGCATGCCGAGAGGTTTCACGGCGATCGCGAGATCGTCTCGGTCACGGTGGACAATCCGCGCCATCGCTACACGATCCGCGAGGCGATGACGCGCGCGAGACAGCTCGCGAACGCCCTCGGCCGGCTCGGCGTCAGGCAGGGCGAGCGGGTCGCATCGCTCGCGTGGAATGACTACCGGCACCTGGAGATCTATTACGGCGTCAGCGGCAGCGGATACGTGTGCCATACGATCAACCCGCGGCTGTTTCCCGAACAGATCGTGTACATCATCAACCATGCCGAGGATCGCTTCATCTGCGTCGACGCGATGTTCGTGCCCCTGCTGGAGGCGATCGCCGACAAGATCTCCAACGTCGAGGGATTCATCGTCATGACCGACGAGGCGCACATGCCGGAGACCGCGCTGCCCAATGCCATGTGCTACGAGTCCCTGCTGGCGGCGGAGTCGCCGGATTTCGACTGGCCGGAACTCGATGAGAACACGGCCTCCGCACTCTGCTATACGTCCGGCACCACCGGAAACCCGAAAGGCGTACTGTACGACCATCGCTCGACGATCCTGCACGCCCTGGGAACGCTGGCGATCGACGTTGCGGGCATGTCGAGCCGCGACGTGGTGCTGCCCGTCGTGCCCTTCTTTCACGTCAACGCCTGGGGCGTGCCGTATTCGGCGCTGATGGCCGGCGCCAAGCTCGTGCTGCCCGGCCCGAAGATGGGCGACGGCGAGGCGCTCTACGAGCTCATGGACGGCGAAGACGTAACCATGGCGCTCGGCGTCCCGACGGTCTGGCTGGCGCTGCTCCAGTACACGGAGAAAGCCGGCAAGCGCCTCGACAAGCTCGAGCGCTCGCTCGTCGGCGGCGCCGCCGTGCCGCGTGCGATGATCGAAGCGTTTCGCGACAAGCACGGCGTCGAACTGCGCCAGGGCTGGGGCATGACGGAGACGAGCCCGATCGGCACCGTCAATACGATCAAGGCCGGCCTCGAGGGGCTCTCGAAGGACGAGCAACTTGACCTCGCGACCAAGGCCGGGCGCGGAATTTTCGGCGTCGAGCTGCGCATCGTGGACGACAACGGCGACGAGCTGCCCTGGGACGGGGAAGCCTTCGGCGCGTTACAGGTTCGGGGCCCGTGGATATGCAGCGACTACTTCAAACTCGAAGGAAGCGGCGGCACGCACACGGATGACGGCTGGTTCGAGACCGGCGACGTTGCGACCATCGACCCGCAGGGTTACATGGCCATCACCGACCGGACCAAGGACGTCATCAAATCCGGCGGCGAGTGGATCAGCTCGATCGAACTCGAAAATGCCGCGATGGGTCATCCTGCCGTGGCCGAAGCCGCCGTGATCGGCGTGGCGCACCCGAAGTGGACGGAACGCCCGCTGCTCGTCGTCGTAAAAGCGGAAGGCGAGGACGTGAGCAAGAAAGAGCTGCTCGCTTATTTTGACGGCAAGGTTGCGACCTGGTGGGTGCCGAACGACGTCGTGTTCGTCGACGAGCTGCCGCACACGGCCACCGGAAAAGTCAAGAAGATTGAATTACGCAAGCAATTCGCTGAGTATCGCCTACCTGACTGAGCGCGCTTCGCCGCGCTCGGCCTTTTTCGATTGGGCAAGGAGTAAACATGGCCGAACCGTTGCGGCTATACGGAATGAAAGCGCTTGTGACGAGCGCCGCCGGTGGAATCGGTGAGGCCGTCGCGCGTACCCTCATCAAGCACGGAGCGGAAGTGCTTGCCGTCGACGACCCGAAGAGCGGCGTCGAGCAGCATTTCGCCTCCGTCCGCGGCGTACACGGCCTCGCGACGGAGTTCGGCGACCCGGACAGGATCCCGGCGCTTGTCGAGGAGGCGGCCGGGAAATTCGGTACGCTCGATATTCTCGTCAACGATTTCCCGCTGGCGCCGGAGGCACCGATCACCGATGACGGGGCCGGGCTGGACGAACTGCTGCGCCGGCGCGCGGAACTGATCATGGCGACGTGCCGGTCGGCGTTGCCGTATCTCAAGAAGAGCCCGGCCGGGCGCATCATCAACATGGGCTTCCTGCGCAGTGTATTTGCAGCGAACGCCCGGTCTGCAAGCCAGAAAGCCGAGCGCGACCTCGCGGCAATTTCCCGTGCGCTCGCCGCTGAAACCGGCAGCTTCGGGATCACGGCGAACTACGTCCAGCCCGGTGCGATCATGACGCCGGAGAGTCGCGAGGTGTTTCGCAAGGACAAGTCGCTCAGGGATTACTGTATTTCGTCGTCCGCCGCGAAACGGCTCGGCGAACCCGTCGACGTGGCCAAGGTTGTGCTGTTCCTGGCGAGCGACGACGCGGTATTCGTGAGCGGCACCGGCGTGGCGGTAGACGGCGGCCGCACCGACGACTGACACGACGGCAGCGCACCGCAATGCACCCCGTGCTCGAAGACCTGATTACGCTGCTTCAGCTCGAGCGCATCGAAGACAATATCTTTCGCGGCGACAGCCGCGACATCGGTAGCGCCCAGGTATTCGGCGGACAGGTGCTGGGCCAGGCGCTCTCCGCCGCGCAGCACACCGTCGACGGGCGTGTCGCGCACTCGCTGCATGCGTACTTCCTGCGCCGCGGCGACATGACCAAGCCGATCATCTACGAGGTGGATCGCGCGCGCGACGGCGGCAGCTTTTCCACCCGCCGCGTCGTCGCAATCCAGCACGGGCGGCCAATCTTCAACCTCGCCGCGTCGTTTCATCAACCGGAGGAAGGCCTGGAGCACCAGGCAGACAGGCCGGAGGTGCCGGGGCCGGACGGGCTCAGGGACCTTTTCGACGTGTCGCCGGAGGTGCTGGAAAAAGTGCCGATGAAGATGCGGCGCTTCCTGACCGAGCAACGGCCGTTCGAGTTCCGGCCGGTCGAGCGCCTGAGCTTCACGGAGGCCGTGAGCCTGCCGCCGGTCAAGCATTGCTGGATCCGCGCCGTCGATTCGTTGCCGGACGACCCGCCACTGCACCAGAACCTGCTGGCCTACGTCTCCGATTACGAACTCCTTGGCTCGAGCGTGCTGCCGCACGGCCTCAATTTCCTTTCCGGCCGGGTGATCATGGCAAGCCTCGATCACGCCCTGTGGTTTCATCGTGAGTGCCGCGCGGATCGCTGGCTGCTTTATGCCATCGAGAGCCCCAATGCATCGGGCGCGCGCGGTTTCGCGCGCGGGCAATTGTTCACCGAAGACGGCATGCTGGTCGCGTCGACGGCGCAGGAAGGTCTTATTCGCGTCGTCGACTCGGAGAAACGGGAGTCCCACTCCGACCCGCGGCTGCAGGTCTGAGCGCGCGGTTCTACTTTGCCTTGCCCTGCGCAGCCACCGCTGCGGCTGCTTTGGCCACGGTCTCCGGATCGCCGAGGAATTCGCGCGATCGCGGTTTCAGGTCGTCGTCGAGATCGTAGGCCATCGGGATTCCGGTCGGGATGTTGAAGCCCGTGATTTCCTCGTCCGATATGTCGTCGAGCATTTTGACCAGCGCACGCAGGCTGTTGCCGTGCGCCGCGATCAGCACGTTGCGGCCGCCGCGAAGCTCCGGTGCAATATTCTCCTCCCAGCAGGGCCGCACGCGCTCGAGCGTGAGCGCCAGCGATTCGGTCGCCGGAAGGTCCGCGATTCCGTCGTAGCGGGGATCGTGCGACGGGTGTCGCTCGTCGTCGGCTTCGAGGGCAGGCGGCGGCACGTCATAGCTGCGCCGCCAGATATGCACCTGCTCGTCGCCGTACTTTGCCGCCGTCTCCGCCTTGTTGAGCCCCTGTAGCGCGCCGTAATGGCGCTCGTTGAGCCGCCAGTCGCGAACCACCGGCACCCACATCCGGTCCATCTCGTCCAGCATCAGCCACAGCGTGCGGATCGCGCGTTTCAGTACGGACGTGAATGCGATATCGATATCGTAGTCGAGCGCGGCCACGGTACGGCCGGCTTCGAGCGCCTCCTCGATGCCTTTTTCGGTGAGGTCCACGTCGGTCCAGCCCGTGAAGAGGTTCTTCAGGTTCCAGTCGCTCTGGCCGTGACGGCACAGGATCAGCTTGCCAGCCATGCTATCTCCGTATGTAGATCGGTTTTTCGCAATGTATGAGTGTGCCTAGTCGCCAACGAGTTCGCGCAGTTCCTTGGCCGCGACCGACAGCGTCGCTATGTCGAAGACACCTCGCAGTTTCATTTCGTCGAGCATCGTGACGAAGCGTTCCACCTGCGTGCTGCGCTGTTCCAGCCATTCGTCGACGAGCTGCTCGATGTTCTTCTTGCTGCGCTTCCTGAGTATGTCCGCCGCCATGTCGCGGCGGACGCGGAAGAACTCGTCGCGCAGGTTACTGCGCGCCAGTGCCTGCCAGCGGCCGCGTACCCTGACGTCCTCCGCGCCTGCGTGTAGCGCAAAGATGCCGAGCCTGTCATTGAACAGCGAATAGACCCGCGCGGACTCCATGACGTCGCGCTTGTAGGCGACGGCGAGGTCGGTGATGTCGAGACCGGCCCGGGTAAGCAACAGCGCCGCCATCTTGTCGGCGAGCTTTTCCGGGACGCCCATCTTGATGTAGTTGTTCATCGCCTTTTCGTGCCGTTCGCGAGCCGCCGCCGACATGATGCCGCCGGTGCGGCCGTACACGGTCGCCATGCCGTCCTTGAGCCGGTCCACGAGCCCGTCGATATCGATGTTGTCGCCGTAGTGCTCGATGATCCAGTAGGTCGCGTGCCGCTGGGTGCGGGAAAGCTCGAACAGCATGGACATCTGTGCAGACGCCGGGATCACGTCGTCGAGTTCCTCGATCGTCCGGTTGAGCGCACCCGCGCGCACGATCTGGCGCGCAACCGTGTAGGCGCGCGCAACCGTGACGACGTCGGCTCCCGTATCCAGCTGCACGCGCTTGACGAATGCGGGGCCCATGCGGTTGACGATGTCGTTGGAGATGAGGGTCGCGAGTATCTGCGGGCTCAGGCGGTGCGTCGGAATGAACTCGGCATAGCGGCGCCTCAGCACTTCGGGGAAGTAGCGCATCGGGTGCGTCTTCAGGAAATCGGCGAGCGTTTCCTTGTGTGACGTCAGCGCGTTATAGACGTCGATCTTCGCATAGCTCAGCACGACCGCCAGCTCGGGTCGCGTCATGCCCTGCTTGCGCGCCTTGCGTTCCTCGATTTCGATCTCGTCCGGCAGGTATTCCAGGTCGCGGTCGAGCAGGCCGCTGCGTTCGAGACCGGTGATGACGCGCCCGATCTCGTCGATGCGCTCGAGAGAGCGTACCTCGCTCATGCTGAGCGCCTGCGTCTGCATGTAGTTGTTTCGCAGAACGTATTCGGCCACGTCGTCGGTCATCGACGCGAGCAGCTCATCGCGTTTCTTGCGCGACATGCCTCTCTTCTTGGCGACGTCGCTCAGCAGGATCTTGATATTGACCTCGCGGTCGGAACTGTCGACGCCCGCCGAATTGTCGATGAAGTCGGTGTTGACGCGGCCGCCCCTGAGGCTGAACTCGATGCGCGCCCTTTGCGTGAGCCCGAGGTTGCCGCCTTCCCCGACGACCTTGCAGTGCAGCTCGTTGGCGTTTACGCGCACGTTGTCGTTGCTGCGGTCACCGACATCGGCGTGGCCTTCCGTGCTGG
Organism: Woeseiaceae bacterium; assembly: GCA_035465295.1. Classification (GTDB taxonomy): domain Bacteria; phylum Pseudomonadota; class Gammaproteobacteria; order Steroidobacterales; family Woeseiaceae; genus UBA1847. The sequence continues at coordinate 18,158 of DATHRM010000052.1, read as the reverse complement.
CCTTGACGTACGTGCCGATACCGCCGTTCCACAGCAGGTCGACGGGCATACGGAGTATCGCCCGTATCAGTTCGTCCGGCTGCATCGACGCCTGGCCGGTACCGAGCATCGCGCGCGCTTCCTTGCTGAGGCGAATGGTCTTCGCCTGCCGCGAGAACACGCCGCCACCCTTCGAAATGACCGTATCGTCGTAATCGAGCCAGCTGGAGCGCGGCAGTTTGAACAGCCGCTGCCGCTCCTTGAAGCTCGCGGCCATGTCGGGATCGGGATCGAGGAAGATGTGCTGGTGATTGAATGCGGCCACGAGCTTTATCTTGCGCGACAGCAGCATGCCGTTGCCGAACACGTCGCCGCTCATGTCGCCGATACCGACGACGGTGAACGGGTCGGTCTGCGTGTTGAGGCCCTGTTCGCGGAAATGCCGCCGGACCGCCTCCCAGGCGCCGCGCGCCGTGATGCCCATCTTCTTGTGGTCGTAGCCGGCGGACCCGCCCGACGCGAACGCGTCGTCGAGCCAGAAATCGTAGCTCTTCGATATCTCGTTCGCGATATCCGAAAACGTCGCCGTGCCCTTGTCGGCGGCGACGACGAGGTACGGATCGTCGCCATCGCGCCGGATGACGCCGCCGGGCGTTACGACCTTGCTGTCGACGACATTGTCCGTGATATCCAGCAGGCCGCCGATGAATGTCCTGTAACAGGCAATGCCCGTTTTCATGACGGTCTCACGGTCGCCCTCGGGCATGCGCTTGCAGAAAAACCCGCCCTTTGCGCCGGTCGGCACGATGACGGTGTTCTTGACGATTTGCGCTTTCATCAGCCCCAGCACTTCGGTGCGAAAATCCTCGCGCCTGTCGGACCAGCGCAGACCCCCGCGGGCTACGTCGCCGCCGCGGAGGTGCACGCCCTCGACTTCCGGCGAATACACGAAGATTTCGTATTTCGGGCGGGGCAGCGGCGCCTCCGGAAGGCGCGTCGGGTCCAGCTTGATCGAAATGCAGTCACGGTGGCCGTCGGAGTCGCCGGGCAGGAAGTAATTCGTGCGAAGCGTGGCATTGAATGCGCCGGCGAACGCGTTGAGGATGCGATCCTCGTCGACGTTCTTCGCCTTGCCCACCTCGCGCCGGATCGACGGCATTACCGTTTTCAGCCGCCGGGTTCTTTGCGGCTTGCCGATTTCCGGGTCGAACATCGCCTTGAACTGCTCGGTCAGCAATCCGACCAGCCGCGCATGCGCGACCAGCACATCCTCCATGTAGTCCTGGGAGAACGGCAATCCGAGCTGTTGCAGGTATTTTGCGTAGCAACGCAGCAAGGCCGTCTCGCGCCAGTCGAGTTCCGCGCTGAGTATGAGCCGATTCAGGCCGTCGTTTTCCGCGCTGCCGGCGAGGACTTTCATGAAGCACTCTTCGAAACGTTGCGATGCCGCCTCGACGTCAAAATCCGAACCGCTTTCGTGGCGCAGGTTGAAGACCTGTATCCAGAACGGCTTGCCGCCCTGCAATGTCAGTTCGTAAGGATGCTCCGTGTGAACCTCGAGCCCCATGCCTTCGAGGATCGGCAGCGCTTGCGACAAGGCGAGCGGTTCGTCGGCGCTGAAGATAATGAAATGCAGGAACCCGGGGGCGGCGTCCGAGGGCCGGTACAGCTCGACGGAGCGGGTGAGTCCCTTCATCAGCATGCCGTCGATGGAGCTTATGTCGCTGCAGGCGTCCTTCGGCTCGGTTTCGGCCTGGTAACCCGGCGGGAAAATGTTGCCGTAGATCCGGAACAGCTTGTGGCCTTCGTCATCGCCGAACGCGTCGAGCATCTCCGCGCGCAGCTTGTCCGACCAGCTCACAACCACCTCGGCGAGCTTGGCCTCGATCTCCTGGATGCTGATCCGCGGACGCTCGCGCGGCGGCGTGCGCACGATCGTGTGCAGGCGCGCGAGCGGCGAATCCGTGATCTCGACGCTGGAATCGACGGACGTGCCTTCGAAAGCGTCTTTCAGTACCTGCTCGATGCGCTGCCGAACGGCCGTCGTATAACGCTCGCGAGGCACGAATACGATGCACGAGAAAAAGCGCCTGAACGTGTCGCGGCGCAGGAAGAACCGCACCCGCTGCCGGTCCTGCAGGTTGAGGATGCCTATGGCCGTTCGCGACAGGTCGGGAATGGAGCTCTGGAACAGCTCGTCGCGCGGGAACGTATCGAGAATATGCAGCAACGCCTTGCCGCGATGCCCGGTCGCCTCCACGTGCGCGCGCTCGATGACCTTGCGCACCTTGTGGCGCAGCAACGGGATGCTGCGCGGGCTTTCGCTGTACGCCGCCGAGGTGAACAGCCCGATGAAGCGCCGTTCTCCGATGGCCTTGCCGGACTTGTCGAATTCCTTGATGCCCACGTAGTCGAGGTAGGCATGGCGGTGAACCGTGGAGCGGGAATTTGCCTTGGTCAGGATAAGCCAGTCCCGGGAGCGCGCGAGGCGCTGCATTTCGCGGGTGAGCTCGACCGTCTTGTTCTGTCCGCGCTCATCGTGGGACAGCAGGCCGAGACCGCTGCCTTCGACGGGCTGCAGGAAAATCTTGTCCTTGCGGTAGGAGAGCTTGTACTCGCGGTAGCCGAGAAACGTGAAGTGATCGCTGACCATCCAGTCCAGCAGCAGCTGGCTCTCCTTGCGCAATTCCTCGTCGACGCCCGGCGGCCCGAATTTGAGCAGCTCGCGAGACTCCTGCATTTTCTTGCGCATTTTCGGCCAGTCGCGGACAGCCGCGCGCACGTCGGCGAGGACCTTGAAAATCTCCTGCTTCAAGAGCTTGAGTTGCTGTGCGTCCAATTCCTTGTCGATCGCGAAACGGATGAACGACTCGAGTTTGCCCACCGTCTCGTCGCGTTCTGCGATCCTCTCGATCTTGCCGCGGCTGTTGCGGACCACGCGAATCACCGGGTGAACGGTGATATGAACGGTCAATCCCTGGCGGTTGATCGCCGCAAGCACCGAATCCACGAGAAAGGGCATGTCGTCGTTGACCATCTCGATGAAGGAATACGCCGATTCGTAGCCGTGATCCTCCGGCGTCGGATTGAATATCCGCACGAGGGGCTCCCCTCGTTTTCGCCGCGCGCCGAACTCGAGATGATCCAGCGCGACGCGCGCCATGGTCTTCTCGACCCGCCCCTGCAGGTCTTCGTAGGGGACGTGGGCAAAGTACTGGCGAAGGAAGAGCTTGACTTGCTGTCGGTTTTTGAGGATGTCGGACTGCACCCTGGAAGCTACGATGGCGTCGACGATCCGCTCCCTGACGTCGCTTCCCCGGCGATATTCGGTTCGTGTCACTCTTGACTCTCCGGCTGCGGATGGCAGCGCGAACGCTTGTCGTTGTCGGGCGGCGCTATTCTACGCACTAATCTGGAGCAACGGAATGTCAGGGCGTGCCGAGCAGCCGGGCTTTCGCAAGGAGGCGCTCCATCACCACGTTGAAGACCTCGATATCCTCGTCTTTCAGCCCGTGCAGGAGGTCGCGCTCGAACTGCAGCGCGAGCGGCGCAACCTCGTCGTGGACGCGCTTGCCTTCTTCAGAAAGGTTGAGAATGGATCGCCGGCGGTCGGCATCCGCGAATTCACGGTCGAGCCGGCCGTTCTTGATGAGCTTCGTCACGGCGCGGCTGACTGCCACCTTGTCGAGCATCGTGCGCTCCGCCACTTCGACGGCGGACAGGCCCGGGAAGCGCCCCAGGATCGCGATAACGCGCCATTCCGGGATCGTCAGCCCGAAACGCTTGTCGTAAACGCCCGCGATCCGGGTACTCACGGTATGAGACAGTACGGCCAGCCGGTAGGGCAGGAAATCCTCGAGGATCAGCTCGTCGGTCATTGTCGTTCTCGTTGTTGCCGTGGTGCTTTGAGAACAGTAACCACAAGCCCGGGCCCGTTCAACCGTGTAAGGAGCCCAAGCGTGCCTTCAGGCGAGATGCGGCAGGTGCAGGTACTCGATCGACTGCATTTCGATCAGCCGGCTGACCGTCCGCTCGAACTCGAATCGCAGCCGTTTGCCCGTGTAAAGCGCGTCCGGCGGCCGTTCGGCGGACACGATGAGCTTGACGTGGCGATCGTAGAACTCGTCCACGAGGGCGATGAAGCGGCGCGCCTGGTTCTCGCAGAGCTCGTCGAGTTCCGGCACGCCGGACAGGATGATCGTGGGGTACCAGCGCGCGATTTCGATGTAGTCGGCCTGGCTGCGCGGCCCGTCGCACAGTTCGCCAAAGTCGAACCACGCGATGCCCTTCGCAGAGCGGCGGGTCCTGACCGCCCGGCCGTTGATCTCGAGCTCGTGGTTTTCCTCGACCTGGCTCGAGGCCGATTCCCGGAAGAATTCGCGGAGCCTCTCGCGCGCCGGGCCGTCGTCGGGGGTCAGGTAAGTACCCGCCTGCTGTAAGAGCTGCAAGCGATAATCGGTGTCGCCCGCGAGCTCGACGACCCGGGTATGCCGGTTCAGCGCATCGATCGCCGGAACGAAACGCTGTCGCTGCAGGCCGTCGCGGTAGAGGTCGTCCGGGCGTGTATTGGATGTTGCAACCAGCGTTACGCCGTTTTCGAACAGTGCTCGCAGCAGCCGTCCGAGAATCATCGCGTCGCCGATATCGCTGACGAAAAATTCGTCGAAGCAGAGCACGCGGGCGCGAGCGGCCATATCGCGGCCGACCGTGGCGAGCGGGTCCTCGATGTCGCCCGACGCGCCGAGCCGCTCGTGCACGTCTTTCATGAAGCGGTGAAAATGGGCGCGGTGCTTGGCGTCGACGGCGAGCGTTTCGAAAAACAGGTCCATGAGGAACGTCTTGCCGCGGCCGACGCCGCCCCAGATATACAGCCCGGGTATCGGCGCTGTCGCGTTTCGATCGCGCGACAGGAGCTTCGCGAGCCCGCGTTTCGGCGGCGGAGCCGCGACGAGCCGGTCCTGCAGGTCGCCCAGCAAATCGACGACGCGGGACTGCGACGGGTCACGGGTGTGGCCGTGCTGCAGCAGGTGCCGCTCGTAAGCGTCGCGAATACTCAATGGAGCGATGGCTGACTGTCTCTGTAAGGGCGTGATCGTCAAGGTTACAATGCACCATTCAGTGTCGCCAGATGCACGCTCGGCGGCAACCCGTGAGCCAACCAGGGACAACGGACAATCATGACAGAAGCCACCGAACGCGAATCCATGGAATTCGACGTCGTTATCGTCGGCGGCGGCCCGGCCGGCCTGGCCGCCGCTTGCCGGCTCATGCAACTCGACGACAGCCTGTCGGTCGTCGTGGTCGAAAAGGGCTCCGAAATCGGGGCACACATCGTCTCGGGCAACGTCTTCGAGCCCACGGCACTGGACGAGCTGTATCCCGACTGGCGGAACATGGATGCGCCCGTGACGACGGCCGTCAAGCGCGACGACGTCCACTACCTGACGAGCGACTCGGGGGGCATGAAGGTTCCGGGCCTGTTTGTGCCGCGGCCCATGCACAACGAAGGCAATTACATCATCAGCCTCGGGCGCCTGTGCCAGTGGCTCGGCGAGCAGGCGGAGAATGCCGGCGTCAACGTCTTTCCCGGCTTCGCGGCCGCGGAAGTACTGTACGACGACGAAGGCCGTGTCAGGGGTATCGCGACCAGCGACATGGGCATAGGTAAGGACGGCGAGAAGAAATCGAGCTACCAGCCGGGCTACGAACTGCTCGGCAAGTACACGATCTTCTCGGAAGGGGTGCGGGGCAATCTCAGCGAGCAGTTGATGCAGAAATTCAACCTGCGCGCCGACGCCGACCCGCAGCATTACGGCATCGGCTTCAAGGAGATCTGGGAAGTCGACCCTGACAGGCACGACGAAGGCCTCGTGGTGCATTCGATGGGCTGGCCGCTCGATAACCGCACCGAGGGTGGCGGTTTTCTCTACCACGCGTCCGGCAACCAGGTGTATCTCGGCTTCATCATCGCGCTCAGCTATCGCAATCCGCATCTCGCGCCCTTCGACGAATTCCAGCGCTGGAAACACCATCCGCGCATCCGGAAATACCTCGACGGCGGCACGCGCCTCGCCTACGGTGCGCGTGCGGTCAACAAGGGAGGGCTGCAATCGCTGCCGAAGCTCGTTTTCCCGGGCGGCATGCTCGTGGGCTGCGGCGCCGGCTTCCTCAACGGCATAAAGATCACGGGCGCGCACACCGCGATGAAGACCGGGATGCTGGCGGCCGAAAGCGTTCACCAGGCGCTGGCCTCGGGCGACCAGGGGGAGGGCGTGCTCGATGGGTTCAGCGACGCTGTCGCGGCATCGTGGGTGCACAAGGAACTTCACAGTGCGCGCAATTTCGGGCCAGGCCTGCACAAGCTGGGCACATTCTGGGGATCGGCGTTCACGTTCGTGGACCAGAACATCGCGTTCGGCAAGATGCCGTTCACGTGGCACAACAAGGACCCGGACCACGAGCAGATCGACGAGGCGGCGAAGGCCAAACCGATCGAGTACCCGAAACCCGACGGCGCGATCAGTTTCGACCGGCTGTCGTCCGTGTATCTGTCGAACACGAATCACGAAGAGGATCAGCCGTCGCACCTGAAGCTCAAGGACGAATCCGTGCCGGTCGAGTACAACCTGCCGAAGTACGACGAACCCGCACAGCGCTACTGCCCGGCCGGGGTTTACGAGATCGTCGAGGAAGATGGCCAGCCGACGTTCAAGATCAACGCCAGCAACTGCGTACACTGCAAGACCTGCGACATCAAGGATCCCACCCAGAACATCGTCTGGACGGTGCCCGAAGGCGGCGGGGGGCCGAACTACTCCGGGATGTGATTCGATTCGTGCGCGGCGGGCGCTGGCGAGCCGGGGCATTTATCTCCCTCATGGCTCCCTTCGGTCCGCTTTACTTCGGTCGACAAACGCCCCCGCACGGCCGCACGGGTTCGCATCCCACGCTGTTACTTCGGCTGCATCCTGATGGCGCCGTCGACGCGGATCGTCTCGCCGTTCACCATCGTGTTGCCATAGATGAACGCGACCGTGTCCGCGTATTCCACGGGTTCGCCGAGCCGCGGCGGGAACGGCACCTGCCGGCCCAGCGATTCCTGCACTTCTTCGGGCATGCCGGCCATCATCGGCGTCTTGAAGATGCCGGGTGCAATCGTGTTGACGCGGATCCCGAACTGCGCGAATTCGCGCGCGAGGGGCAGCATCATGCCGACGACACCGCCTTTGGAGGCGGAGTAGGCCGCCTGGCCGATCTGGCCCTCGAAGGCGGCTATCGAAGCCGTACCGATCACGACACCGCGTTCGCCCTGTTCATTTGGGTCATTGAGCTGCATGATCGCGGCGGCTTCCTTGGTGACGTTGAAGGTGCCGACGAGATTGATGCGGATGACCCGCTCGAAGTTCTCGGCGGGCCAGGGGCCCTCGCGGCCGAGCGCCCGTCCGGCGGTGGCGACGCCCGCGCAGTTCACCGCCAGCGTGATGCCGCCCATGAACTCTCTCGCGGCCTGCATTGCCGCGCGAACCGCTTCCTCGTTCGATACGTCCGTCTGGATGAATTTCGCGCATTCGCCCAGCGATGCAGCGCTCGTTTTTCCCTGCTCGCTGTTCACGTCGAGCAGTACGGCGTGCCCGCCTGCATCGATCACCCGTTTCGCCGACGCATAGCCGAGCCCTGAGGCTCCGCCGGAAACGACGGCCCTGGCAGTCGATAGATCCACGTTGTCTCCTAGTCGATTTCGAGCGCTACGGCGGTCGCTTCGCCGCCGCCGATGCACTGCGTTGCAATACCGCGCTTGAGGTTACGCGCCCGCATCGCATGCAGCAACGTCGCCGTGATGCGCGCGCCGGTGGCGCCGATCGGGTGGCCCAGTGCGCAGGCGCCGCCATTGACGTTCACCTTGGCGTGATCGATGCCGACGTCTTTCATGGCCGCCATCGTGACGCAGGCGAAGGCCTCGTTGATTTCGTAAATATCGACGTCGTCCGGCGTCCAGCCCAGCTTTTCCTGCAGCAGCTTCAGGGCATCGACCGGCGCCGTCGTAAACCAGGCCGGTTCGTGTGCGAAGGCGGAATGGCCGACGATGCGCGCCAGCGGCTGCAGCCCGCGTTTCTCGGCTTCCGAGGCCCGCATGATCACGAGCGCTGCCGCACCGTCGGATATCGACGACGAGCTCGCCGCCGTGACCGTACCGTCCTTGGCAAATGCGGGCCGCAGGTTCGGGATCTTGTCGACGCTGACCGTACTCGGCACCTCGTCCACGCTCACGGTGTGCTCGCCTTTGCGCGTCTTGACGGTTACCGGCACGATCTCGGCGTCGAACGAGCCGTCGCCGGCGGCGCGGGTCGCGCGCGTGACGGACTCGATCGCAAACGCGTCCTGGTCCTCGCGCGTGAAGCCGTACTTCTGTGACGTCGCTTCCGCGTAATGGCCCATCATGTGGCCTTCGTAGATGTCCTGCAGGCCGTCATAGAACATGTGGTCGAGCACTTCCTGGTGCCCCATGCGATAACCCTTGCGAGCCTTCGGCATCAGGTAGGGCGCGTTGGTCATCGATTCGAGCCCGCCGGCGACGGCGATACCGACGCTGCCCGCGACGACCATGTCGTGGGCAAGCACGAGCGCCTCCATGCCGGAGCCGCACATCTTGTTGACCGTTGCACAGGGAACGCCTTTCGGCAGGCCGGCGCCCAGCGCAGCCTGGCGGGCAGGCGCCTGGCCGAGTCCTGCCGGGAGTACGCAACCCATGAGCACGCGCTGGACGTCTGCCGGGTCCACGCCCGAGTCCGCGACGGCAGCCTGGACGGCCGCGGCGCCGAGTTCTGTTGCGCTTACGTCAGACAGGGCACCCTGGAAGGCACCGATAGGTGTACGCCGTGCGGCGACGATGACGACAGGATCTGTACTCATTTGATTCTCCCCGGGCTCTTTTTTCAGGTAGCTTTCTACTTTGGTGCAATTTTTGGTGCAGCGCAATAATAAACGCGCCAGATTAGCCTAAAGTGGCAAGCAGGTCCGGCTCGTCGAGCACCGCGAGGATGCGCTGACGCGCCGCTTCCGCGAGACTGTGATGATTACCGTAAGCGGCGTCGTCAGGCAAGATCGGCGGCAGAATATCGACGCGGATCGGGGCCGGTCGCGGCAGTGTGCGGTCCGCACCCAGCATTTCGCGGGTTCCCGATATGGCGATAGGCACCACCGGCATGCCGCCCTTGATCGCGGCCATGAAAGCGCCCGCACGGAAACGTCCCACCCCGGGTTCGGCCAGAAACGTGCCCTCGGGGAAAAAGCCGAGCGATTCGCCACTGCGCGCGGCTTTCATGATCTGGCGCGCGTCGCGCGAGCTTTCCGTAGACTTGAATCGCTCGACGAATCGAGCTCCTGAACGGCGCATCAGGAAATGTGCGATCGGCACGTCGCGCATCTCGCCCTTGATCACGAAGGAAAACCGCGCCGGCAGGAAGCCTTTGAGGAGAATGCCGTCGACGTAACTCGCATGATTGGCGACGACGACACAGCCTTCGACCGGCAGATTCTCCAGGCCGTTTATTTCGGGACGTACGCCGGACAACAGGAACGAGGCGCGAGCCGCACCGGCGACGAGTCGGCGACGGCGCTCGAGACCCGGTACCAGTACAGCCACGAAAAGTGAGAACAGGACACACAATGCGAACACGAATATCGCGTACAGTCCGAACAATGCATGCAGCAGGCGTCTCAAAGCTCAGCCCCAGCCTGGTACCAGCGCACGCGGTGCAGTGTGACGCAGATCACTTATGTTAATGCCTTCCTTAATCTGTGAAGCCGGTCACGCCCGCTGGCAGCCATCGTTATCATACTCAAAACCTTGAAAAATCCGTCGCTTGGCGATGCGCCATCGAAAGTGCCGGGCGGGCCTGCACACGACGCCGGATGTTGAAACCGGCGTATGCTACCAGCTGGTCCGCCGGAATGTTGGCTGGCAACTCGTGCTGAGACGTAGCGACATCACCCGGGCAAAGGATTGCTGGACGACTCAATGGACACTATGGCTAGCAGTGAACTGACGCAGAAACAAACCCAACTCGTCGAGCGCTCCGAGGAACTTGTCGACCGATTCCTCGATGCAATCTGGATGGAACGCGGCTTGTCGCAAAACACGCTCGGTGCTTACCGGGCGGACCTCATGACGCTTTGCCGCGAACTCGCCGCAGCCGACAAGACGATCGACCAGGCTGAAAAGTCCGACCTGCTGGATTTCATTGCGGGCCGCGTCGAAAGCGGCGCGAAACCGCGCTCTACGGCGCGACAGCTGTCGAGTTTCCGCCGCTTCTTCCGCTACATCATGCGGGAGGGCATGCGCAGCGAAGACCCGACGGCCGAAATCGAGATGCCACGCATCGGCCGCTCGTTGCCGAAAACGCTCAGCGAAGACGAAGTCGACTCCCTGCTCAATGCCCCGAACACCGATGAGCCGCTGGGTCATCGCGACCGCGCCATGCTCGAATTGCTGTACGCCACAGGCTTGCGCGTATCGGAACTCATCAACCTCAAGCAGTCGCAGATCAATTTCAACCAGGGCGTCCTGCGCATCGTCGGCAAGGGCGACCGCGAGCGCCTGATCCCGCTGGGCGAGGAGTCGCAGCGCTGGCTCAAGGATTTCATCGACGGCTCGCGCATGGAGATCCTGCTCGAGCGTCAGACCGATTACCTGTTTCCCACGCGCCGCGGCGACCGCATGACGCGCCAGGCGTTCTGGCACATCATCAAGCGCTACGCCGAAAAAGCCAGCATTCGCAAGAAGCTGTCGCCGCACAGCCTGCGGCATGCGTTCGCCACCCACCTGCTGAACCGGGGCGCCGACTTGCGCGTGGTACAGTTGCTGCTGGGCCACAGCGATCTCTCGACGACACAGATCTATACCCATGTCGCGCGCGAGCGCCTGAAAGACCTGCACGGCGAGCACCACCCGCGCGGATAACCAGTTTGCTACACTTGCGGCGCCGGAACTGGCGCCGCAGGATCCTGTCGAATAAGTGCACCTGCCCGGCCGAAGGCCCGGCTTGCTCGTAGCATTGGAAGCATCTTTATGACAAACACGTATTTCAAGACAAGCGCCGCATTGCTGGCGTCCCTGTTCGCCACGTCAGCCGTGTCGGCGGCAGATTCCGCCGAGATTCCGGCGGAGGAGCGCGAGCGGCTGGCCGGGATGTTCGAGAGCATCGCGCCGGAGAACGTCAAGTCGAGCCCAATCGACGGCTGGTACATGATCCAGAAGGGGTCGCTTGTCGCCTACATATCCGAAGACGGCCGTTACCTGCTGCAGGGCGACCTCATCGATCTCGACACCAAGGTCAACCTCTCCGAGGAAAGCCGCACGGACGCACGTCGCGAGCTCATGTCGCAGGTCCCGGACAGCGAGGTCATCCTGTTCTCGCCGGACGAGGCCAAGTACTCGGTATCCGTGTTTACGGATGTCGACTGCACCTATTGCCGACGCCTGCACAACCAGATCGAGCAGTACATGGACAACGGCATCGAGATTCGCTACCTGCTTTACCCGCGTGGCGGCCCGGCATCGGCCTCATGGAATACCTCCGAAGCCGTCTGGTGCGCGAAGGACCGGGGCGAGGCGCTCACGCTGGCGAAGCAGGACCGCGAGTTCGAGTCATCGAAATGCGATGCGTCGGTCGTCCAGGATCATTACGTGCTCGGGCAGGAAGTCGGTCTGTCGGGTACGCCCGCGATCGTGCTCGACGACGGCGAGCTGATCGCCGGCTACCTGCCGCCGGATGCGTTGAAGTTGCGCCTCGAGCAGAAAGCTGCCGAGAACGCCAGGGTCGCCGCCAGCGAATAAATTCCCTGTAGGAGCGCTTCTCGAAGCGCGACCGAATCGCGGGCCGGGGCCCGCTCCTACAGCCGCGCCCCTAGCGGCGAATGCGGCGCAGCTCGTGAAAATGCACGCCGTTATTGCTGCCGCGGTCCTCGAAATATTTCTTTAGTGCGAAGGTGCCGCTGCGAAAGGCGATCTCGTCCCACGGAATTTCGTCTTCCGAGAACAGCCGGGCGTCCAGGCTCTCGTGTCCCGCGGCGTAGTCGCCGACGAGCTTGCCGGTAAAGAAGAAATGCACCTGGCCCGCGTCGACGACGTCGACGGAGGCAAACAGGTGGCCGATCTCCACCGTGGCACAGGCTTCCTCGAGCGTTTCGCGCGCCGCCCCGCCGGCCAGCGTCTCGCCGAGCTCCATGAAGCCCGCGGGCACGGTCCAGTACCCGTAACGCGGCTCGATCGAGCGCTTGCACAGCAATACCCTGCCGTCCCGTTCGGCGATACAGCCGACGACGATCAGCGGGTTCTGGTAGTGCACCGTGTCGCATCGTTCGCAGACCCAGCGCTCGCGATTGTCGTCGGCCGGAATCCTGCGGGCGACGTTGGCGCCGCATGTGGAGCAATACTTCATAGTTAGTGTCAAACGCCTGGTGCCGGGAGGGGGAATCGAACCCCCACTCTGTCTCCAGAACCGGATTTTGAATCCGGCGCGTCTACCAGTTCCGCCATCCCGGCTTACAGGGCCGGGGTAGAATCAGGGCGACCCCGGCCGGAAGCCGCACAGTATACGAATATTTCGCGGTTCTGCGACCATTCCCGGGCGCCGGGCATCTAGGATTCGAGACATGAGCAAGTTTGCCGATATCCAGATCGACGCAGCGATCATCAAGCGGGCCGCACGTGGCGACGCGCGGGCGCACGAGATCCTGTATCGGGCTTTTGCCTCGCCGGTGTACTCGCTGTGCCTGCGATTCACACGGGTGCCGGCGCACGCGGAAGACCTCGTCCAGGAGACCTTCATCGAGATCATGCGCTCGATAGAGCAGTTCCGCGGCGAGGCAGCCATCGGCAGCTGGATTCGCCGTATCGCGGTAACGAAGTCGCTGATGTTCCTGCGCTCGGCGTGGACGGCGCGAGGCCAGTCGCTGGCCGATGACTGGGACGATATGACGCCCGGGGACGCGGCCAGCCACGGGATCTCGCGGCACCCCGATGACGCACTGGATCTCGATGCGGCGCTCGCGAACCTGCCATCGGTCAGCCGCGTGGTGGTGTGGCTGCACGATGTCGAGGGATTTACACACAAGGAGATCGCGGCAGCGATGGGCAAGACCGAGAGTTTCTCCAAGTCGCAGCTCTCCCGGGCTTACCAGAAGTTGCGGCCGATGCTCGATACCGGAGGCGACGACCTTGGCACGCAAGGCGCCACGGCCAGGAGTTTTTGAGAATGACGAAAGACGTAAAGGACGAAGAGATGATCTGTGGTTTGACGGCGGACGAACGGAACGCGTTGCGTGAAGGCCTGTGGAGCCTGCCGGACACCATGCCGCCGCGTGCCGTCTGGCACCGTATCCGCGAACAGGCGGAGGCGGAAGGGTTGATTCGAAGGCCCGTCGCGAGACGGCCGTCGACCTGGTATCTCGGCGGCAGCATCGCGGCCGCCATCCTGATCGCGGTACTCGTGGTGCCGGGCATGCTCGACAATGAGCCGGAGGTTTATTCCACGACGCCGGACACTGTCGGCAGCAGCTCGCCGATTCGGCTCAACACCCTGCAGACGCTGATGACGGAGTCGCGCGAACTCGAGAGTAACCTGCGCGATCTGCCTGCCAAGCCGCGCGTGATGCGTGCAGGCACGGCGGCCACGATCGCGAGCCTCGAGGATCGCATTGCCGCGATCGACTACCAGCTGAACGACCCCGAATCCCAACTCAGTCCGGAAGACGAGGAGATTTTCTGGCGCGAGCGCGTCAGGTTGATGAAGTTGCTGGTTGGCATGCGCTATGCGCAGGCGCAGCGAACCGCATTTTGACCGTTTAAGGAGAACTGTTTTGATGAAGACGATGACGCTATTGATACCTGCCGTGGCAGCCTTGCTGCTCGCCGGGCAGGCAACTGCGCAAAGCCCGGATGCCGAAGAAACGCGGCAGGAGGCGGAACAGCGCAGGGCCCAGGCGCAGCTCGAGAAGGAAGAGGCGAGGCGGCAAATGCGCGAGGCCGAGCGGCAGCTCGAGGAAGCCGCCCGGCGGATCGCCGAGCTGAGCCAGCAGAACCTGCCGCGGGCCGTCGAACTGGAAGCGGAAGAGATAGTGATGATGGGCAGGCCCCGGCTCGGCGTCACGGTGGGCGGCAACGAAGGCAAGGGGCCGGTCGAAGGCGTGAATATACTCGGCGTATCGCCGGGCAGCGCGGCGGACGACGCAGGACTGCGTGCGGGCGACGTGATTACCGCGGTAAACGGGGAATCCATGAGCGCCGAGGATGGCGCCGAAGCGAACCACCGGCTGCTCGACTTCATGAAGGGCGTCAAGGAAGGCGACAAGCTGTCCGTCGAGTACCTGCGCGACGGCAACGTCGGCAAGGTCGAGGTCGAACCGCGCGTCGTGTCGCCCCACGCGTATGCCTGGTCGGGCGACGGCAAGAACTTCGAGTTCAAGATACCCCCGGCGCCGGTTGCTCCCGGCGCGATGCGCGAGTACCGGTTCATCGCGCCGCTCATCGGCAGCAGCTGGGGCGACATGGAACTCGTGGAACTCAATGAGGACCTCGGCCGCTATTTCGGCACCGACGCCGGGCTGCTCGTCGTGAGCGCACCGGAATCGGAAGCGCTCAAGTTGCAGGCGGGCGACGTGATCCAGAGCATCGACGGGCGCGAACCGAAGTCGGTCGGCCATGCAATGCGGATTCTCGGCTCGTACCAGGCCGGGGAGAAGCTCGAGCTCGGCATCATGCGCGACAAGCGTGCCCGCAAGCTGGACATTACGATGCCGGACGATCGCACGAGCCGGCTTGCGCCGCTTCCGACGTTGCCGATGAAGCCCGTGGACGTGGACGTCCGGCTACTGCGAATGCCCCGTCCGGACCGGAGAACCTGAGCCGCCGATTTCCTCCGCGTGGGCGCGCATGGCTCTGATACCATGCGCGCCCATGCAAATGTCCGACTTCGATTACGCGCTTCCCGACGAGCTGATCGCCCGCTATCCGGCTGCCGAGCGGCGCGCAAGCCGTTTGCTCGAGGTCGGCTCGCAGCTCGCCGACCGGCAATTCGCCGAGTTGCCGTCCCTGCTGCTGCAGGGTGACCTGCTGGTCTTCAACGATACGCGCGTCATCCCGGCGCGCCTTGCCGCGGTCAAGGAGACGGGCGGCCGTGTCGAGATCCTGATCGAGCGAATCGAGAGTGCGTGCTGCGCCCTGGCGCAGGTGCGCGCGAGCAAATCGCCGAAAAAGGGTAGTCGCCTGCGGCTCGCGGGCGGCGAAGAGATTGTCGTGGCGGGCCGCGACAACGAGTTTTTCATTCTCGAATTCCCGAAGCCGGTGTTGCAGATTCTCGAGTCGACGGGCGAGATACCGCTGCCGCCCTATCTCGGCCGGGATGCCGAGCCGGCAGATGCCGAGCGTTACCAGACGGTGTACGCAAAGGACCCCGGTGCCGTCGCGGCGCCGACGGCCGGGCTGCACTTCGATCGCCGGATGCTCGACGACACGCTGGCCGCGGGCGTGCGCCACGCGTACGTCACGCTGCACGTCGGTGCGGGCACCTTCCAGGCGCTGCGCCGCGAACATATCGAGGAGAATCGCCTGCACAGGGAACGCGTGCGCGTCAATGATGCCTGCTGCGAGGCAGTCCGGCAGACCCGCGAAGCAGGCGGCCGCGTGATCGCGGTCGGCACCACGGCCGTGCGGGCGCTGGAATGCGCGTCGAGCGGCGGCGAGATCCGTGCCTTCCACGGGGAGACCGACCTGTTTATCCTGCCGGGCTACGAGTTCCGCAGCGTGGACGCGATGATCACCAACTTCCACCTGCCCAGGTCGTCGCTGCTCATGCTGGTGGCGGCGTTTGCGGGCCGCGATCGCATCCTGCGCGCGTACGAACACGCCGTGCGGTCCCGGTACCGGTTTTTCAGCTACGGCGACTCGATGTTCGTTACGCCCGGAGCGACGCCGTGAAGTTCGAGATCCTCGAGCAGAGCGGCGCCGCCAGGACAGGGCGCCTGACGTTTCGCCGCGGGACGGTAAAGACGCCTGCTTTCATGCCCGTCGGCACCTACGGCACGGTCAAGAGCGTGACGCCCGAAGAGGTTGCGGCCGACGGCGCCGAGATCATACTCGGCAATACCTTTCATCTCATGTTGCGCCCGGGCACCGATGTCGTCCGCAAGCACGGCGGACTGCACGAGTTCATGAACTGGCGCGGGCCGATCCTGACGGATTCGGGCGGCTTCCAGGTTTTTTCGCTGGCCAGCATGCGCAAGCTCACCGAAGAAGGGGTGACGTTCCGGTCGCCCGTGGACGGGGACGAGGTGTTCCTGACGCCCGAGCGGTCCATGGACGTGCAGCACGAACTCGATGCGGACGTCACCATGATTTTCGACGAGTGCACGCCGTATCCGGCGTCCGAAAGCGAGGCCCGGGATTCCATGCAGCTGTCGCTGCGCTGGGCCGCGCGCTGCCGGCAGCGCTTCGACGAGCTCAAGGACGCCGAGCCCGGCCGCGGCGAAGCCCTGTTCGGGATCGTGCAGGGCGGCGTCTACGAGGCGCTGCGGGCCGAATCGCTGGCCGGGCTGCGCGCGATCGGCTTCGACGGATACGCCGTTGGCGGACTCGCCGTCGGTGAGCCCGAGGAAGAGCGCCTTGCCGTGATGGAGGCACTGCTCCCGGAGATGCCCGGGGAGCGTCCGCGTTACCTGATGGGCGTCGGTACGCCGGTCGACATCGCCGAGGCCGTGATGCGCGGGGTGGACATGTTCGACTGCGTGATTCCGACGCGTCACGCGCGCAACGGGCAGCTGTTTACGTCACGCGGCGTCGTGAAATTCCGCCACGCCCGGTACGCCGACGATACCTCGGCGCCGGACCCGGAGTGTGGCTGTTACACCTGCAGCAACTACAGCCTCGCTTACCTCAGACACCTGGGCAAGTGCGGCGAGATCCTCGGGCCCCGCCTCGCAACGCTGCACAATCTTCATTACTATCAAAAACTTATGGTGGGCCTGCGGGCGGCCATCGAGGCCGGCACCGTGCCGGAATTCGTGGCCACGCTGCGCTCCGCCTATGCGTGACGCGGATTTCGGCTTGGCTTTGAGAATCGCGTCCCCACGTCTTCCGCTCTGTGCCATAATACCGCGCTGTTTTTTCGGGGTACCTGTCAAACCCCGCAACGAGATGAACCAACACCATGGACTTTTTAATCAGCAACGCTTACGCACAACAGGCGGCACCCCAGGGAAGCCTCTTCGATTTGTGGCCGCTCGTCGTTATTTTCATCGCATTCTACTTCCTGTTGATCCGGCCGCAGCAGAAGAAGCAGAAGGCACATACCGAGATGGTCGCCGGCCTGCAGGTCGGTGACGAGGTCATGACGGCCGGGGGAATTCTCGGGCGAATAACCGGTATCAGCGACCACTACGCGGTTGTGCAGATCAGCGACAACACAGAGATCAAGATTCAGAAAGCGAGCGTCTCGCAGGTCGTGCCCAAGGGCACGTTCGAAGAAGCCTGATCGACGACCGCCGTTTCGATGAACAAGTATCCCGCCTGGCTAAACGTCCTGGTGCTCGTCGTGCTGCTGACGGGTATCCTGCTGGCCCTGCCCAATCTGTACGGCAGCGTGCCGGCCATCCAGCTGGCTGATCGCCTCGGGGAACCGGTTACCGAGACCCAGCTCGACGAGTTTGTCAGCACCCTCGAGGGTGCCGGTATCCAGCCCGAGGCCGCCTTCCTGAAGGACGACCGGGCGGTGCTGCGATTCGAAACCCCCGAAGCCCAGACCGCGGCGGGCGATCGGCTGCGCGACCGCTACGGCCGGGATCTCAATATCGCACTGACGCTGGCCCCGAAACTGCCGGGCTGGATGCGTACCCTGGGATTGAACCCGATGAGCCTGGGGCTGGACCTGCGCGGCGGTGTCTACGTTCTGCTCGAGGTCGACATGGAGTCGGCGATCCAGAAGCGCCTCGACTCCTATCAGCAGGATTTCGACGATCGATTGCGCGAGGCACGGATCCGCCACCGCGTCGATCTCGACGGCGACATCATCACCGTGCGGGTTGCGGACAGCGCCGATTACGACGCGGCGAGAGACATCGTGCGCGATGCCGACTCCGAAGTGCTGATCGACGACGGGGACGACGACACGTCGTTCACGGTGCAA
>DATHRM010000051.1:0-2768 GCA_035465295.1 Woeseiaceae bacterium | reverse complement strand
AAATTCGTTACTGCTCGCCTTCCATTCCGGATGCCACTGCACCGCAAGCGCAAACGCCCGGGCGTCGTCGACCGTGAAGGCCTCTATCAATCCGTCGTCGGCCACGGCCTCGACCGTCACGCCGTCTGCCAGCCGCGCCACACCCTGCCCGTGCAGCGAATTCACCATCGCCTGACCGGTCCCGGCGAGACGTGCCAGCAATCCCCCTTCGACCAGCGTGACCGGGTGCGAAGGCCCGTACTGTACGTCCAGCGGGTCGTCCGGATTTTCCTTGTGGTTGTGATAACCCGGCACGTCCCTGACTTTCTGATGCAGCGTTCCGCCAAGACAGACATTGAGCTCCTGGAATCCGCGGCAAATGGCGAACAGCGGCACGCCCGTCTCCAGCGCATGCCGCGCAATCGGCAACGTCAGCGCATCCCGGTGCGGGTCGCGCAACGCGTCCGGATCCTCGGATTCGTGGCCGTAATGGTGCGGCTCTAAATCGCTGTAGCTGCCGGTGAGCATGACCCCGTCGACCTGGTCCACGAGTTCGTCGATCGCGAGATCATCCGCCAGCACGGGAATGATCAATGGCACCGCGTCGGCCGCCTCGATGACGGCTTTCAGGTACTTTTCCCCCACCATGTGCCAGGGGTGGGGCTCATAGACGCGACGATCTGCCGGCACGCCGATAATCGGTTTAGGGCGCATATGGGGACAAACCCCGGCACTCCTCTGGATCTGGAGGCTAAAGGATACGCTACGGGCTACCGCCGAGTATAGATTGCAGGTGCCTCAGCCGGCGACCGCGGCGTCGGCCTGCCGCCCCCGCAGCCGCAAAACGACATACAGGACCACGCCGCCCACCAGCAGCGACACCCACGGCGGCACGCCGTAGCCGCCGGGCACCGTGCCGAACACGATCGCGACGAGGCCGACCAGCAGCGCATACGGCAGCTGGGTGCGGACATGCTCGATGTGGTTACATCCCGACGCGATCGACGACAGTACCGTGGTATCCGAGATCGGCGAGCAGTGGTCGCCCCACACCGCGCCAGCGAGAACGCAGGACACGGACGAATAGAGGATATGCATATCGCCGACCTCGGTCATGCCGTTGACGCTCATCACCGCCCAGGCCAGCGGTACCACGAGCGGCACGAGGATGCCCATCGTGCCCCAGCTGGTCCCGGTCGCGAACGCCGTTACCCCCGCCAGCACGAACACCGCCGCGGGCACCCATGCGGCGGGCATCGACTCGCCAAGAATCGTAATCAGGTAGCCCTTCGCGTTGAGCGCCGTGGTGACGTCCGACATGGACCACGCAAGCACCAGCACGATCATGCCGAAGAGCGTGGCGCGTGCCCCGCCATACCAGGCATCGACGGTCTCGTGGGTCGTCAGGATGCGCTGCCCGATGGACATCGCCGCGGCCGTCAGGGCGCCGATGAAGGACGCCCACATCATCGCCTTGTAGGGGTCGGCATCGCCGATAATGTCCCGGATCGTCTCGCCCTCGCCGGTCGCATACAGGCCACCGAGCAGCCCGAGGACCAGCGCGATGATCGGCACGAACGCATTCAGGGGCCGGGCCGGTGCATCGGGCTTCGGCTCGAGGGCATCGCTGTTTTCTGCTTCTGCATCTTCGTCGACCGAGTGCACCTTGCCATTGCGGGCGCGCACCTCTGCCGTGTACATCGGTCCCATATCGCGACCCGTAACCGCAACCATGAAGACGAAGACGATCGCGAGGATCGGGTAGAAGCTGTAGGGGATCGACTGCAGGAAGATCTCGTAAGCGGGTACTTCCTCGAGTTCGGTGATGCCCTGCAGCGCCTCGTCGATGAGGCTGACCTCGTAACCGATCCAGGTCGTAATCAGCGCAATGCTCACCACCGGCGCCGCCGTCGAGTCGACGATGTACGCGAGCTTCTCGCGGGAAATGTTGAGCTGGTCGGTAATCGGGCGCGCGGTGTTGCCGACGACCAGCGTATTCGCGTAGTCATCGAAAAAGATCATCAGTCCCATCAGCCATGCTGCCACCTGGGCGCCCATGGCAGTCCGTGCGCGGCTCACCACCATTTTTACGATGGCCATCATGCCGCCGTTGCGCGTGATGATGCCGACCATGCCGCCGATCATCATCGTAAACAGGATGATGGCCGCATGATCGACGTCGGCGACGGCATTGGCGACGAACACCTGGAACGAATCGAGCAGGCCGATGCCCGCCCCTTTCAGCGTAAAAGACTGCAGGGCGGTCGCACCGAACCATATCCCCAGCAGCAGCGCCGGGACGACGCTGCGGATGATCAGCGCGACGGCGATCGCCGTGAACGCCGGCAGCAATGAAACCCAGCCTGGCATTACACGTAGCTCGACCGCTCCGGATTCCGCGCCGGACGCGTATGCGAGCGTGACCCGGCCGCTGCCGCTCACCACCAGTTCCGACAGCGTTGCGGCACCGGCATCGTCGGCGGTGCCCGGATATCGCTTGCCATCTATTTCCGCCACGACCGGCGCGCCGGCCGGCACGCCGGTGACCGTGATCTCGAACGGTACCTCGTCGAGCACGATGCCGGGAACCCCGGCCTCGATGGCCGCGGCAACGGCGGGACATGCAAGCGCTGCGAAACCTGCGCAAATCATGGGAACGACCCGGAAACGGGCGTACAGGTCTTTGATTTTGATGTTCTTATTCCTGCCGCTTGTGACTGCCGGAATGGTACCATGCGCCGGATGGCACAACGAAAAACAAACCCGCTCAGATCCGAGCTGCGCAGGCT
>DATHRM010000050.1:0-1607 GCA_035465295.1 Woeseiaceae bacterium | reverse complement strand
GTCGGCAACGGCTACGGCAAGCTGATCGGCGAGACCCAGGTGCGCGAGTTCGGCGAAATCGAGACGCCGATACTGCTGACCTGCACGCTGTGTGTCTGGAGCGCGGCCAATGCGCTCAAGGACTGGATGTACGAGCAGCCGGGTATGGGCGAGCACACCCTGAACCCGGTCGTTGGCGAGACCAACGATGCGTGGGTGAACAACATGTGGGCGGACCCGGTCGGCAAAGCGCAGGTCTACGCGGCGCTCGAGAACGCGGCTTCCGGCCCGGTGGCGGAAGGCAGCGTCGGCGCCGGTACGGGCACCCAGGCCTTCGGCTGGAAGGGCGGCATCGGCACGAGTTCCCGCGTGCTGCCGTCGCAGCTCGGCGGCTACACCGTGGGCGTCCTGGTGCAGACCAACTTCGGCGGTACGCTGTCAATGAACGGCGCGCCCGTGGGTCGTGAGCTGGGCGACTACGCCTACCGCGGCGAGCTCGAAGCGGCCGCGCGAACGGATGACCGCGAGGACGGCTCGATCATGATGGTTGTCGCCACCGATGCACCGTTGAACGCGAGGAGCCTGGACCGGCTCGCGATGCGCGCAATCATGGGACTCGCGCGCACCGGGTCATTCGCCCACAACGGCTCGGGCGACTACGTGATCGCTTTCTCGACCGACCAGGCCGTGCGCCGGCCGCGCAGCAGCGACCGCCCGGTTACGACACCCGAGCTGGTCAATGAATCGATGTCGCCGCTGTTCGCAGCCACCGCCGAGGCGACCGAGGAGGCCATCTACAACGCGATCCTGAAAGCGACGACGGTGGAAAGCAGTCGCGGCCGCCTCGAGGCGATCCCGCTCGAGGAAACGTTGAAGATCCTCAAGAAATACAACGTGCTCGACTGGGACGAGACGCTGCCGCCTCGGGCAGGAGCAACTTCGGTAATATCTGATTGATCCTGCCAGCGGCAGGCGGATACTTGTAGCGCAGTCCCCGAACGTCGCGACACAGGAGGGAGACAACCATGAAAACTGCAATGCTGTTTACCGGGAGCGGTCCCATCGTCATCCTCACCTCCCACGACTCCGTCACCGACCCGACGCTGCTGAAGAAACTCGAGGCCAAGGGTATCGAGCGGTTCGTGGCCTATGAAATTCCGCTGGAACTCGCAAAGGCACGGTATGGCGGCCACTTCACGACGGTGGTCAATGACCTGCACGAGACCGATGATCTCCGCGTGCTCGACTATAACGGCGAGCGCGCGTTTGCGCTGTTCCGGCTCGACGAGCTGCAGAACCCGGTCTTCCACGAGCCCAGGGCGGACGCCGCCTGACCGACACAGCGCGAGCGCAGTGCACACGGCTCGCCGGTCCGGCCATGTTCCGGCCTGCGGCGACCCTTCAATTTGGCTTTGGAGCGTCATTCCCCGCAAGGCCGAACTCCGCGATGATCGCCTCGATCTCCTCGAGCTCCTGGCCCGTCGTAATACCGTCTGCCCTTGCGATGGCATGCAGTGAATCCAGGAAATGCCTGCTGCGGCCTTCATCGAACGCAGGCCCGATGAGGCGATTGTCCAACCCCGACCTGGCGCGCTTCTGCATCATCGATAATTCCATGATGAATTCCA
>DATHRM010000049.1:0-4557 GCA_035465295.1 Woeseiaceae bacterium | reverse complement strand
GGCGGAGCGGCGTGCGGCCGCTGAGCGCCGCGAATTCAGCTGGCGTACCGTATTTTTCGGTTTCCTGCGGTCCCGGCGGCATGCTTCTCGCCGCGACGACGACGGCGACGTGATCTTCCTGGACTGGCATCACCCGTGGCTGTTCTTCCTCGCCGTGGGCATCATGCTGCTCAGTTGCGCCGACGCGTTCCTGACGCTGACCCTCATGCAGCACGGCATGATCGAGGCGAATCCGTTCATGGCGGGCATGCTCGACCGGGGCGGCGCCGCCTTCGCCGTCAGCAAGGTCGTGATGACCGGCACGGGCATTCTCATCCTCGTGTTTCTCGCCAAATCCCGCTTCATGAACCGCTTCCGGACCGGGCTTTTCCTGACGTTCTTCTTCGCCGTCTACTGCTGCCTCGTGTGCTACGAGATCGTCCACCTGCTGGCGGTGCTTTGACTATCGTATCGTTTCCAATGCGGGTGGCTTGGGCTACACTAGCGAGCCTTTTTGGCAGCCTGAACAAATAAGCGGGTACTCACGGGGCAAATCGTCCCGAAAATCCAGTCTCATGGGCAGTTCTCTCAAGGACCAATACGCAACGACACCCCTGTTCGGCAGCAACGCCAGCGCCGTCGAGGCGCTGTACGAGCAGTATCTGAGCGATGCCGGCTCGGTTCCCGGCGTCTGGCGCAAGTATTTCGAGTCACTGGGTGACCCGCAGACGGAGGTTGCCCATTCCGATATACGCAAGGAGCTGCTCGAGTCGGCTCGCGACGGCGGCCGACCCCGGCAACTGAAAGCCGGGGGGCGCAAGCTGGCCGCGTCCTCGGCCCAGAAGCAGGCTGCCGTGGCGCGACTCATCCAGGTCTACAGCCTTCGCGGCCACCAGATTGCGGATCTCGATCCGCTCGGCCTGATGGAGCGGCGCGTCCCGGGCGTCCTGAAGCTGGATTACCTGGGCCTCAGCGAGGCGGACATGGACACGGAGTTCTACACGGGCGGACTCGCCGGGTCCGGCAACGCCCGCATGAAACTCCGCGACATCATCGCGCTCCTGAAGTCCATCTATTGCGGCAAGGCGACGGTCGAATTTGCTCACATCTCGCGCGCGCGAGAGCGCCTCTGGCTTCGCGAGCATTTCGAGCACAACATGGCCAGTCCGTCGCTGAGCGACGAGGAGCGGCTCACGATCCTCGAGCAGCTGACCAGCGCGGAAGGCATCGAGCGCTACCTGCACACACGCTACGTGGGGCAGAAGCGCTTTTCGCTCGAAGGCGGTGACAGCCTGATCCCGATGCTGGACGACCTGATCCACCGGGGCGGCGCCGGCGGGATCCACGAGATCGTGATCGGCATGGCACATCGCGGCCGCATCAACGTGCTCGTGAATATTCTCGGTAAATCGCCCGAGGAACTGTTCGAGGAGTTCGAGGGCAATTATGACCTCGACGAGCTGAGGGGCTCCGGCGACGTCAAGTATCACAAGGGCTTCTCCGCCGACATGAAGACGTCGGGGGACAACGTCCACATCGCGCTCGCGTTCAACCCCTCGCATCTCGAGATCGTCAACCCGGTCGTCGAGGGCTCCGTGCGGGCGCGCCAGCAGCGCCGCGACGACAGTGAACGTGTCGAGGTTCTGCCCGTGCTCATCCACGGCGATGCGGCCTTTTCCGCGCAGGGCGTCGTCACCGAAACCTTCCAGCTATCGCAGACCAACGGCTTCAGGACTGGCGGCACCGTGCATATCGTGGTGAACAACCAGATCGGTTTCACGACCAGCCGGCCATCGGATGCGCGCTCGACCGATTACTGCAGCGACGTCGCGAAGATGATCGAGGCGCCGATATTCCACGTTAACGGCGATGATCCGGAAGCGGCTATTCTCGTGACCCGCCTGGCGTTGAAGTATCGCCAGACGTTCAAGAAAGACGTCGTTATCGATCTCGTCTGCTATCGCCGGCACGGCCATAACGAGGCCGACGAACCGGCGGCTACACAGCCGGTGATGTACAGCACGATACGCAGTCATCGCACGACGCGAGACCTGTATGCGGAGAAGCTGGTCGAGAAGAAACTCATCAACAAGGACGGTGTCAGCAAGTTGCAGGACGACTACCGCGACCGCCTGGATCGCGGCGAGCCTGTGCCGAAGGCCTCGCTGGGCATGATCGGCAACGAGTTTACCGTCGACTGGACTCCCTACCTCGACGCGACCTGGGACGAACCCGTCGACACCACGATTACGCCGGCGCGCGCGGAGAGGGCCAGCAAGTATTTCACGGAAATCCCCGAGGACCTGAAGCTGCACGGTCGCGTAAAACGCATCGTCGACGAACGGGCGCGCATGGCTGCGGGCGAGATCGACATGGACTGGGGCTTCGCCGAAACGATGGCCTATGCGACGCTGATCGAGGACGGTTATGCCTGCCGCCTGGTGGGCCAGGACAGCGGCCGCGGCACGTTTTTCCACCGCCACGCCGTGCTGCATAACCAGGTCAACAACCGGGAATACACGCCGCTGCAGAATATCGTTGACCGGCCGAACGCATTTCGCGTCATCGACTCGCTGCTGTCGGAAGAAGCGGTGCTGGGGTTCGAATACGGTTACGCGACTACCGACCCGAACACGCTCGTCATCTGGGAAGCCCAGTTCGGCGACTTCGTGAACGGTGCACAGGTCGTTATCGACCAGTTCATCAGCTCCGGCGACGCGAAGTGGGGTCGCCTGTGCGGCATGACCCTGTTTCTGCCGCACGGTTACGAAGGCCAGGGTCCGGAGCATTCGTCCGCAAGGCTCGAGCGTTTCCTGCAGCTTTGCGCCGAACACAACATGCAGGTCTGCGTGCCGTCCACGCCGGCGCAGATGTTCCACATGCTGCGGCGCCAGATGCTGCGTAAATTTCGCAAGCCGCTGATTGTCATGACGCCGAAGAGCCTGCTTCGGCACAAGATGTCGGTGTCGCCGATTTCGGCGCTGTCCAACGGCCGGTTCAACCTCATCATTCCCGAGATCGAGCAGATCAAGCCGGCGGCCACGCGCCGCATCGTTTTTTGCAGCGGCAAGGTCTACTACGACCTGCTGGAGGCGCGGCAGGTGCACGGCATCGACGATGTCGCGCTGATTCGTATCGAGCAGCTCTATCCGTTCCCCATCGAGCAATTTGCCTCGGTAATCGAAGAATACGAGCACGTCGAGGACATCGTCTGGTGTCAGGAGGAGCCGCAGAACCAGGGTGCGTGGTACCAGATCCGGCACCGCCTGCAGGAACCGCTGCGCGACGACCAGCAGCTCTACTACGCCGGCCGCCCAGCGTCTGCCGCACCGGCGTCCGGTATATTCAAAGTTCATCTTCAACAGCAAAAGGCACTCGTCGATGCAGCACTTGATATCGAAATCAAGGCGAGCAAGTCGGCCAAGCCGCGCAAGTCGAAACGGAAAACCAAATGAGTATCGAAATCAAAGTGCCAGCTCTGCCGGAATCGGTAACCGACGCAACCCTGGTGGCCTGGCACAAGAAGGCCGGCGACCGGGTCAGCCGGGACGAGAATCTCGTTGACCTCGAGACCGACAAGGTCGTGCTCGAAGTGCCGGCGCCCGCCGACGGCGTGCTGGAGGAAATCAAGGTCGAAGACGGCGCCACCGTGACTGCCGGCGACGTGCTGGCAGTGCTTGCAGAGGGCGAGGGCGCCGGCGAGGACTCCGAGCCCGAACAGGACGAGGCGGACGCGGAAGACAAGGAAGACAAGGAAGACAAGGAAGACAAGGAAGACAAGGAAGAGAAGGCAGCAAAGAAAGAGGCATCGGCTGAAAAAGGCCGCACCGCAAAAGCGGGCAAGACGAGCCCGGCCGTGCGCCGCCTTCTCGAGGAGCACGACCTCGACGCGTCGATGGTCAGCGGTACTGGCAAGGACGGGCGCATCACCAAGGCGGACGTCATGAGCTTCCTGAAGGGCGAGGAGAGCGGCGAGGTAACGCCGGGTGACCACGCTCCGGCGGAAGAGGAGGAAGAAGCGGCCGTCGGGCTCGAGCGCAGTGAGAAGCGTGTGCCGATGACGCGGCTTCGCGCGCGAATTGCCGAGCGCATGGTCGACGCCCAGCAGACGGCCGCAATGCTCACGACCTTCAACGAGGTCGATCTCACCGAGGTCATGGCCCTGCGCAGCCGCTACAAGGATTCCTTCGAGAAGCAGCACGGGGTTCGCCTGGGGTTCATGTCATTTTTTGCGACAGCCGCCGTCGAGGGTCTGAAGAAATTCCCGGTTGTCAACGCGTCGGTCGAGGACGACGATATCGTCTATCACAACTATTACGATATTGGCATCGCAGTCTCGACGAAGCGAGGCTTGATGGTGCCGGTGCTGCGCGATGTCGACCAGATGAGTTTTGCCCGCTTCGAAGAAGAACTGGCCGCGATGGCGAACAAGGCCCAGGACGGGACCATCGGCATGGATGACCTGACCGGCGGGACGTTCACGATTACCAACGGCGGCATCTTCGGTTCCATGATGTCGACGCCGATCCTGAATCCGCCGCAAAGCGCGATCCTCGGCATGCACAACATCCAGCAGCG
>DATHRM010000048.1:0-1943 GCA_035465295.1 Woeseiaceae bacterium | reverse complement strand
GCTGGTCGAGCCGTTCCGCGAGCTTGTCGTAGTGCGTCGCGATGGCGCCCAGCCGTTCCTCGACGAACTCCAGTCCGAACCCCGCTGAACGGGCCATCTCCTCGTAGTCGTCGACGGTGGCGCCCACCCTTGCGCCGATTCGGGTGAAGGCGGCTGCCACCATGGCGCTGTCCGCGTTCTCGCCGGTGAGGATGTCGGAGAACGCAAACGTCCCGCCCGGCCGAAGCACCCTGAACGCCTCTGCAAAGACCTTCGGGCGATCCGGCGAATGAATGATGGCTTCCTGGCAGATGACGGCGTCCCGGGACCCGGGCTCGCTGTCGATATCGTGAAAGTCGCCGACCTCGGCGTCGATCCTGTCGCCGAGCCCGGCTTCATCGGCCGCGTTGCGGGCATGGTCGACACAGTTCTGCGAGATGTCGATGCCTTTGACCGTGCAGCCCATTTGCGCGAGCGTGCGCAGCGTGCCGCCGAAACCGCAGGCGATGTCGAGCACCCGGTCGCCGGCGCTGATTCCAGCGCGTTCGATGAGGTGCAGCGTCATGGCCGTGGAAGCTTCCGCCACGGTCTCGCGGCCTGTCACGTAGCGACCAATATGGATGTCGGCGCCGCCCCAGCACTGCTCGTAGAATTTTGAAACCGCCGAGTCGTCGTAATAGGCGGCGGCCTGATCGCTGTCGAATACGTTGCCAGGCATGATGGTCTCCTTCGATCCCGCAACCGTCATGAAGTACCGTAGCCGACGGGTCAGCCCGAATCCACCCGGTGTGTCGATCTGCTAAAGTAGCTGCATGGCGGTTACGCTCGCATTCGATGTTTACGGGACACTGATCGACACGCACGGAGTCGTGGCGAAGCTCGGGGAGATCGTCGGCGATCGCGCGCGCGACTTCTCGTCGACATGGCGCGACAAGCAGCTCGAGTATTCCTTCCGCCGCGGGCTGATGCAGAACTACGAAAACTTTGCCGTCTGCACCCGCGATGCGCTCGACTACACGTGCAGGCGGTTCGCGACGGACATGACGGCCGGCCAGAAGCAGGCGCTCCTCGACATCTACCGCGAGCTGCCGGCCTTCGACGACGTTCACGACGCACTGACTGCCCTCTCGGCGCGCGACTGCCGTTCCTACGCGTTCTCGAACGGCAGCGAAGACGCCGTCGAAACCCTGCTGTCCACGGCTGGCATCCGGGACCTGTTTCAAGGTGTCGTGAGCTGCGACGACCTCAGGACGTTCAAGCCGAACCCGGCGGTCTACGCGTATTTCCTGACACGAGCCGAAGCCGGCGCCAGCGAGGCCTGGCTGATCTCCGGGAACCCGTTCGACGTCATCGGCGCGATCTCGGCCGGCATGCGTGGCGCGTGGGTGCGGCGTTCCACGGATTCGATCTTCGACCCGTGGGGTATCGAGCCGACCGTGACGGTCAGGAGTCTCGGCGAACTCGCCGACAGTATCGGCGTATAAACGCGGCCTAGTTGCGACGCGGGTCGGCGCGGACCTGCAGCTGGAATTTCGCCGGTTTCTGGTTCGCCATGTGCTCGTAGGTCGCCCAGCGCATGTCGACGAGTTCCTGCGCGCTCTTCATCAGCTTCTCGGCGGCCTCGGGGTGCGTCTTCAATAGCGAGCGATAGCGCATCTCGTTGTAGGCGTATTCCTCGAGCGGAATGCTGGGCCGCGGCGAATCGAGGACGAAGGGCTTCTTGCCGACGTCGCGCAGCGCGGGATTGAAACGGATCAGCGGCCAGTAGCCGCTCTGCGTTGCGAGCTTCTGCTGCCGCAGTCCGTCCGACATGTCGTAGCCGTGCGCGATGCAGTGGCTGTACGCGAGTATCAGCGCCGGGCCGTTGTACTCCTCGGCTTCACGCATCGCGAGCAGCGTCTGCTGCGGGTTGGCGCCCATGGCCACCTGCGCCACGTACACGTTGCCGTAGGAGACGGCCTGCA
>DATHRM010000047.1:0-9305 GCA_035465295.1 Woeseiaceae bacterium | reverse complement strand
GCCATGACCGGCGACTACCATGTGCAGAAGCGCCTGCTGCACAAGGCAGGGGCGGTCATCACCGAGTCGTTCAACCAGTTCAACGCCGTGCTCAAGTGGATAGCGGCTTACCCGGACCTGCGCACCCTCGGCAGGCTCGCGATCGTGACGAACGCGGGCTACGAAACGGTCGGCAGTGTCGACACCCTCGGTGACAACGACTCCGGGCGCCTGTACCCCCTCACCGACAGGGACCGGACCGCACTGAGCGGCGTGCTCGAGCGTCACGGCATGCAGGGCCTCGTTGCCGCATCCAACCCGCTGGACCTGACGCCGATGGCCGACGAGGCGGTCTATTTCGACTGTGTCGAGGCGATGATCGGGTTCGGCGCCGGCGTCGTCATGCTCGGCCTGGTACCGTTGTCGGAGCAACTCGACACCCACCAGCTCACCCAGGCGGAGGCGTTTGCGGTGAAGCTCAGGTCACTGGCGCAGTCGACCGGAAGCCTGGTCGGCATCGTCATCGACGCCGGTGTACCCTACCAGCGATACAAGGCCGTATTCGAGCGCCAGGGATTTCCGGTGTTCGACGGTATGGATATGGGCGTACTCGGCATTAATGTCCTGAAGAATAGCCGGTAGAATGAGCTGATGAGCGAATCGAGCGAGCACTTCCACAGCGATATCAGGCGGCACGGCATCCGTGTAGCCCGGCTCGTCGAGGATGCGGGCCTCAGCATCATCCTGCTGGCAACGCTCGTGGCCGGCGGCATCGAAATACGGCACATGTGGGTCCAGCAAACCGTGCTGCTGACGGACCTGCTGCTGATGTTCATCTACGTCGAAACCGTGACCATGGTCAAGGTCTACTGGGAGTCGGGCAAACTGCCGGTACGAATGCCGCTCTACATCGCCATCGTCGCGATCGCGCGCTACCTGATCATTGACGTCAAGGATATGGAAGCGCTGCGGGTCATCGCCATTGCATCCAGCATCCTGCTTATCGCGGTCGCCGTACTGGTCGTGCGGTGGGGACACGTGAAATTCCCTTATCCGCCAAGTCGCGATGCCGACCGCGATTCCGAGTAGTCGATTCGTGCCTCACGTGAACAGAAGCGGGAGCCAATGATGTTTGCAGTATCAGTCAGGACGCGGGCGCTGGCCGGCATGTTCGTCGCCATGGGCGCGGCGCTGTGTGCGTCCGGATGTGCGAGCGACAGCTATGCCGCCAGGGGGGCGGCGGAAGGCGCAGGAACGGGCGCGCTGGCCGGGGCAGTCGGCGCCGCAGCCACAGCCCTGATCTTCGGGGGTAACGTCGGCGAAGCCGCGGCTCGCGGTGCCGTTTACGGCGGTACGAGCGGCGCCGTGGTCGGCGGGATGTCCGGGGCCGCAGCGGACAAGCGGGTCGCCGCGCAGGAGCAGGCCGACTACGAACGGCGCGTGCAGCAGTTTCGGGAGAAGATCGGCACCGATGCATTCAACGGCTTCGTGGCGCTTGCGGAGTGCAAGCACGAAGTTGCCCTGGCCAATGCCCGCGAGGCCCAGGGCTCGCGCAACCGCGATTTCGCCCTGTCCGGATTCTGGGTCGAAGCGCTGACAGAAGCCGATCGAGGCCAGGCCGAAGCCGCGCAAGCGGTCCTGCCGGCCATCGTCGAGCGCGACCGTGCAATCAGTAACGTTGCGGACGCGGGGACGCGGCTCGACGACATGCTCGCAAAGATCGGCGAAATTCGAACCCGGCACGACATGGCAGCATCGTGCACGGCCGGCTAACTTCGTAGCGGAAACCCGGATTGCAGAGAGACGAATGGCCAGTTCCAGCCTCCTTGCACTGATCGACGACATCGCCACGTTGCTCGACGACGTGTCGGTGCTGAGCAAGGTTGCCGCGAAAAAAACGGCGGGTGTCCTCGGCGACGATCTCGCCCTCAATGCCCAGCAGGTCACCGGCGTGCGCGCGGAGCGCGAGCTTCCCGTCGTGTGGGCGGTGTTCAAGGGCTCGGCGCTGAACAAGCTCGTCATGGTGCCTGCGGCGCTGTTCCTGAGCGCCGTGTTCCCGTGGATCATTACGCCGCTCCTGATGCTCGGCGGCGCGTTCCTGTGTTACGAGGGCTTCGAAAAAGTCGCGCATAAATTGCTGCAAAAGCCCGGGGAAGAGCAGAAGGCCCGTGCAAAACGCGTGCAGGCGCTTGCCGATGGCAGCGTGGACATGGTGAAGTTCGAGAAGCAGCGCATCCGCGGTGCGATTCGCACCGATGCGATCCTGTCGGCGGAGATCATCGTCATCGCGCTCGGCACCGTGAAGGACGCGGAACTCGCGGTTCGCATCGGCGTCGTTTCGCTGATCGCGGCGGTGATTACCGTGGGCGTTTACGGCCTGGTCGCCGGCATCGTCAAGCTCGACGATGTCGGCATGCACCTGATGGACAAAACCGGCGAATCCCGGATGGCGAGGATGCAAAGGCGTTTCGGCGAGATGATCCTGAGCTTCGCGCCGGTCATGATGAAGACGCTTTCGATACTCGGTACCGCGGCCATGTTCCTCGTCGGCGGCGGTATCCTCGTGCACGGCGTGCCGCTGCTCGCCCTATGGCTGCACGATATCGAGGACCTGGCGCACGGCCTGCCGGTCGCCGCGGACCTGTTTTCGGGCGTCGCGTCGCTCATCTTCAACGGCATTGCCGGAATCTTGGCCGGCGGCGTGCTCGTCGGCCTGCAGCACCTGGTTCGGCGCATCAAGCCGAAGAAGGCGTGACCGCGCGGGCCCGGGACTGCCGTATAAACGCACAGGGCCACGAGCTCGCGGCCAGCGTGTTCGAAACGCCCGGTTCCGACACGGCCGTGCTGGTCAACGCCGCGACCGGCGTGCCGCGGCAGTTCTACAAGTACTTTGCCGGCTATCTGCGCGATCACGGCTGGACGGCGGTGACCTACGACTATCGCGGTATTGGCGAGTCGGGGCCAGCCAGTCTGCGCGGGTTCTCGGCACGGATGCGCGACTGGGCGCTTGTCGACATGCCCGCGGTTATCGACTGGCTGTCATCCGAATTCCGGCCGCGCCGGCTGTTTACCGTCGGCCACAGTTTCGGCGGCCAGGGCATCGGGCTCATCGATCGCCCGCAGCGGGTTTCGGCCATGGTCGGCGTATCCGCACAGAGCGGTTACTGGGGCGTGCAGGGCGGCGCGGAGCGGTACCGGGCGCGCTTTGCGGTGACCGTCCTCATTCCCGTTCTTACGCGGCTGTTCGGCTATTTTCCCTGGCGCATGTTCGCCGCGGGCGAAAACCTGCCCGCGGGCGTCGCGCTCGAATGGGCGCGGTGGTGCCGGGACCCCGACTACCTGTTCGGCGACGAGACCTTGCCCCTCGAACGCTATGCGGCGTTCGATGCGCCGATACTCGCCTACAGCATCGAGGACGACGACTGGGGCACGGCACGCGCGGTGGACGACATGATGCGCGCGTATCCGCGCGTGACGCGGCGCCACCTGGTGCCGGCAGACTACGGCCTCGGAAAACTCGGCCACCTGGGGTTCTTTCGCCAGGGTTCCGAAGCGATCTGGGACGAGACGATTGCGTGGCTCGACGGAGTGCCTAGCCCGGATTGACGATCCAGTCGGGGTCCTCGAACTCGCCGATCACACGTATATCGACGAATTCGGCCTGCTCGGCGATGATGCGCCGAACCTCGGCCGACGGGTTCGACTCCATGGCGTCGCGCTGCGCCTTGCTGTCCCAGCTCGCGATGGCGAGCAGCGAGCGATCGTCGCCGATCTTGCGGTGCAGCCTCGTGCCCCTCGCACCCGGGGCCTTCTGGATGATCTCGCTCGCGCGCACCCAGGCCTCGGCATAGGCTTCCGCGGTGTGGCCGGGATGCACGTGCACCTCGAAGACGAAGATCACGGGTACTGCCGCCCGGTCTCGATGTCGCGCACCACGCGACCGAAAGGCAGCAGCGCGAGCGGCAGCAACTTGATGTGCTGCATGGCCAGCGGGATGCCGACGATCGTCACGGCAAAGAAAGCGGCCAGGCAGAGGTGCATGATGGCGAGTTCGAGGCCCGGCAGGATGATCCAGATGATGTTCATGATCAGCGCGAGCGGGCCGCCCGGCGGTTCAGTTTCGCGGACCTCGCGCCCGAACGGCGCGAGCACGCCGCCCGCGAGCTTGAAGCACTGGATGCCGAACGGGATGCCGACGATCGTCAGGCACAGCACGATGCCGCCGAGCAGGTAGCCGAAGAAGATCGCGAATCCGCCGAAGATGAAAAACAGGATATTTCCGATTAACGACATCACAGCCTCGCCTGGATCGATCGTGGCAATCCTACACCAGTCGGTGTGTCGTTCGGCAGCCCGTCCCGGCTCGCAGCCGTTCGTCCCACAACGTTGGCCGGTGCGAACTCCCGGGTGCCAGAATCGTCTTATCGCTGAAACGGAGGAGGATATTCCATGAGCACACGCAGAGCAGCCGCGTTCCTGACATTGCTCCTCGTTGCCGGCTGCGGGAGCGGCGCCGACGGCGTGGCGCGCCAGCCGGAGCCGGTCGACCCGATTTGCGATTCCACGAGCGTCCTCGAGAACGGCATCTGCCGGACGTTCGCCGTGCGCATCGACGCCCGCGCGACGACGCCGTTTACCGAAAACGGCGAGCCGGTCGAACTCGAGGTGGTGCTGTTCAAGCCCCTGGAAGGCGAGCGGTTCCCGCTGCTCGTCGTCAATCACGGCTCGACGGGCGACGGTTCCGATCCCTCGCGCTTCGACGACACGTTCATCCACAAGCCGACCACGCTGCACTTCGTGGAGCAGGGCTGGATGGTCGCGTACCCGCAGCGCCGCGGGCGCGGGCAGTCGGACGGACTGTACGACGAAGGCTTCACACCCAACCGCAGCGGCTACTCCTGCGACGCCACGATCGCGCTGGCGGGTGCCGCGCGGGCACTCGACGACATCGACGCCGTAACGGACTGGCTGCGGATGCGCGCCGACGTCGATACGACACGCATGCTGCTGTCCGGCACGTCGCGGGGCGGCATACTCTCGATTGCGTATCTCGCCCGCCGGCCCGAGGTCTATCTCGGCGCGATCAATTTCGTGGGCGGCTGGCTGGGCGAGGGCTGTGGCGATTTCGCGACCGTTAACCGCAGCCTGTTCGTCGACGGTGCGGCATTTCCCGGGCGTTCGCTCTGGATTTACGCGCAGAACGACTCTTTTTACAGCCTCGAGCACAGCCGCTCGAACTTCGACGCCTTCACAGGGGCCGGCGGCGTCGGCGACTTCGAGGTATTCGTGAGGGACCCCGGCCGCAACGGGCATTTCATCATCAACGACGCAGAGCGCTGGGGCCCCGTGGCCGACGCCTACATCGCCAGTCTCTGAGCCGGCGCATCCCGTGGGGCGCGCGGTTCGCCGCGGCGTGGATCGAGAAGGTTTCAGAGCCGCGAGCCACCGGTTACAGTACCGGCAACGGATCCGGATTCCGGTTCGCTGTCAGGGGAACGCCAGGTGGCAGATAAATCGTCCAAGACTCACGGTGCCAGGGAAGGGCACGATGGTGGCCGGGAAGAGAATGAATTGCGTGGTTACGCATCATCGCCCTGCTACCTGCATGAACTGGAGCCTTCGTACCGCGACGACCTCGCGGCCGAGGACGGTGTGCTCCGGAACAGCATCGCGGTCGACGACGGTGATGAACTCAACTTCTGCAGCACCTGCGCGTTTTCGAGCGCCTGCCTGGACCGCGGCTATGACAAGAGCCGCCTGCGTGACCTGCACGTGCTTGTCGAGCACATCGGCCCTTTTCGCGAGGGCCAGCACATCTTCAGGGAGGGTGACCCGTTCAATGCCATCGCGGCGATCCGCGCCGGGACGGTCAAGACCTATGTCACGGATCTCGAAGGGCGCGAACAGGTCCAGGGCTTTTTCCTGCCGGGCGAGGTGATCGGCCTGAGCGCGATTTCACAGTCGCGTTTTCCCTGCAACGCGGTAGCGCTCGAGACGGTATTGCTGTGCCGGTTTTCCTTTCCGAAGATGGCGACGCTGGCGGCGCAGATGCCCGGCCTGCAGGAACAGCTGTTCCGCCTGCTCAGCCTCGACATCGGCAAGGCGGCGTTGCTCGCGCCGGATTTTCGTGCGGAAGAGCGCCTGGCCGCTTTCCTGCTGATTCTGTCGCAGCGCTACGCCGCCGTCGGGCTGTCGGAGCGCCGCATTCGCCTCGCGATGTCGCGCACGGACATCGCGAATTACATTCGCCTCGCCCCCGAAACCGTCAGCCGGATTCTCAAGCGTTTCCAGCAGGAGGCGCTGATCAGCGTGGACCGGCGCGAGGTCGAAATCCTCGACATGGACCGGCTGCGGGCCATCGCGCGCAGCGTCCTCAGAAAATGACGCCGCCTTGATCTAGATCAGGGCGTGCGACGCATCGCCGCGCCAACATCTCCTCAGTATTTGCAGGAGATGGGAAATGAACTCCACCAAAAAACTCTGGACCAGTCTGGCTGTACTGCTCCTCGTGTCCTTCGGCGTGCTGTTGTTCCTCGGTGGCGAAATCCACCGGCAGGCGCCGCCGATGCCCGAAACCGTCGTCACGACCGACGGCGATATCGTCTTCACGCGCGCCGACATCGAACAGGGCCGCCAGGTATGGCAGTCGATAGGCGGGCACCAGCTTGGCTCGATCTGGGGCCACGGCGGTTACGTCGCGCCCGACTGGACGGCCGACTGGCTGCACCGGGAGGCGCTCGCGACGATGGACCTCTGGGCGGCGCGGCAAATGCGCGTCTCCGGCTACGGGGATCTCGAGCCCGCCGAACAGGCGGCGCTAGAAACCCGGCTGCAGCAACAGATTCGCCGCAACACCTGGGATGCCGACCAGGGCACGATCACGATCGACGCTGACCGCGCCGAGGCGATCGCAACCGTAAGCCGTCATTACGACAGCCTGTTCGGAACCGACCCGGCGACCGGCCATCTTCGTGAAGCCTACGCGATGAAGAACGGCACCGTGCCGGACGCCGACCATCGGCGTTCGTTGTCGGCGTTTTTCTGGTGGACTGCGTGGGCCGCGGTGACCGAGCGGCCGGGCAAGGACATTACTTACACGAACAACTGGCCCGCGGACGCGATCGTCGGCAATACGCCGCCACCGAGCACGTTCCTGTGGACCGTGTTCAGCGTGCTGTTCCTGCTCGCAGGTATCGGCCTGCTCGGCTGGTACCACGCGGTTTCCGAGGGCAAGAGCGAACGCGTCGCGAACCTCCCGGATTCCGACCCGCTCGCGATGGTCGTCGTGACGCCGTCGATGCGCGCAACCGCCAAGTACTTCTGGGTGGTGATCGCGCTGTTCCTGGTGCAGATACTGCTCGGCGCTATCACGGCGCACTACCAGGTCGAGGGCCAGGAGCTTTACGGCTATGCGCTCAGTGACGTTCTTCCCTACTCGCTGACGCGCACCTGGCATACGCAACTCGCCGTACTGTGGATCGCGACGGCCTGGCTCGGCACCGGACTCTATATCGCCCCGGCGATCTCCGGCCACGAGCCGAAATTCCAGCGGCTCGGTGTGAACCTGCTCTGGGTCTGCCTGCTGGTCATCGTGGTGGGCGCCTTTGCGGGCCAGTGGTTCGCGGTCATGCAGAAGCTCGGCCTCGACCACAATTTCTGGTTCGGTCACCAGGGCTGGGAGTACGTCGACATCGGGCGCTTCTGGCAGTGGTTCCTGTTCATCGGCCTCGGCCTCTGGCTGACGCTGGTCGGTCGCGCGCTGTGGCCGGCCATCCGGCGCCGCGACGAGTCCCGCCCGATCGTCAGCCTGTTGTTCCTGTCCACGGTCGCGATCGGCCTGTTCTACGGCGCCGGCCTGATGTGGGGCGAGCACACGCACATCTCGATGGTCGAGTACTGGCGTTGGTGGGTTGTGCACCTCTGGGTCGAAGGCTTCTTCGAGGTGTTCGCGACCGCCGTCATTGCGTTCCTGTTCACGCGTCTCGGCCTCCTGAAGGTCAGCACCGCAACCGTCGCGGTACTGTTTGCGACCATCGTCTTCATGGCCGGCGGCGTGCTCGGCACCCTGCACCATCTCTACTTCACGGGAACGCCCACGGCGGTACTGGCCGTCGGCGCGTCGTTCTCCGCCCTCGAGGTAGTGCCGCTCGCGTATATCGGCTTCGAGGCCTACCAGACCTACAAGCTGGGCCGCGCAACGCCGTGGATGCAGCGCTATCGCTGGCCGATCATGTTCTTCACCGCCGTGGCGTTCTGGAACCTGGTGGGCGCGGGACTGTTCGGTTTTCTCATCAACCCGCCGCTGCCGCTCTACTTCATGCAGGGCCTCAACCTCACGCCGCTGCATGGCCATACCGCGCTGTTCGGCGTGTACGGTATGCTGGGCATCGGCCTGATGCTGTTCTGCCTGCGCGGCCTCAAGCCCGCGGCGCAATGGAACGAGAGGGTGCTGAAGGCGAGCTTCTGGACGTTCAATGTCGGGCTTGCCGGTATGGCGCTGATGACGCTGCTGCCGCTGGGCATCATGCAGCTGGTCGCCGCGATCCGCGAAGGCTACTGGTACGCACGTTCCGCCGAGTTCATGCAGCAGCCGATCGTCGATCTCCTGGTGTGGATGCGCGTCCCGGGCGACGTGCTCTTCAGCGCCGGCGCACTGCTGCTGGCATGGTTCGTCTTCCGGCTCTGGGTCAGTCCGCGCAAAAAGCGCGCCGTGCTGCCGGAA
Source organism: Woeseiaceae bacterium (assembly GCA_035465295.1). Lineage (GTDB taxonomy): Bacteria > Pseudomonadota > Gammaproteobacteria > Steroidobacterales > Woeseiaceae > UBA1847. The sequence goes on along the minus strand of DATHRM010000047.1, from coordinate 604 downwards.
GGAGCGGAGACGACGCACAATTAGCATGACGACAACGGTGGCGACAGGGTTCCGCGCGCGATGATCGAGTTTTATCCCTACATCAAGCTGGTGCACGTCGCCGCCGTTGTCGCAAGCGGCTCGCTCTTCCTGGTGCGCGGACTCGCCGTGCAGGGCGGCGCGGCCTGGGGCATGGCCGCGCCCGTCCGCTACCTGAGCTACGGCATCGACATCGTCCTGCTCACCGCGGCGTTGATGCTGCTGGCACTGTTGCCTGCAGCCGTCTTCGCGAATGGCTGGCTGTGGCTGAAGCTGGCGCTCCTCGTTGTCTATGTCGGCCTCGGCACGTTTGCGCTGAAGCGCGGCCGCACCCGGGCGGCCCGGCTCGCGACGTTCGTCAGCGCGCTGCTCGTGTATGCCGCCATGTTCGTAATCGCGAGGTCGCACGACCCGCTCGGACCGGTGCGCCTGGTCGAGGGGTGGATCCGGTGAACCGCCCGGCGGAAAAAAAACTGGTGCCGTTTGCGTACGGGTTCCGTCCTTTCTTCCTCCTGGCGGGCATCTTCGCGGCGCTATCCGTCGTCGCATGGCTCTGGGTGTACGGTGCCGGGGCTATCCCCGATCC
>DATHRM010000046.1:0-31798 GCA_035465295.1 Woeseiaceae bacterium | reverse complement strand
GAAGCGCCGCTCGGGATCGAGGTCGCCGGTGGAATGCAGGCCTTTTACAAAGGTGCCTTCGCGCTCGATTCTCGCCAGCGCCGCGTCGCCCATGCGCGTCATCATTTCCATGTTGATGACGACGTAGGGGCTGTCGGTGATCTCGACACCGCAACGCGAGTAGGGCGAGTCGATCGGTCCCATGCAGTAGGGAATTACGTACATCGTCCGGCCGCGCATCGCACCCTCGAACAACGCATCCATTTTGGCGTGCGCCTCGTCGGGGCTCATCCAGTTGTTGTTCGGGCCGGCTTGTTCCTCGTCCGGCGTGCAGACGAAGGTCAGGTGTTCGACGCGGGCAACGTCATTGGGGTCCGAGAGGTGCAGGTAACAGTTCGGGTAGCCGTTCTCGTTGAGCGCGGACAGCGTGTCGTCTTCGATCATCTCGGCAATGAGGCGGTGGTATTCCGCAGATCCTCCGTTGCACCAGTGAATCGAATCGGGCTGCGTGAGTTCTGCGACCTGGTCGACCCATTCCTTGAGGGCCGGGAGCTTGGTTGTCATTGTGATTGTGCCGGGCTTGGAGGACTGAGGGGGTCGGCATTATACCGGGAATGACTGCGATTGCAGCCCGTGATTTCCGAGGCTCGACCACGCCCGAACTGCCGCGTAAAGGCCGTTAAAGCGATACCCAGGGCGGTGCGGAAGCGTGTAACCTGTCGTTCGTGACCAGCCTGCCTGAATTTTTCGGCGACCAGAGCCCCCTCCGGAAGTTGCTGCCGGGATTCCAGCCCCGCGCCGGTCAGGCGTGGATGGCGGAGGCCGTTGCGGAGGCTATCGCGGCCTCGGACAAGCTCGTCATCGAGGCCGGCACGGGGACCGGCAAAACCTTCGCCTACCTGCTGCCCGCCCTGATGAGCGGGCGCAAGACCATCATCAGTACCGGCACCAAGGCCCTGCAGGATCAGCTGTATCACCGGGATCTGCCGCTGGTCGGCAAAGCGGTCGGCCGGCCGGTCACCACTGCCTTGCTCAAAGGCCGCGCCAACTACCTGTGCCTGCACCGGCTCGAGCAGCTTGACGATGTCGCGCCGTCGCTACAGGGCGATTGCGCCGAGGTCCGCGAATGGCGTCATCACACCGACAGCGGGGATCGCGCCGAGCTGACGGTCGTGGCCGAGGACTCCGCAATCTGGCCGCTCGTAACCTCGACCACCGACAACTGCCTGGGCCAGCACTGCCCGCAGTATTCGGAATGCCACGTCGTCAAGGCGAGGCGACGGGCCCAGGAAGCCGACCTCGTGGTCGTCAATCATCATCTGCTGCTCGCGGATCTCGCCATGAAGGAGAGCGGCTTCCTCGAGTTCCTGCCCGATGCGGAGGCCGTGATACTCGACGAGGCTCACCAGGTCCCCGACCTCGCCGTGCAGTTCTTCGGCGTCGCGCTCGGCAGCCGGGAACTGCAGCGCGTCGTCGACGAGGTGCAGGTGGCCACGATGCCGTCCGGGGAACCCGAACTGCAGCGGCGCGTGCACCGTCTCGATACCGCCATCAAGGGGCTTCGTGTTGCGGCGCCGCGCCAGGAAGGCAGGCACCAGCTAGATGACCTGATGCCCGGTATGCGCGGCGCTTTCGACGAGCTGGGGGCCGCCATCGGCGACGTCGTGCAGGGCCTCGAAGCGCTGAGTGACGGCTCGGTCGATATTGCGAAACTGCACGAGCAGCTGCTAGGCATCGGCGAACGGCTCGCACTGCTCGCGAGTGACGACAGCTGGGACGGGCTGCGCTGGCTGGAAGTCAACCCGCGCAGCCTGCGCGTCAACCTGACGCCGCTGGACGTGTCCGCGACGCTCTCGGGGCTCATCGACACCGGCCGGCAGGCGTGGATATTCACCTCGGCGACGCTGGCCGTCGGCGACGACTTTTCCCATTTCACGTCGCGCATGGGGCTTCGCGGCGTGACCGGCCTGACGTTTCCGAGCCCCTACGCGCTGGCCGACAACGGCCTCGTCTACCTGCCGCCCGGCTTGCCCCAGCCCGCCGATCCCGGGCACACGGATGCCGTAATGGAGGCGGTTACGCCGCTGCTGGAGTTCACGTCCGGCGGACTGTTTTGCCTGTTTACGAGCCACCGGGCGCTGAACGCGGCAAAGAAATGGTTTCGCTCGCACAAGGCGCGGCTCGGCGGGCGCAAGCTGCTCGTACAGGGAAGCGCCCCGCGCGACGATCTGCTGCGCCGCTTCCGCGACTGCGGCAACGGCGTGCTGCTCGGAACGGGCAGTTTCTGGGAGGGTGTCGACGTTCGCGGCACGGCCCTGACGGTCGTCGCGATCGACAAACTCCCGTTCGCGTCGCCGGCGGACCCGCTGATGATGGCGCGCCTCGAATTCATCCGCCGGGAGGGCGGCAATGGCTTCGCCGAACACCAGCTGCCACAGGCGGCCCTGGCGATGAAGCAGGGCGCCGGCCGGCTGTTGCGCGGTGAAAACGACTACGGCGTCATCGTGCTGTGCGACCCGCGCATCACGTCGCGCAACTACGGCAGGACGTTTCTCGATATTCTCGAGCCCATGGACTCGACGGACGACATCGGCAAAGTCGAGCGCTTTTTCGAGCGCCACGAACGCCCGGGGGCCGTCGCATGAAGTTGCTCGCGCTCGACACGTCGTCGCTGGCCTGCTCGGTGGCATTGCAGGCCGGCGGTACCCTTGCCTGGCGGCACGAGGAACAGGCCCGGGAGCACACGCGCCTGCTCGTGCCTATGATCGAGGAGGTGCTGAATGAGGCCGGCATCGCCGCCGCGGAGCTGGACGGGATCGTGCTCGGCAACGGCCCGGGTTCGTTCATCGGCATGCGCATCGCCACGTCGGTTGCGCAGGGTCTGGCGCACGGCGCCGGTGTGCGCATCGTGCCCGTGTCCTCGATGCTCGCGGTTGCCGCAGAGGTGATGGAAAGCGAAAGTGCGCAGGCAGTTGCCGTTTGCCAGGACGCACACATGGACGAGGTTTATCTCGGGCTCTATGCGGCGGGTAGTGACGGCCTGCCGGACGCGGTCGGCGCCGAGCGCCTGCATGACCAGTCCGTCATCAGCGAGCTCGAGCGGGAGCCCGGCCGCTTCACGGCGGCAGGCTTCGGCTGGCAGCGCTACCCGGAGCTCCTCGAGACGAACCGGCCGTTCCTGGCGACGGTCAGCGCGGTCCGCTATCCCTCGGCCCGGCACCTGCTGGCAAGCGGCCGCGCGCTGGCCGAATCCGGCGCGGCCGTCGACCCACAGGACGTCGTGCCCGCGTACCTGCGGCAAACGGTCGCGCAGCCCTCGCGGCGCAATGGTTCGTAACAGTTCTGTAATATAGTGCTGCTGTAATGCGTCGCGAACGGCCACGGGTCGCCCGGATGGGCGCGTACAGCGGGAACAGGGCATGGCAGCGGGCAAGATCCTTATCGTGGAGGATGAAGTTCCTATCCGGGAGATGATTGCATTTCACCTGGTTCGGGCAGGTTTCGAAACCCTGGAAGCCGGAGACTGCCGCAGCGCGCGCCAGATGCTGGCGGACGAGCGCCCGGACCTTGCACTGGTCGACTGGATGCTGCCGGACATGAGCGGCCTCGAATTGACGCGCACGCTGAAGCGCGAAAAGGGCTTTGAGGACCTCGGGATCATCATGCTGACTGCACGCGCGGACGAGTACGACAAGGTCGCGGGCCTCGAGGGCGGCGCGGACGACTACATCACCAAGCCCTTCGCGCCGCGCGAGCTGATCGCGCGAATACAGGCCGTGCTGCGCCGCTCGCAGTCCGTCAACGACGAGGTCTTGCGCGCCGGCGAACTGGAACTTGACGCGGCCGGGCACCGCGTCGTCGCAGGCGGATCCGAGATCCGGCTCGGCCCGACGGAATATCGCCTGTTGCGCTTCCTGATGGCGCATCCCGACCGTGTTTACAGTCGCGCGCAATTGCTCGACCGCGTGTGGGGTGCCAACGTTTACGTGGAAGAACGAACCGTCGATGTGCACGTCCGGCGGCTTCGCAAGGCACTCGCGGAGCAGGGCGCGGATACCTACATCCAGACGGTGCGCGGCGCCGGCTACCGTTTCTCGGAGCGCGGTTCCTGACACATGCCTGGGTCATCCCGAAATTTCGTTGCGGGGCTCGTCGGCATCCTGGCGGCCGGGGGCCTGATCGGCTGGATCTACGGTCATGCGGACTGGGGTCTGCTGGTCGCGGCACTCGCCATCCTTGTCTGGCAAAGCCGGCAATTGCTCAGCTTCAATCGCGCCGTGCACACGCGCGACTTCGAACAGTTCCGCTACGGCGAAGGCATCTGGCAGCAGATGTTCTCGCGTTACAACTACGAGCATGAACGCGCGCTTCGTGCCAAGCGGGAATACAGGCGCCTTCTCAAGGAGATTCGCCGCTCGACGGACGCCATGCCGGACGGCGCCGTTATTCTGGACCAGAACAACCAGATCGTAATGTGCAACAAGGCGGCGAAACGCCTCGGCGGCCTCAAGCGCAAGAAGGACCGCGGCCAGCGCGTCGACAACATACTCCGCGACCCGAAACTCACGGAGCTGTTGCGTTCGAATGCGTTTGCACAGGAGATCGAGATCCCGTCGCCGGTCAGGGACGAGGCCTGGCTGAACTGCCGGGTGGTTCCGTACGGCGCAGACCAGAAGCTCCTGGTTCTCAGGGACATTACCGAGCGCATAAAACTGACGCGGATGCGCCGGGACTTCGTGGCCAACGCGTCCCACGAATTGCGTTCGCCCCTGACCGTGATCAGCGGCTATCTCGACAGCCTGTCTGACGACCCGGAACTCGAAGAAAACTGGGGACAGCCCATCCGCCAGATGCAGCAGCAGGCCCGGCGCATGAATACCGTCGTGAGCGAGTTGCTGGAACTGTCGCGTCTCGAAAGCGCGGGGCCTGCGGCAAAGGACGAGGCGATCGACGTCGGCGGGCTTCTCGCAGCCGCAAAAAAGGCGTACCTCGGTCACGACGGCATCGCCGCGATCGAGGTCACGTCGCAGTCGCCGGCCCAGCTGCTGGCGGTCGGTAACGAAATCGAGTCGCTGATCTCCAACCTGTTGTCGAACGCGATCCGGCATACGCCCGCGGACGGACACATTACGCTTACGTGGCGCGTCGATGCGGACGGCGCGGAAATCATCGTGAAAGACACCGGTGAGGGCATTCCCGCCGACCAGATACCGCGGCTCACGGAACGCTTTTTTCGCGTGCACCGCGGGCGCGCCCGCGAAGACGGCGGCGTCGGCCTGGGCCTCGCGATCGTGAAGCACGTGCTTGGCCGGCATGACGGCGAACTCGCAATAAAGAGCGAGATCGGCAAGGGCAGCGAATTCCGCTGCCGGTTCCCGGCCGAGCGCGTCGCGGTCAAACCTCCCGTCCCGATCGCGAGCGGGAATAAACGCGGCTGACGCTCCGCCGCGTTTTCCGGCGGCGGCAAATCCCTGCAACAATCGCCTCATGAAAACGCGGCACTGTTGCCCGTGGCGGCAGCCCAGGGTGCGAATACAGGCGAGCGGCGATTACGAGAAGATGACGATTTCGTAACAAATCTGTAAAGAATCCGCGTCAGAATCCTCGTCCAGCAGCCGCGCGCTGCCCGCAACATCGCCTGGAGTAGCCAATGAACAGATTACTATTACCGACCGTGGCCGCCAGCCTGCTGGTCTCTTCCACCGCGTTCGGCGCCGTCAGCGACGAGGAACTCGAGGCGCTGCGCGAGCAACTCGCGATCGTTTCAGAGCGCCTGGATGCGCTGGCGGCCGAAAACGCCGAGCTCAGGCGTGCGCAGCAGGCGTCCGTCGCCGCGGAGCCCGTCGCGAGCGACTCGTGGGCGGACCGGGTGAGACTGGACGGCGATTTCCGCTACCGCTACGAGAGGATCGACCCCGAAGGCAGCGATACCCGGAAGCGCAACCGGATTCGTGCTCGCTTCAATGTCAAAGCCGACCTGGCTGACGACGTCGAGGTCGGCTTCGGGCTCGCGACCGGCGGCGACGACCCGGTATCGACCAACCAGACCCTGGGTGGTGGTGGGTCGTCGAAAGACGTATCCCTGAACCTCGCCTACGCGGACTGGGAGGCCATGGACGGGCTCCACCTGGTCGGCGGCAAGTTCAAGAACCCGCTCTACCGGGCCGGCAAGCAGGCACTGATGTGGGACGGTGACTGGACGCCGGAAGGTTTTGCGCTGACGTATGAGCGCGACCGGTACTTCGTCAATGCGATCGGCACGTTTCTCGAAAGCGACAGCCGCAGCGGCAACGATTCGTTCAGCTGGGGGGCGCAGTTCGGTGCAACGGGCGAATTCGCCGGCGCCAGGTTGACGGGCGGCGTGGCTTACTACTCGATCCCGACGAGCGGCGAAAGGACCACGTTCGGCGATCCCGCGGACCCCGGTGACTATTTCGGCAACACGGCCGTGCAGGCCGACGGTCAGCCTTGCGGCACCGTCGCCGGCGAAACCTGTGTCTACCTCTATGATTACCTGCTTACGCAGGTGTTCGCAGAGGCCGCGTTCGACCTCGGCGGGTGGCCGGCAGTGGTGTTTGTCGATTACGTGACCAACGGCGACGCGTCAGAGAACGATACGGGCTGGACGCTGGGCACGCGGCTGGGCCAGGCAAAGGACCGCGGCCAGTTCCAGTTTTCCTATATTTACGCCGAAAAAGAGGCCGATGCATTGCTGGGCCTGCTCACGGACTCGGATTTTGCCGGCGGCGGCTCGGACAACAACGGGCATTTCTTCAAGGTCGATTACGGCGTCAGCAAGAACTGGACGATCGGCGCACAGTACTTCATCAACGAGACTGACGTCAGCTCTGGCCTGAAACGCGATTACAATCGCCTGATGCTCGACGCACAATGGAAATGGAAGTAACGGTATTGTCATTGTTTCGGCTGCGACCTTGACGTACCGTCCAATTTAAAGTGACATAGGGCGCGCCTGGGCGGGCATGGAATTCTCATGGAAGCATCCAAATTTTCCGATCATATTTCGCGGCGTTTCAACCAGGATATCGAGGACCTGCGCAACACCGTCCTCAGCATGGGTGGACTGGTCGAGACCCAGCTTTCGCTGGCAATCGCGGCCATCGTCAGTGGCGATAGCGAGCTCGGCCTGAAGGTCGCGAACGACGATTACAAGGTCAACAATCTCGAGGTCGAAATCGACGAAGAGTGCAGCCGGATCCTGGCGACTCGCGCCCCGGCGGCGGGCGACCTGCGGCTGATCGTGGCCATCATCAAGACCATCACGGACCTCGAGCGAATCGGCGACGAGGCGGAGAAGATCGGATTCCTGGCGTCGAAGCTCGCCGGCATGGACCGTCCTTCCGATTCGTACCGTGAACTGAAGAACCTGGGCAGCCACGTTTCGCACATGTTGCGAGACGCCATGAATGCGTTTGCCCGGCTCGACGTTGCGGAGGCGCTGGACGTGGTCAAGGAAGACGAACTCGTCGACGAGGAATACGAGACGATCACGCGCCAGTGCATCACGTTCATGATGGAAGATCCGCGCAGTATCAAGCGCGTCATGAACGTAACGTGGGCCGCACGCTCGCTCGAACGAATCGGCGATCACGCAAAGAACATCTGCGAGTACGTCATCTACATGGTCGAGGGCCGGGATATCCGCCATACCGACATTGCCGACGAGGCCGTCGAGGAGTAAGCCCGCATGACCCTGGACCGGTTGCCGTCGAGGCGCGTCGTCAATTTTGCGGGTTTCGCCGTCTGTTGCGGGCTGATGGGCTTTGCGCTGTTCGCCCAGCACGTATTGCTGCTGGATCCGTGCCCGCTGTGCGTCTTCCAGCGCGTCGCCGTCATATCGATCGGTATCGTCTTCCTGGTGGCGGCGCTGCACAATCCTCACGGTGCGGGACGCATCGTCTACGCCGTGCTGCTGGTCCTGGCTGCCGGCGCGGGAGCCGCGGTGGCCGGCCGGCATGCCTGGCTGCAACGGTTACCGCCCGACCAGGTGCCATCCTGCGGGCCCGGTCTCGACTACATGCTCGACACGCTGCCGTTCACCGAGGTGCTGAGCAATGTTTTCAGGGGGTCGGGCGAATGTGCCGAAATCGTCTGGCAGTTTCTCGGCCTTTCCATGCCCGGCTGGGTCCTCGTATGGATGATCGCCCTGGGCGGCGCAGGCCTCTGGAATAATCTCCGGCGCGGCTAGGCAGCGGCGTCCAGCAACAACGCCAGGATACGCTGGTACATCGATGTCAGCGCAGGAACATCCTCCAGGCGGACATGCTCGTCGATCTTGTGGATCGATGCGCTGACCGGCCCCAGCTCGACCACGTCCACGCCTGCCGGCGAAATGAAGCGACCGTCCGAGGTGCCGCCGCCCGTGGACAACTCCGGGGCATGACCCGTGTGTTCCTCGACCGCCTGGCTGACCGCGTTTATCAGGCGCCCGGGCCTGGTGAGAAAGGGCTCGCCGGAGAGGTGCCAGCGGAGCTGGTAGTCGATGTCGTGGGCGTCGAGGATCGCGTGCACGCGGTCCCTGAGCCCGTGATGGTCCCATTCCGTCGAGTAGCGGAAATTGAAGCGGGCCGATAGCTGGGCGGGCGTTACGTTCGGGGCGCCGACGCCGCTCTGGATGTTGACCACCTGGAAGCTCGTCGGCGGAAAGAACTCGTTGCCCTCGTCCCAGACGATGCCGTGCAATTCCGCCAGCACGGGCGCGAAGCGGCGTATCGGGTTATCGGCGAGCTCTGGGTACGCGACGTGCCCCTGTACCCCGCGTACTTCGAGCATCCCGCTCAGCGATCCGCGCCGGCCGATACGAACGACGTCACCCAGTTCCGCGTGACTCGATGGCTCGCCGATCACGCACCAGTCGATTTTCTCCCCCCGCTGCGCGAGTGTTTCCATGACCTTCAGCGTGCCGTCGCGAGCGCGGCCTTCCTCGTCGCTGGTGATCAGGAACGCAATGCTTCCCGGATGCTCGGGGTGGTCTTCGAGGAATCTCTCCACGGCCACGACCATGGCGGCGAGTCCGCTTTTCATGTCGGCGGAGCCGCGGCCGTAGACATGCTCGCCGCGGATGTCGGGTTCGAAGGGGTCCGACTGCCAGTCGCCGACGTCGCCCGGCGGCACGACGTCCGTGTGGCCGGCAAAACAGAATACTGGCGAGCCTGTGCCGCGCCGTGCCCACAGGTTGGTGACCTCGCCGAATTGCATCGTTTCGCAGTCGAAACCCAGTTTCCCGAGCCGCGAGGCGATGAGGTCCTGGCAGCCGGCGTCCTCGGGCGTGATGGACGGGCGCCGCATCAGGTCGAACAGGAGGTTCAGTGCGGGATCGTGCAAAGCGTTTGTCCCGGGCCTTGAGGGCCACTCAAGAAGCTGATTCTAATTAATTGAAATATAAAGAAAACCACGTATTTCGCCCCGCGCGCGCCAAACGCCGTCAGGCGTCGTTCTGCAACAATTCGGTAACAATTCGCCGCTAAGCTTTGCGCCACGATGCCCAGGGAAACCGGAGGATTAATTGTGGCAAAGAGAAGCACAGCAAAGGTAGTGCTGGCAAGCGTATTGATTTCAGCAGGGATCGGCGGTACCGCCGCTGCCCAGTCAGGGCGCGACTACGTTTACGTGGTCGGCTCGTCCACGGTTTATCCATTCTCGACCGTCGTTGCCGAGCGCTTCGGACGCAGCACCGAGTTCAAGACGCCGAAAGTCGAATCCACGGGTTCGGGCGGCGGACTGAAGTTGTTCTGTGACGGAGTCGGCGTCGATTATCCCGACGTTACGAATTCGTCGCGCGCGATCAAGCAGTCGGAAGTAGATACCTGCGCGGCAAACGGCGTAACCGGGATCGTGGAGGTCAAGATCGGCTATGACGGGATCGTTCTCGCCAACGCCATCGAGGCGCCTGCCGTGTCGCTGTCCCGCGCCGATATATTCCACGCGCTTGCAAAGGAAGTTCCGGGCGAACGTGACGGCGAACTCATCGAGAATCCTCACCAGACCTGGGCGGATGTGAACCCGGAACTGCCGGCGGTTCGCATCGAAGTGCTCGGCCCTCCGCCGACGTCGGGCACGCGCGACGCGTTCGTCGAACTGGCGATGGAAGGCGGCTGCAAGACCGTGCCCTGGATCAAGGCGCTCAAGGACAGCGACAAGAATCGCTACAAGGCGATCTGCCACACGATCCGGGAAGACGGCGCATTCGTCGAAGCGGGCGAGAACGACAACCTCATCGTGCAGAAGCTCGAGGCCAATCCCGACGCATTCGGCATCTTCGGGTTCAGTTTCCTGGACCAGAACGCGGAAAAGGTGAAGGGAGCCGCCATTGACGGCGTCAAGCCGACCTTCGATGCGATCGCGGACGGCGATTATCCGGTTTCGCGCCCCCTGTATTTCTACGTGAAAAAAGCGCACGTGGACGTGATTCCCGGACTGCGCGGGTTCCTTCGCGAATTTACGAGTGAGCGCGCCTGGGGCGAAGAGGGTTACCTGTCGGATCGCGGCCTGATCCCCATGCCCGACGAGGAGCGCAGGCAGGTCGCCGCGGACGTCAGGGACCTGAAACCGCTGAAGATCGCGAGCGAGTGAACTGCCGGTCAATCAAGGCAAGTCGGCGCCCCGGGACCGGGCCGCCGCGCACGTTATCTGAAGGACACGAGCCACAGCGCCAATGCAGAACATGACGCTTATTCTCCTGCTGGCCGGGATGGCAGCCGCTTCGTTCTACATGGGGCGGCGCCGGTCGCTTGCCGTCGTCGGCGGTCCCGCCCACGGTTCGCAGCTGCATTCCCTGCCGGGTTACTACGGCTATTTCACGCTGATCTCCTGCCTGCTGCCGGCGCTCGGCGTTTTTCTCGCCTGGGTGCTGCTCGAGCCGAAGATCATCGTTGCGCTGGTCGTGGATAACTTGCCGGAGGCACAACGCTCCCTGTCGACCGGCGAGCTGAACCTGCTCGTCAACAATATCCAGAACCTCGCCGCCGGTGACGTCACCAGCGGCGACATCGACGCCGTCATGCGTGCTGCCGCCGAGCGCTACAACGACTACATTGCCGCCAGCCGCAAGTTGCTCACGGTGCTGACGCTGGGCACCGCCGGCATGGGAGGGGCGATCGCGCTGCGCCGGATCCGGCCCGGGTTTCGCGCCCGGAACCGCGTCGAGCAGACCATCCTCTACCTGCTCATTGCCGCGTCGAGCATCGCCATCCTCACGACGATAGGCATCGTCCTCTCCGTACTGTTCGAAGCGATCCGGTTCTTCCGGGAAGTGCCCCTGACCGAATTCCTGTTCGGTCTCAACTGGAGCCCGCAGATGGCCATCCGGGCAGACCAGGTGGGTTCGTCCGGCAGTTTCGGGGCGGTGCCGCTGTTTGCGGGCACGCTCTTGATTACGGCAATCGCCATGTTCGTGGCCGTTCCTATCGGCCTGATGACCGCTATTTACCTTGCTGAATACTCGTCCAGCCGGGTTCGCTCTACCGCGAAGCCGCTGCTCGAGATACTCGCGGGCATTCCGACGGTCGTGTACGGCTTTTTCGCCGCGCTGACCGTAGCGCCCTGGGTTCGCTCGGCCGGTGAATCGATCGGCCTGGAGGTCGCCTCGGAGAGCGCGCTTGCCGCCGGCCTCGTCATGGGCATCATGATCATTCCACTGGTTTCGTCGTTATCCGACGATGCCATTCATGCCGTCCCCACGGCGATGCGCGATGGCGCGCTGGGCCTGGGGTCGACACGGTCCGAGACCATGATCCGGGTGATCCTGCCGGCCGCGCTGCCCGGGATAGTGGGCGGCATCCTGCTTGCCGTTTCGCGTGCGATCGGCGAAACCATGATCGTCGTGATGGCCGCGGGGCTGGCAGCCAACCTCACCGCGAATCCTTTCGAGGCGGTGACGACCGTGACGGTACAGATCGTCACGCTGCTCGTGGGCGACCAGGAGTTCGACAGCGCAAAGACCCTGGCGGCATTTGCGCTCGGCCTCGTGCTGTTCGTCGTCACGCTGTGCCTCAACATTATCGGTCTCACGTTTGTTCGCAAGTACCGTGAGCAGTACGAGTAGGATCATGGCAGCGAATCGCAAAAACTCGAGAGAGATCGTGGAAGCGGGACTGGCGCGGCGGCGCCGCAAGGAGAAGGCGTTCCGCGCAGCCGGCATGCTTGCGACCGCGGTCGGGGTGATATTTCTCGGCGTCTTTTTCGCGACGCTGATCTTCCAGGGGTCGTCGGCGTTCGTGCAGACCTTCATCACGCTCGACGTGGAGCTGTCGGAGGACGTGCTCGCGCCCGGCGGCGAACTCGACCTGGCCTACGCCGACTTCGACGGGCTGGTCCGCAGCGCGCTGCGCCAGGAATTTCCCGACGTGAGCGGCCGCAGCGAGCGGCGCGAACTTTACCGGCTCGTGAGCATCGGGGCGAGCTATCAGCTTCGCGACATCGTGGCAGCGGACCCGTCGCTCGTCGGCTCCACGATCACGGTCGAGGTGCCCGCGTCGTCGAACGTCGACATGCTCGTAAAAGGCAATATCGACCCGACGATCGACGAGTCGCTGCGCCCGATCAGCGACGCGCAGGTACGCTGGGTGGAGTCCCTGCAGAAAGCCGACCGCCTGCATACGCGCTTCAACAAGGCGCTGTTCACCAACGGAGATTCCAGGGACCCGGAGCTGGCGGGCATCAAGGGTGCATTGATGGGTTCGTTCTACATGCTCGTCGTGACGGTCGCGCTGGCGTTCCCGATCGGCGTTGCCGCGGCGATCTATCTCGAGGAGTTCGCGCCGAAAAGTCGCTGGTCCGACCTCATCGAGGTCAATATCAACAACCTGGCGGCGGTACCGTCGATCGTGTTTGGCCTGCTCGGGCTCGCGGTATTCATAAACTGGATGGCGCTGCCGCGCTCGGCGCCGCTGGTCGGCGGGCTCGTTCTCTCGCTGCTGACGCTGCCGGTCATCATCATCGCTTCGCGCGCGGCGATTCAGTCGGTGCCGCCGTCCATCCGCGAGGCCGCGCTCGGCCTCGGCGCGTCAAGAATGCAGGTCGTCTTTCACCACGTGCTGCCCCTGGCCCTGCCGGGCATGCTGACCGGGACCATTATCGGTATGAGCCGCGCGCTGGGCGAATCGGCGCCGCTGCTGATGATCGGCATGGTTGCCTTCATTGTCGACGTCCCCGGCGGATTTACGGACCCGGCAACGGCGCTGCCCGTCCAGGTCTATCTCTGGGCAGACAGCCCCGAGCGCGCATTTGCGGAACGAACCTCGGCGGCGATCATCGTCCTGCTGGGCTTCCTCCTGATCATGAACCTGGCGGCCGTAATCATTCGGAAACGAATGGAACGAAAATGGTAGGCGGCCTATTTGAGCTCCAAAGGGACCTGTATGAGAATGGCCGGCATGACTGAGACCAAGATCACCGACGAAGAGGCGATTCCCGAGCCCGGGCGTGCGAAACCCGCCGGGCAGGCAGCGCCGAAGAAGCCGAACGGCGCCGCGCCGAGGCAGGTCGTCGAGCGTGTTGCCGAACTCGGCGAGGAAACCGTCGGTGATGTCCGTTGTGAAAACCCGTTCATCGTCACGGAAGCGGTGAACGTGTTCTACGGCGACAATCACGCCATACAGGACGTGACGCTGGAAATCGGCAAAAGCGAGGTCATTGCCCTGATCGGCCCGTCGGGCTGCGGGAAATCGACCTACCTGCGTTGCCTCAATCGCATGAACGACTCGATCGAGTCCGCCCGCGTCACCGGGAAGATCACGCTGGACGGCCAGGATATCTACGGCAGCGACCTGGACCCCGTGGCGTTACGCGCGCGCGTCGGCATGGTCTTCCAGAAGCCCAACCCGTTTCCCAAGAGCATCTACGACAATGTCGCGTACGGGCCGCGCATCCACGGGCTGGCCGTGGATCGCGCCGAGCTCGACGATATCGTGCACACCAGCCTCGACCGCGCCGGATTACTGAAGGAAGTGAAAGACCGCATGGACGAGCCCGGAACCGGGCTGTCAGGCGGGCAGCAGCAGCGTTTGTGTATCGCGCGCACCATCGCGGTCAATCCCGAGGTCATTCTCATGGATGAGCCGTGTTCGGCTCTCGATCCCATCGCGACGGCGCGTATCGAAGACCTGATCGACGAGCTTTCGCAGGATTACGCGATCGTGATCGTGACGCATTCGATGCAGCAGGCCGCCCGCGTCTCGAGGCGCGTGGCGTACTTCCACCTGGGGCGCCTGGTCGAGGTGGACGAAACCGACAGGATCTTCACCAATCCGCAGCACAAGCTGACCGAAGACTACATCACCGGTCGCATCGGCTGAGCGCCGGACCGGCGGTCAGCCGGTCTTTGCCAGGAAGTCGGTAAACCGTTTCTCGGAAAACCCGACCGCGAAAAAAGCAGGATGTTCGAGCACCGGACGCTTAACGAGCGTAGGGTGCTGCAGCATCGTGGCGAACGCCCGGTCTTTGGTCATGTCGCCGCGGTCGGCCTCGGGGATCTTGCGCCAGGTCAGGCTCTTCCGGTTCAACAGGCGTTCCCAGTCGATGCGTGCCGACCAGCGTTCCAGCATCTGGATGTCGAGCCCGTCTTCGCGCAGGTCGTGAAACCGGAATCCGATGTTCCGCTCCTCGAGGAACTTCTTCGCGCGCCGGCAGGTATCGCAGCTCTTGATTCCGTACACGGTCAGCATTGCAGAGTCCTTGTTATCCCGGGCTTTTCAGCAACTCGTTCTCCGCGCGTCGCAGGAGCTCGTTAAGCCCCGTCTTCGCGCGGGTCTTCGCATCGACGCGCTTGACGATGACGGCACAGTACAGGGAGTACTTGCCGTCCTTCGACGGCAGGTTGCCGGGAACCACGACGGAACCGGCGGGCACCCGCCCGTAACTGATCTCGCCCGATTCGCGGTCGTAGATGCGCGTGCTTTGCCCGATGTAGACGCCCATGGACAGCACCGCGCCCTGTTCGACGATGACGCCCTCGACGACTTCCGAGCGCGCGCCGATGAAACAGTCGTCCTCGATGATGGTCGGGCCCGCCTGTACCGGTTCCAGCACGCCGCCGATGCCGACGCCGCCGGACAGGTGCACGTTCCTGCCAATCTGCGCGCAGCTGCCGACGGTTGCCCAGGTGTCGACCATCGTGCCGCTGTCGATGTTCGCGCCGATATTGACGTAGCTCGGCATCAGCACGACGTCCGGCGCGACGTAGGCGCCGCGCCGCACGATCGCGTCGGGAACGACGCGCACGCCGTCGGCGGCAAATCGCTCTTCGTCGTAGCTCGCGTACTTGAGCGCAACCTTGTCGTAGAAACGGGAATGGCCGCCCTCGATTACCGCGTTGCCCTGCAGCCGGAACGACAGCAGGACTGCTTTCTTCAGCCACTGGTGAACGTGCCAGCTGCCGTCGATTTTCTCGGCAACCCGGGCCTCGCCCGAGTCGAGCATGGTGATTGCGGTCTCCACCGCGTTCGCCAGTTCCGCGCGTTCTGCGTCGCTGTCCATCCTGCCGCCGCGCTCGAATCCGCGTTCCACGATCTCAATGAGGTCCGTCATATCGTTGTCCGTCCTGCCTGTAACCAGTGCCGGGGCGCTCTAGTCGATCTCGCGAATCAGGGCGTCCCGCAAGCGCGATTTTGCCTCTTCTTCGAGCGGATTGCCCGATTCGTCGCTGATGTAGAAGACGTCTTCGGCGCGTTCGCCGATCGTCATGATCTTCGCGGCGTCGATGTCGACACCCTCGTCGATGAATACCTTGCCGATCTTGCTGAGCAGCCCGGGGCGGTCCGCCGCATCGAGTTCCATGACGGTCAATCCGCGCATCGTAGCGGGACTGAACTCGACTTCGGTCTTGGTTTTGAACATTCTCGCCTGGCGGGGAACCGTGCGCGTCACCTTGGCGACATCGTCGTCGCTGGCCGTCAGCACCCGCGTCAGCGAGCGGCGTATTTTCGCCATTCGCGACTCGTCGATATCCATGCGTTTGTCGAGTTCCATGAAGACGAAGGAATCGAGACTGTAATGGTTGCGCAGCGGCACGACCCGGGCGTCGACGATGGTCATACCGAGTTCGTCGAGCGCGGCGGCCGCGTGAGCGAACGTGTGCTTGCTGCGCGGCGTATAGAGCACGGCTTCGACGCGATCGCCTCCGGCCTGCCGGCGCACGTCGACGAGGCCGACTTCGGAAGCGGTGTCCGAGTCGGCGAGCCACTCCGTGTGCCAGGCGATCTCGTTGCCGCGATGACGCAGGAAGTAGCGGTCGTTCATCAGCTGCCACACGGCGTCGACGCGCTCGTCGCTGATGCCGGCCTTCCGCAGGTGCTCACGCGCCCTGGTCTGCTTCTCGAGGATCAGCTGGTCGGCGTCGATCGGGTTTTCGAGGCCGCGCCGCAGGGCGCGGGACGTCAGTTCATAAAGGTCCCGGAACAGTGACGCCTTCCAGGAATTCCAGAGTTTCGGGTTGGTCCCGCGCACGTCGGCCACGGTCAGCACATACAGGTAATCGAGGTGCATCTGGTCGCCGACGGTGGCCGCAAATTCGTTGATCACGTCGGGATCGCCGATATCGCGCTTCTGCGCCGTCGTCGACAGCGCGAGATGGTGCAGTACGAGCCAGGCCACCGTGCGGGCCTCGTACCGGCTCATGCCGTGTTCGAGACAGAACGCCTCCGCGTCGACGGCGCCGAGTTCCGAATGATCGCCGCCGCGGCCCTTGGCGATGTCGTGAAACAGGCCGGACAGGTAGGCGATTTCCGGCTTTTCCAGCGACTGCATGACACGGCTGCAATGTGGAAACTCGTGATCGAATCGTGAAAGCGCGAAGCGCCGCAGGTTGCTGACCACGAACAGCGTGTGCTCGTCGACCGTGTAGGCGTGGAACAGGTCGTACTGCATGCGACCGACGATGCGCCCGAACGAGGGGATATAGAGGCCGAGCACGCCGTACACGTTCATGCGCCGCAGTTCGTGCGTGACGCCCGCCGGCGCGCGCAAAATCGACAGGAACAGCCGGTGGTTGCGCGGGTTCTGGCGGAACTCCTCGTCGATCAGGTACAGGTTGCGCCGGATCAGGCCGATCGTCCAGGCGCTGACGCCGCGAATGTCGGGGTGCTGCTGCAACAGCAGGAAGAGCTCGAGCAGCGCCGACGGGTCGTCGTGAAAGACGTTTTCATGCACCGTCTGCAGGTAGCCATTCTTGACCTGGAAACGCGCGTTCAGCGGGTCCGGCGGCGCGCCAGGGTCCATGAGGATGGCTTCTTCGAAGAGCTGCAGCAGCATTTCGTTGAGCCGCGACAGGTCCATGACCGTGCGGTAGTAGCGCTGCATGAATTGCTCGACGGCGAGCGTGTAGCTCGCGTCTTCGTAGCCGAGCATCTGCGCGATTTTCACCTGGTAATCGAACAGCAGCCGATCCTCTGCGCGCCCGGTGAGGATGTGCAGCGCGAAGCGGACTCGCCACAGGAATGCCTGGCTGTCCTTGAGGCGCCGCAACTGCCCCGGCGAGAGAAACTGGTGCGCGACGAGTTCATCGAGAGTCCTGACGCCGAAATGCCGTTTCGCGACCCAGCCGATCATCTGCATGTCGCGCAAGCCGCCGGGACTGCCCTTGACGTTCGGTTCGAGGTTGTAACCGGTATCGTGGTAGCGATGGTGCCGCTCGATCTGCTCGCGGCGTTTTTCCGCGAAAAACTCCTGCGGCGACCAGATCC
The DNA here is from genome assembly GCA_035465295.1 of Woeseiaceae bacterium. Lineage (GTDB taxonomy): Bacteria > Pseudomonadota > Gammaproteobacteria > Steroidobacterales > Woeseiaceae > UBA1847. Next base: position 14,120 of record DATHRM010000046.1, on the reverse strand, counting down.
GGTCCGGCCCGACCGCTGCCTGCATGGCGTCGAACAGCTCACGGGGGCCGGCGATGAGTCGCGCCTCCATCAGCGTCGTGGCGACGGTGAGATCGGCGGTAGCCTGCTCGACGCATTGTTCCACGGTGCGCACGCTGTGCCCGATTTCGAGGCCGACGTCCCACAGCGACGTGATGAACGCGGACAGGGCCAGTTCGGCATCGGCATCGATCGAGTCCGGCAGCAACAGCATGATGTCGACGTCGGAGCAGGGGTGCAGTTCGCCGCGGCCGTAGCCGCCGACCGCGACGAGGGCCACGTCGCCGGACAACTCGCCCATGTGGGTCTGCCACAGCTCGCGGAGCAGCTCGTCGATGGCCGCGGCGCGCTCGTGGACGAGTTCGACCACGGACTCGCCGGCCAGGAACCGCGCCTTCAGGTCGGCGTCGGTCGCTGCCAGCGAGGCTTTGCTTTTAGCGTGCGTCTGCACCGAGCGTCAGCACTTCGTGGCCGGTTTCGGTGATCAGCACCGTGTGTTCCCATTGCGCGGAAAGGCTGTGGTCCTTGGTGACGACGGTCCAGCCGTCGGGCAGGAGTTTGACCGCGGGCTTGCCGGCATTGACCATCGGTTCCACGGTCAGGGTCATGCCGGCCCGCAATTCCATCCCGGTGCCGGGACTGCCGTAATGCAGCACCTGCGGGTCCTCGTGAAATACGCGCCCGATACCGTGGCCGCAGTATTCCCGTACCACCGAAAAGCGGTTTTTCTCGACATGATGCTGGATGGCGGCGCCGACGTCGCCGAGATGCCTGCCGGGCGCCAGTTCCTCGATGCCGAGCCACATGCTCTCGAAGGCGACCTCCGCGAGGCGCTGTGCCTGGATGCCGGGCTTCCCGGCGAAAAACATCCGGCTGGTGTCACCGTGGAAGCCGTCCTTGATCACGGTGACGTCGATGTTGACGGCGTCGCCGGCCTTCAGCCTGCGATCGCCGGGAATGCCGTGGCAGACGACATGATTCACGGAGGTGCAGATCGATTTCGGGAAGCCACGGTAGTTCAGCGGAGCCGGGATCGCGCCCTGGACGTCCGTGATGTAGTCGTGGCAGATGCGGTCGAGCTCCCCGGTCGTGACTCCCGGTTTTACATAATCTGTAATCATGTCGAGCACGTCGGCGGCCAGGCGGCCGGCAACTCGCATCTTGTCCTGCTCGTCGGCAGTCTTGATCGTTACGGTCATAGGATTTGGTTCTGTCAGGGCCCGCGCCGCCCGGCGCGATTTTCAGCTGGATACGCGTTGTTGGCGGCGACGGGCTATGGTATAAAGCGCGCGCCCTTGAGGCAATTAATCCACACGCATACCGTCACGTCGCACTGGGTGCCCCACCGAAAAAGGGGTTGGGCGATGGGGTATGTGGAGGCCTAACCCGGAGAAACGAAATGGCAGACGTAACCATGCGCCAGATGCTAGAGGCTGGCGTGCATTTTGGGCATCAGACCCGCTACTGGAACCCGAAGATGGCTCCCTACATCTTCGGCGAACGCAACAAGATCCACATTATCAACCTCGAGATGAGCCTGCCGATGGCTCGCGAGGCCTACGCCTTTGTCAAGGCGACGGTCGCGGACGGCGGCAAGGTGCTTTTCGTGGGCACCAAGCGTGCGGCGCGCGACTCGATCCGCGAGCACGCGATGCGCTGCGAAATGCCGTTCGTCAGCCAGCGCTGGCTGGGCGGCATGCTGACGAATTACAAGACCATTCGCCAGTCGGTCAAGCGCCTGATGACGCTCGAGGAAATGGCCGAGGAAGGTGGTTTCGAGGGTCTCACCAAGAAAGAGATTCTCGGGCTGAGCCGCGAGCAGGAGAAGCTCGAGAAGAGTCTCGGCGGCATCAAGGAAATGAAGCGCCTGCCCGACGTCATGTTCGTCGTCGACGTCGAGCACGAAGATATCGCGATCCGCGAGGCCAAGAAGCTCGGCATTCCCGTCGTTGCGGTGGTCGACACCAACTGCTCGCCGGATGGCGTCGACTACATTATCCCGGGCAACGACGATGCAATGCGTGCGATACAGCTGTATACAGCGCTGATTGCCGATGCTGTGATCGAGGGCAGGGCGTCATTGCCGGAGGTTGCGCTCGGAGAGGACGAGTTCGTCGAACTCGACGAAGAAGGCAACGTCAAGAAAGCCGATCGCAAGAAGCGCGGTGCCAAGAAACCGTCCCGCAAGCCGGCCGTGAAAAAGAAGGCCGCCGCGAAGAAGCCGGAGGCCGAAAAGGCACCGGAAGAAACTGCCGCCGCCGAAGAAGCTGCCCCGGCTGAAGAAAGTGCTCCTGCCGAGGAAGTCTTAGCCGAGGAAGCGCCGGTAGCCGAGGAGGCGCCCAAGGCATCTGCCGAAACGCCGGCCGAGGAGGCGCCCAAGGCATCTGCCGAAACGCCGGCCGGGGAGCCCGCAAAGGAAGCTGCCGCGGAAACGCCGGAGGCAGAGCCGACGAAAGCCGATGAAGCGGCCGAGGCCGAAGCGCCCGCGAAGAAGGTAGCGAAGAAGAAGGCGGCGAAGAAAAAGGCCAAGAAGGCCGCCAAGAAAACGGCCAAGAAAACGGCCAGGAAGGCGGCCGCTAAACCGGCGGAGAAGGCGGACGACGAGACGGCCGACAGCGAATAATCCGCTCTGCCGCCCGAACAGACGAACAGATTAAAGAATCAAGAGGTACAGTGATGTCGATCAGTGCATCCATGGTGAAAGAGCTGCGCGAGCGCACCGGCGCCGGCATGATGGAGTGCAAGAAGGCGCTCGTCGAGACGGACGGCGATTTGGAAGCCGCCGCGGAGTTATTGCGCAAGTCCGGGCAGGCCAAGGCGGACAAGAAGGCCGGCCGGGTTGCCGCGGACGGAAGAATCGTAATCAGGACGGAGGGCGGCAGGGCCGTGGTTGTCGAGGTGAACTCGGAAACGGATTTTGTCGCGAAGGACGAGAATTTCATTGCCTTCGCCGAGGCCGTTGCCGATGCAGCGCTGGCATCGGGTACGACCGACGTCGAGGCGTTTGCGAACGAGGCGCTCGCGGACGGCCGCAGCGTGGAGCAGGCTCGCACCGATCTCATCGCCAAGGTCGGCGAGAATATCTCCGTGCGCCGTATTGCGGTCGTCACGTCTGACGGCCCGCTGGGTCACTACACCCACGGCGCGAAGATCGGCGCCGTCGTCGCGCTGGAGGGCGGCGACGAAGACCTGGCCCGCGATATCGCCATGCACGTCGCTGCCATCAACCCGACCTGCATCGACGAAAGCGGCGTTCCGGCGGAAACGCTCGAGCGCGAGCGACGGATCTTCGCCGAACAGGCTGCCGAATCGGGCAAACCTGCAGAGATCGTCGAGAAAATGGTGTCCGGCCGGGTCGCAAAATTCCTCAAGGAAATCACCCTCGTCGGCCAGCCGTTCGTCAAGGACGACAAGATCAGCGTCGGCAAGCTGCTCGACAAGGCGGGCGCCCGGGTTACCGCGTTCGTCCGCTTCGAGGTCGGCGAGGGCATCGAGAAAAAGCAGGAGAATTTCGCCGACGAGGTCATGAAGCAGATCGAGGACGCGAAACAAAAAGGCTGAAGTCCGGCGAGCTTTTCGTCTCTAACTCCTTGATTTGAAGAGATAGACAACGACTAATGCGCTAGAATCAACCGCCGCCGGTTGCGGCCCGGAAACGATTCGCGAAACGACAACGAAAAGGCCTGTACATGGATGATCCCGAGGTTCCATACCGCCGCGTCCTGCTGAAGCTGAGCGGCGAGGCGCTGATGGGCGAACTCGATTACGGTATCGAGCCCAGGACCATCAAGCGCATCGCCAGTGAAATCGCCACGGCGAGGAAGCGCGGCGTCGAGATCGCCATCGTTGTCGGCGGCGGCAACATCTTCCGCGGAGCCGGCCTCGCCGGCGCCGGCATGGACCGGGTCACGGGCGACTACATGGGCATGCTCGCAACGGTCATGAATGCGCTGGCCCTGCAGGATGCGCTGGAGTCGCTCGACGTCTATGCTCGCGTGATGTCGGCGCTGCAGATTCACGACGTTTGCGAGGACTATATCCGCCGCCGGGCGACCCGGCACCTCGAGAAGGGACGCGTCGTGATTCTGGCCGCAGGTACCGGCAATCCGTTTTTCACGACCGATACGGCGGCCAGCCTGCGGGCCATCGAGATCGGTGCGGACATTCTCCTGAAGGCGACCAAGGTCGACGGCGTATACGATTCCGATCCCGTGACGAACCCGGACGCGCGCCGTTTCGAAAGCGTGTCGTTCGACCAGTTGCTCGCGGACAAGCTGCTGGTCATGGATGCGACCGCGGTCGTCATGTGCCGGGACAACGAGTTGCCGCTGCGCGTGTTCGACCTGACACGCGCGAACGCGCTGGTGCAGGCGATGACGGGCGACAGCGTCGGTACACTGGTTACTGCATAGGCAGGCAGGTCGGACAGAGACTGAGGGCAAACACGTGTTGGAAGAAATCAAGAAAGATGCCGGCTCGCGCATGGCGAAAAGCGTGGCGGCGCTGCGGCAGGAAATGACGAAAATTCGCACGGGGCGCGCGCACACGAGCCTGCTGGATCACATCACGGTCGAGTACTACGGCAGCGACGTGCCGCTGAACCAGGTGTCCAACGTGGGCGTGGAGGATTCCCGCACGCTGACCGTGACGCCGTGGGAAAAAGACATGGTGCCGAAGGTCGAGAAAGCCATCATGGCGTCGGACCTGGGCCTGAATCCCGCGACTGCCGGTACGGTCATCCGCGTGCCGCTGCCGCCGCTCACCGAGGAGCGGCGCAAGGACATGATCCGCGTGGTACGCAACGAGGCCGAGGGCGGCCGGATCGCCATCCGCAATATTCGCCGCGATGCCATTCACGACATCAAGGAACTGCTCAAGGAAAAGATGATCGGCGAAGACGACGAGCGCCGGGCAGAGGAAGAGATCCAGAGCATTACGGACAAGTACATCGCGGAGATCGACCGGGTGCTCGCTGAAAAAGAAAGCGAACTCATGGAAGTCTGAGTGTCCGGATCCGAACCGACAACGCCGGCGAGATCGACGATACCGCGGCACGTTGCCGTCATCATGGACGGCAATGGCCGCTGGGCCAGGCAGCGTTCGCTGCCGCGCCACGCCGGCCATCGTGCGGGCGTCAAGTCGGTGCGGGCGATCGTGGAGAACTCGGCGCGGTGCGGCGTCGAATACCTGACGCTGTTTGCGTTCAGCAGTGAAAACTGGCGGCGTCCCCGGGAGGAAGTGGGCATGCTGATGTCCCTGTTCCTGGAAGCACTGCGCCGTGAAGTCAAAGAGCTGCACAAGAACGGCGTCAGGTTGACATTCATCGGCGAGCGGGAACGTCTCGACGACAAGCTCAGGGAAAAGATCGGCGACGCCGAAGCGCTGACGGCGAAAAACGGCGACCTGCGACTTCAGGTTGCCGTTGCCTACGGGGGACGCTGGGATATCGTCGAGGCAGCGCGCAGCGTTGCGGCAAGGGTGGCGTCAGGCGCAATCGGCGCCGACGATATCGACGAGGCGACCTTCGCCGCCGAACTGCAGCTCGGCACTGCGCCGGACCCGGACCTGCTTATTCGCACGGGCGGCGAACAGCGCATCAGCAATTTCCTGCTCTGGAACCTGGCGTATGCCGAACTGTGGTTCAGCGACGTGTTGTGGCCCGATTTCGACGAGGCCGAGTTCGACAGGGCGCTCGCGCACTTTTCCCGGCGGCAGAGGCGTTACGGCCACACGGGTGAGCAGCTCGAGGCCGCGAAGTGCTGAAGAAGCGCGTCATTACGGCGCTGATCGCGGTCGCGGCCCTGCTGCTCGTGCTGTTCGTGCTGCCGCAGGCGGCGGCGCAGGTCGTGGTAGCGCTCCTGATACTGGCCGGAGCCTGGGAGTGGTCCGGGTTTCTCGGCGCGCGTTCGACGGCCATGCGGTCGGGATACGTCCTTTTCATTGCCGTACTCATGGGCCTCGCTAGCTGGCTGTCGCCGAAGATCGACGTGCCGCTTTTCCAGGTGGCCGTGGTGTGGTGGGTATGCGCGCTCGTATGGACACTCTTCTACCCGACCCCCATTCCCGCCGCCGTGCGCTGGTTCGCCGGCGTGATGGTGCTGTTACCGCTTTATAAGGCGCTCGTCGTGCTGTACGTGACGAGCCCGGCCGTCCTGCTCGGTGCCTTGCTGATCGTCTGGGCGGCCGACACGGGAGCATTCGTCGCCGGCAAGCTGTTCGGCCGGGTCAAGCTCGCGCCGCGGATCAGCCCGGGCAAGACGTGGGAGGGCGTCATCGGCGGCTTGCTGACGGTGGCCGTGCTGGCGGCTGCCGGCGCGTGGCTGTTCGACGGGCGCGTCGGCGTGTTCGTGCCGTTTTGCCTCGCCGTTGCCTGCGCTTCCGTCGTGGGCGACCTGACGGTCAGCATGTTCAAGCGCACATCCGGGCTCAAGGACAGCGGCAGCATCTTCCCCGGCCACGGCGGCGTCCTCGATCGCGTCGACAGCGTGGCCGCGGCGGCCCCGCTGTTCGCGCTCGGCATCGGCTGGGCGGGACTCCAGTGATGCCGTATTCAGGACCGGTTCATGCGCGATCCCGCATGGTCGCGACGATACTGGCGGGAACCGGCGGCTTCTGCGACAGTCCACTGTACAGGGAATGCGCCGCGCGGTCGGTTTTCGGCCGCGGCGGAATATTCAAGCGTCTGATTTCAAAAAGGAATTTTCTGAAGCATGGGTAGTGCTCTAGGCAGTCTGCTGGCCTTCGTCATCGCCATCAGCGTCCTGGTGGCCGTGCACGAGTACGGTCACTATATCGTCGGTCGCTGGACCGGAATGAAGGTGCTGCGTTTCTCGATCGGTTTCGGCAAGCCGATCTGGACGCGTATCGGCGGCAAGGACCGCACCGAATACTGTATTTCCGCCATCCCGCTCGGCGGCTACGTGCGCTTCCTCGACACCCGGGAAGGCCCGATTCCGGAAGAGGACGAAGGGCGCGCGTTCAACCAGCGGCCGGTGCCGCAGCGAATTCTGGTGCTGCTCGCCGGGCCGGCCTTCAATTTCCTGTTCGCCATCATCGCGTACTGGGCGCTTTTTATTTACGGCATTCCCACGCTGGTGCCGGCCGTCGGCGAAGTGGAGCCGGGCTCCTATGCGGCAGAGGCCGGGCTGGAGCAGGGCGACCGCATCGTCGCGGTGGGCGATGTCGAGACCGAGGACTGGGAGTCGGCGCTCGTCGCGATGCTCGACCAGATGGTCTCGAGCGGCCGCGTTCCGCTGACGCTGGAGTCCGAGGATGGCTGGCAGCGAGACGCCACGATAGACGTGGGCGCCGACGCGCGGCGGCTGACGGAGCCCGGCATGTTGTTCGACGGTCTCGGTTTCCGGCCCTTCGGCGCCGGTGACCTGCCGGCCGATATCGGCCGCGTGGAAGACGACGGTCCGGCGAAAGCTGCCGGCCTCGAGCCCGGCGACCGTATCGTCGAGATCGACGGCGTGCCGATACGCGATTTCGCGGAACTGGTCGAGGCGGTGCAGCCGCGCGCCAACCAGAGCGTCGTCGTGGATTACGTCAGGGACGGGCAGCAACTGTCGACGACGCTGGTTATCCAGGAGCAGAACGTCGATGGCGAAGTGCGCGGCCGACTCGGCGTCGCTCACAGCGGGGATTTCAGCGAATTCTATTATCAGCGGCGCTACGGGCCCGTCGACTCGATGACCCACGCCATGGCGCGGACCTGGTCCTCGACCGTGTTTACGTTGCGAATGCTCGGGCGTATGGTGACCGGCGACGTATCCATAAAGAACATCAGCGGACCGATCAATATCGCGCAGTTTGCCGGCCAATCCGCAGAACGCGGGCTGGATTATTTCCTCGGCTTCCTCGCGATCGTCAGTATCAGCCTCGGTGTCCTCAACCTGTTGCCGATCCCGGTGCTGGACGGCGGCCAGATCGTGTACCAGTCCATCGAGGGCCTCAAGGGCAGCCCGTTGTCCGAACGCGCACAGATCGTGGGCCAGCAGATCGGCATCTTCGCGTTGATCCTGTTGATGAGCTTCGCTTTCTATAACGATCTTGCGAGAATCTTCGGTTGAGAATGGCGGAACGCGGAATCCACGGATGAGATGCAGAGGAAAATCATTGTTCGAGATCCGGCGCGGAGCGCTGTTCGGATTGCTGCTGGCGTTGACGTCATTGCCGGCGCTCGCGGACTTCGAGCCGTTCGTCGTCAGGGATATGCGGGTAGAGGGCCTGCAGAGAATCTCGGAAGGCACGGTTTTCAATTACCTGCCGATCAATATCGGCGACACGGTGGACGATGTTCGCATTGGCGAAGCTATTCGCGCGCTGTATACGCAGGGACTGTTCGACGACATTGAATTGCGCAGGGACGGCGACGCCCTGATCATCGCCGTGAAAGAGCGCCCGTCGATCGAGAGTTTCGAGATCGAGGGCAACAAGGACATCAAGACGGAGGACCTGATGGAGTCGCTCCGCGGCGTGGGTCTTGCCAAGGGGCGGACGTTCGACCGCTCCACGCTCGACAACGTGGCGATGTTCATGCGCGAACAGTATTACGACCGCGGCAAGTACGGCGTGCAGGTCGATACGACGGTCGAGGATCGCCCGAACAACACAGTGCGGATCAAGATCGATGTCAAGGAAGGCGACCGCGCCAAGATCAGGCAGGTCAATATCGTCGGCAACGAGTCGTTCGACGAGTCCGAGATCCGCGAGGATTTCAACCTGGACACGGCAAACTGGCTGTCGTGGCTGCGCCAGGACGACCGCTATGAAAAGCAGGGACTCGAGGGCGACCTGGAAACGCTGCGTTCCTTCTACATGGATCGCGGTTACGCGAATTTCAAAGTCGAGTCCACGCAGGTCGCCATTTCGCCGAACAAGAAAGACATTTTCGTCACCATCACGATCAACGAGGGCGACAAATACACGATCTCGGACGTCAAGCTGGTCGGAGACATGGTGGTGCCCGAGGCTTACCTGCGGGCAATGGTGCTCGCGCAGCCGGGGTCGACGTTCAACCTGGGCCTGCTGACGCAGTCCGCCGAGTTCATGTCGTTGCGGCTCGGCGAACAGGGTTATGCAAACGCCGAGATCGAGCCGGTTCCCGAACTCGATCACGAAAACAAAACGGCAGACATCACCTTCTACGTCGACCCGAAGAGCCGCGTCTACGTCCGGCGCATCAACTTCAACGGCATCGACCAGGTCGACGACGAGGTACTGCGTCGCGAACTCCGGCAAATGGAAGGCGCGTATCTCTCGAACGTATTGATCGACCGCTCGAAGTTCCGTCTGCAGCGCCTGCCGTACATCGAACCGAACGTGGAAACCGAGACGATTCCCGTTCCCGGCAGCCCGGATCTCGTGGACGTCGACTTCAACATGGAATACCGCATGCCCGGGCAGTTCTCGGGCGGTATCGGCTATTCCGAATCGCAGAAGCTGTTGCTGAACGGCAGCATCGTGCACACGAATTTCCTCGGCACCGGTAATCGTGTGGCGCTCCAACTGTCGACGGGCCGCTTCTCCAAGTTTTACAGTCTGTCACATACCGATCCTTACAGGACGATGGACGGCGTACGGCGTACGATCAGCCTCAACTTTCGGGATATCACGCAGTTCACATCCGCTGCGTCGGACTTCTCCACGACCACCGCGGGTGCTTCCATCGATTACGGTTACCCGATCAGCGAATTCCAGACGCTGTCGTTCGGTGTCACAGACCAGCGTTCGGAACTGTTGTCGTCAACCTCCAGCACGCAGCAGTCGCAGGACTGGGTCGCTAATAACGGCAACCCGTTTATCCAGGACGTGGGCGGCGGCATCGTTTTCTTCGGTACCGAGTTCGATGCCTTCGAGCTGCTTGCGGGCTGGACCTACGACAGCCGTAACCGGGCGATTTTCGCCACCCGCGGCATGCGGCATCAGTTCTTTCTCTCCGGTACGGCCCCCGGCAGCGAGGTGGAGTACTTCACCGCGCGTTACAACGCGACGATGTACTGGCCGCTGTGGCGTGGGTTCGTTTTGCGCTACAACCTCGAAACGGGCATCGGGGAGGCCGTCGGTGACACGACCGCGCTGCCGCCCTACAAGCACTTCTTCGGCGGCGGACCCGGTTCCGTGCGCGGCTTTCGGGAGTCCTGGCTCGGTCCGCGGGACAGTTTCGGCAACCCCTACGGCGGCAATGTGTTGGTTGCCAGTCAGTTAGAGCTTATAATTCCGTTGCCGGACAAGTGGGCCAGCCAGGCGCGGGCGGCCCTCTTTTACGACGTCGGTAATGTATTCAATACAGGCGAGGTGGCATTCACCGACAAGCTCGGCAGCCCGATCGAGTACCAGCCGGAGTTCGACGAGCTGCGCACGTCGGTTGGTGTAGGCATTGAGTGGCTGGCCCCGATGGGCCTGTTCCGTTTCAGCTACGCTTACCCGCTCAACAATTACGCCGGCAACGACAGGTTTTTCGGAGACGAAGTGGAAAGATTCCAGTTCTCCATTGGTCAAGCATTTTAAGGAATGGACACTATATGAGTTTTATCAAGCAACACCTGCTCAAAGCAGTCGCGGGCATTGCCCTCGTTTTCGTATTCGCACTGCCGGCTGCAGCGCAGGAAGTGAAGATCGGTGTGGTCAACGTACCCGTACTGTTGGACCGTGCACCGCAAACCAAAGCCGTGATGGACTCGCTTCAGGAAGAGTTTGCGCCCCGTCAGCGGGAATTTATCGCCAAGCAAAAAGAGCTCGAAGACTTGACCGCGAAGATTCAGAAGGACGTCGCCGTTATGGGTGAAACCGAGCGCCGCAACGCGGAAAAGAACCTGCGGGATCTGCAGCGTGACGTTGCCCGCCTGCAGCAGGAGTTTCGCGAGGATCTCGAGCTGCGGCAGAACGAAGAACTCGGTAATCTCCAGCGTTCGTTGCTGAAGGAAGTGCAGGATTATGCGCAGGCGCAGGGCTACGATCTCATCGTAGGCGACGGCGTGCTGTTCGCGAGCACGGCGGTGAATATCACGGAAGAAGTTCTTCGTGCGGTAGAAGCGAATTTCCAGGCGCAGGGCGCGCGCTGAGGCGGCGCCTTGCAGCACAAGCGCTTGCCAGGCTGATGCCGATCAAGCTCGGGGAACTCGCGGCGCAATTCGACTGCGAACTCGTCGGCGATCCCGATCGCACTATCGACAACGTTGCGGGCCTGCAAAATGCAGGTCCGACTTCGTTGAGCTTCCTGTCCAATCCGAAGTTTCGCGGCGAGCTTGCAGGCACTCGGGCCGCGGCAATCGTTCTTCGTGCGGAGGACGTCGGGGATTCGCCCACGGCATCGCTGGTCAGCGACAACCCCTACGCCGACTACGCGCGCATGGCGGCCGTTATTCATCCGCCGCCGCGTTACGCCCCGGGCGTCGCTGCGTCGGCCGTTGTCTCTGAGACGGCGGACATCGCGCCCACGGCGCACATCGCAGCGAATGTCAGCATCGGTGACCGGTCCACGATCGGCGACAACGCCTACGTCGGACCCGGTACGGTCATCGGCCCGGACTGCAGCGTGGGTGACGACTGCCGGCTTATCGCCAACGTGGTCCTGGTTCGCGACGTGACGCTGGGACTGCGGGGTATCCTCCACCCGGGCGTCGTGATCGGCGCCGATGGTTTCGGTAACGCGATGACCACGGAGGGGTGGGTCAAGGTGCCGCAGCTCGGCGGGGTACGTATCGGTAACGACGTCGAAATCGGCGCGAACACCACGGTCGATTGCGGCGCGATCGGCGACACCGTGATCGAGGATGGCGTGCGTATCGACAATCTGTGCATGATCGCGCACAACGTGCGCGTCGGGGCACATACCGCGATCGCCGCCATGACCGGCATCTCGGGAAGCACGACGATCGGGAAACGCTGCCTGTTTGCGGGGCAGGCCGGCGTGGTAGGGCATATCACGATCTGCGACGACGTCGTCGTCAGCGGCAAGGCGGTCGTATCGAAGAACATCACGGAACCCGGCGTTTACGCGGCCAGTTTTACGGCGGAACCCGCACGGGAATGGAGCCGCAAGGTTGCCCGTTTCCGGCGGCTCGGGCAGTTGATCGAACGCGTCGACAAGCTCGAAAAAGCCGGCGAGTAGGCAACGATGAGCAGCAACATTCATCCAACGGCGATAATTTCCGGCAGCGCGAGCATCGACGATGACGTCGAGATCGGTCCCTACGCGATCATCGGCGACCACGTGTCGATTCAGAGCGGCACACGCATCGACAGCCACGTCGTGATCAATGGCCCGACGGAGATCGGCAAGGACAACCACATCTACCAGTTCGCGTCGATCGGCGACGACCCGCAGGACAAGAAATACCGCGATGAACCGACGCGGCTCACCATCGGCGACCGCAATACCATCCGCGAGTTCTGCACGATCAGTCGCGGCACGACCCAGGACCAGGGCCACACGATTCTCGGCGACGACAACTGGATCATGGCCTACGTGCATATCGCGCACGATTGCGTCGTGGGCGACAAGACCATCATGGCGAACAACGTGACGCTCGCCGGTCACGTACACGTCGGCGACTGGGTCATCTTCGGCGGGTTCTCGGGTGCCCACCAGTTCACGCGCATCGGCGCGCATGCGTTCCTGGGTATGTATTCGGGCGTCAACCGGGATGTACCGGCCTATACGATGGTGTCCGGGCAGCCCGGCGTGCCGCGTGGCATCAACAGCGAAGGCCTCAAACGACGCGATTTCAGCGAAGAGCAGATACGCAACATCAAGAACGCGTACCGGCTGGTTTATCGCAAGGGGCTGAAACTCGCCGAGGCCATCGCGGAGATCGAAAACCTCAGCGAATCCCGGCCCGAGCTCGTGGTTTTCCTCGAATCATTGCGCGCGTCCGAGCGCGGCATCATCCGCTAGCTCGTGCCTCTGCGTGTCGGACTGGTTGCTGGCGAGTCGTCGGGCGACCTGCTTGGCGCGGGCCTCATAACGGCGGTCAGGGAGCGCGTGCCGGACGCCGTGTTCGAGGGTGTCGCCGGCCCGCAAATGGTGGCGGCTGGCTGCGAGCGCTGGGCCGATGCGGACGAGCTCGCCGTCATGGGCGTCGTGGAGCCATTGAAGCACCTGCCGCGGCTGTTGCGGTTGCGCCGCTCCCTCGTCCGGCGCTGGCAGGCATCGCCGCCCGACGTGTTCGTCGGTATCGACGCGCCGGATTTCAACCTGGGACTCGAAGCGGCACTGAGAGCGTCGGGTATCCGCACCATGCATTACGTCAGCCCCTCGATCTGGGCATGGCGTGCCGGGCGCATTCACAAGATACGCAAGGCGGCCGACTGCGTGATCTGCATTCTGCCGTTCGAGCCGGCGCTCTACGAAGAGCACGGTGTGAATGCCGTGTTCGTGGGGCACCCGAAGGCAGATCTGCTGTCCCCGGACGTCGACGTGCCGGCAGTGCGCCGCGAACTGGGCCTGCCGGTGAATGGCCGGGTGATCGCGATACTGCCCGGCAGCCGCAGCAGCGAAGTCACTCGGCTGGCCCCGATTTTCGCGGAGGCGGCGGCGATCATCGCTGCCCGGGAGGCGGACGTGCATTTCGTTACGCCGGTCGCCGCGCCGAAACTGCGGCCGGTCATCGAGGCGTCCCTGCGCCAGCAAGGGGTCGCAGATCGATTTACACTCGTCGACGGCCGTTCGATCGAGGCGATGTCCGCTGCCGATTTCGTGCTGCTCGCATCGGGCACGGCCGCGCTCGAGTCGGCGTTGCTCGGCAAGCCGACGGTGGCTGCCTACCGGGTCGCCGCCCTGACCGCGCTGATCATGAAGGTGTTCAGGCTCCTGAAAGTCACCCGGTTCACGTTGCCCAACCTGTTGACGGACGAAGCGCTGGTCCCGGAATACATCCAGGGCGATGCGGAACCGGGCGCGATTGCGGCCGGGATGATCGCGCTGCTCGACGACCCCGAGCGGTCTGCGGCCATCAGGGAGAGATTTGCTAAACTGCGAGCCGGGTTGGCGATGAACTCGAATGCACGCGCAGCCGACGCGTTGTTAAGCCTCACAGAACAGGGATAGCCCGGGCTCGCACACCGATCATGCAGCACTCGCAAGCAGATTTTTCGAC
>DATHRM010000045.1:0-6151 GCA_035465295.1 Woeseiaceae bacterium | reverse complement strand
TACACCTCGGCACGCCTCAATACGCGCGACCGCTTTGCCTTCAAATACGGCCGCATCGAAGCGCGCATTCGCTTTCCCGCGGGCCAGGGCATCTGGCCGGCCTTCTGGATGCTGCCGCAGGACAATGTCTACGGTACCTGGGCGGCGTCCGGCGAGATCGATGTCGTCGAGGCTGTCAATCTCGGCGCAACCGGCGGCAACACCATTTTCGGCACGCTTCATTATGGCGGCGAGTGGCCGGCTAACCGGTTCTCGACCAACGACTACCTGGTACCGACCAACGCGACGGTCGATTTCCATACTTACGCCTTCGAATGGGATGCCGCCGAGATGCGCTGGTACGTCGATGACATTCTTTACTCGGCGCAGAATTCCTGGTTCACGACAGCCGCACCGTTCCCGGCGCCGTTCGACGAGAGGTTCTACATTCTCTTCAACGTCGCCGTCGGAGGAAATCTGCCGGGGGCGCCGAACTCGGCCACCGAATTTCCGGTAACGATGGAAGTGGACTACGTGAGGGTCTACTCCGGCGAGCCCTGATTCACGCCTGCAAGTAACGGCAGGTTCAGTCCGGTGCCGGGCCGGTGGAATCCCTGATCTGGAGCGTCGCGGGTACGGTCTCGGTGCCCAGCAGCGGCCGTTTACCACGAACAGAGGCAATCAATGCCAGGGCCGCTTGTTCCGACATCGCGGACAGCGGCTGGTTTATCGTCGTCAGCGCCGGGTACACCTGGCGGGCGAGCGCGATATCGTCGAAGCCGGCTACGGACAGCTCATCGGGTACCTTGATACCGAGCCTGTCCGCCACGCGAATGACGCCGGCTGCCATATCGTCGTTCGCCGCAAATATCGCCGTGGGGCGGTTCTTGCGTTTGAGCAGCTGCATCGCACACTCCTCGCCGGAGCCGATCGAGTTGTCGCCCGCCGCGACGAGTTGCTCCGAAAATTTCAGGCTGCTCTGCTCCAGGCCGTCCCTGTAACCGAAGTAGCGATTGCCGACCGCCTTCGCGCTCGGGTGACCCGTTATGAACGCAATTTGCGTGTGGCCCAGCGAGGCGAGATACCGTGTCATCTCGGCGCTGATCTCCCGGTCATTGGTGACGACCGATAACTGCTTGCCATTGGTCGTGCCCGGGGACAACCTGACGAGCGGCGTGCCCGTCGCCTCGATGGCGCGAACGATCTTCGGCATGTTGGACAGCGGGGCCGCGAGCACGATGCCGTCCGGGCGTGCCCGCTCGATCAGCGTCTTGATTTCGCTGCCGATCTCCCGCTTCCGGTACTGGCAGGGATGAATGAGCAGCTCGTAGTTGCTTGCATGGCAGGCGCTCAGGGCGCCCTGTTGCATCCGGATGACGTAGCCGGCGCTGGGAACTTCGTAATAGCTCGGGTCGTCGTAAATCAACCCGATGAGATGCGAAAGATGACTTGCGAGGTTGCGGGCGGCCTTGTTGGGCTGGTAATTCAGCTTCGCGATCGCCGCTTCGACTTTCGCTCGCGTCGCCTCGCGAACGTTGGGTTCCTGGTTGACGACGCGCGAGACGGTTTTTATGGATACGCCGGCAAGTTCCGCAACGTCGTCGATCGTGATTTTCGGCATAGATACGAACCCGACAGCGCCATACTGCGCATTACCCCCCACTCAGCCGCGATTAAACTCTGATCTGACAGCGCTGTCAATCCGACAGCAGTTGCCCGGGCCCGAGCACGATATCGATCTGCCGGATGTGCCCGCTGCGCTGGAACAGTTCGCCGCTCATCGACTCCGACAGAGACAGCTTGCGCGACTTTTTCGTCTCCCCGTATTCGTAATGCACCGTCAGCGTCGGAGCATCGGTTTCCTCCAGGCGATACACGACCGGCACCTGGCACCAGGTGAACGCCAGCGTGGCTGCAGGAAGTTCGATGTCCTGCCACTCGCCCTTTACGTCGAGGTAACGGAACGATCGGGGCTGCGCGGAAAACTCGATTGCCCGCAACAGCGCGGGCTCGAAATGCACCGTGCCGTTTCGAACGCGCACACCGAGTTCGCCGAAGCGCGTCAGCACCTCTTCCTTGACCTGTCCGGTCATGCCGGGCTGCTGTGCGCCGGCGTGCTTCGGCGTATGAGAATACGGATCCATCGGGAAAGCACCGTACTCGGACGGTTCCTTGTTGAACCCGATGCCATCTCGCACCGCATAGTAGAGCGATCCGAGCCGCGCGCAGGTCTCCCGGCCGGCGCCGTTCCCGCACGCCGCAAAGAAATGTTCCTGGATGGCAAGCAGCAGCTTCGACACCATGTGCCAGTAGATGCTGCCGAGGCCTTCGAAGCCGAACATTGCACCCGATCGTCCCGTGAAAGCGCGGTGGTTGAAGACCTTCTCGTACAGTTTGAGCAGGTCGTCGCGAGCAGATTCCACCTCGTCGCCGAACTCGGGTTCGAGCGTGTCGAGGCGACGGACGAGGTCACCCGAGTTGGCAAAGTCCGCATGGAAACGGTAGGTCCCTTCCACGTCCCGCGTTACGACCCGGTCGTCCCCGTCCGCCATCATTCGCGCGAGCAACGGAATGGCGAGCACGTCCTGTTCCTCGATCCGGTTCTTGTCGAAGAAACCCGGCAGCTCCCGGTCCGGGTACAGCATGAAAGAGTGCTGATCCGGCCGGTAGATATCACTGTCCGTGAGCGTGTCGAGCAGCGTGCAGGCCGCCTCGGGCGAGATCGCTCCCGAACTCAGGGCCGCGACCTGGCCTTCGAGCATCGGGTACAAGGTGTCCACCCGCGCTGTACCCGCGCCCAGGTCGAGCAGGTTGTACGCGTTATACAATCCGTCAATGCGCCGGTTGACGCTGATACTGTGGTCGATGGCGATGAGCGCATCGTCGAGCATCTTCAGTATGACGTCCGAAGTTTGCTTCACTTTCCCGCTGAAACCCTCCTGGCGGTAAACGGCCTCGCGGTAGCCGCAAGCCGCAAGCCCCAGTTCCTGCAGCGTCTCGAATCGTTGCTCCGGGCTCGTCGGCTCCGTCCCGAGCAAGGGGCGGACGCTCTCGAGCGCCGACGCGGTATCGCCCAGCCAGTCGCTGACTTCGCGCGACAGCTCGACGGCTTCCGTCTCCGGTGAGATGAGCTTCTGCAGGAATCGCACGTAACGGCGCATGTAGTAGAGGGTCACCATGCTCAGGCCATGGCCGACCAGGGCATTGTTGGCATCGTTCCACTCGGGACGCTGGGTATTCATCCAGATGCCGCCGCCAACGACGAAATTGCCGAGTTTGGCGAGCAACGGAACCAGCAACTTCTCGAGCAATGTCACGCGGTAGACTTCGCCGCTGCGGTCGACGACGAGTTTGCCGTCGGCGCCGTTGTCTGCGACACGCTGCTCGATACGTTCGGCAAGCGCGTGATCGTAAATGACGGTGTCCTTCGGGTTTTGCAGCAGATCCTCCAGCGACTTGATGCGATAGGGAACGTTGGCGTAGCTGTAGACCGGCTGGTGAAGGAGCTGCGCGAGCCGCGTCGGGTGAAATTCTTCCGATAGCTCGAGCAGCTTCAGCAGGTAGATAATCTGGTGATCTCCCCAGTAGCCGATATAGCTCCAGGGATCGTCGGGATCCTCGACCTCCCAGTCGATGCCCTGCTTGGTGATGCGGTAAGGATTGTAGCCGTCTATTGTCGATGCGTTGACGAACTTGGCTATGACGTTCTCGATGAATTCCGGGTAGCTGAAGGTCAACGCTTCCCAGTTCTGGAAGATGTCGCGCCAATTGCCCTCATAGGAAAGCAGCCGGCCTCCCGAATCGTCCTTCAGCCGGATGGCAAACCGGTTCCAGGGACGGCTCGGGTCGCCGTGGCGGCGGCCGAACGTGATCGGCAGGTACTCGTAGCAAAGCCGCTCGAGCTGCGGATCGTCCTGCGATAGTACTTTCGAGACGAGCCTGTTGAATTCGAGCGTGTCCGGGAGGCTTTCCAGGAAGTCCCGGTTTCGCGCGTGGACGCGGCGGTTGAAATGCCGGATGGTTTGCGTGAAATCCCGGGCCGACACGTTGTACTGATCGTCGAAGATGCCCCCGCGCAGGATATTGAACAGCACGTTTGCATAGTGATGCGTGGTGACTTCTTCCTCCGCCGAGACCTGGAACGCATCGCCCGCGGCCATGATGCGCGCGAGTTCGTCATCACAAAGATCGACGGACCCGAGGACGGCCCCGGCGATATCCCGCTCGTTTTGCAGTCGGTCGCGGAGCGCGACAACCCGGGACTGCGACTGCTCCAGGTCGGCGACGATGCACCACTGCTCCGATTCGCCGGGCGGCACGTCGATCGATGCGCTGACGAGATAGGCGCCACGTATGCCCCTCTTGTGCGTTTCCTGATCGACGCCGGCGCCATCGCGAAAGGCGTCAATTTGCTCCGATGACAGCAATACGCGCCGTCCCGCGAGCCCTGTGGCGAAAACGGTGTTCGCCCTGAGCGATTCGCAAGGCTCGGCCCGGTCCGATATTCCCGAATACAGCGTAAATACTCCCAGCCCCGTGGACTCATCGAGCTCCGTCCACTTGTAGGCGTCGACCAGGTTACTGCTGTTGGTCTGGGCGAGAAGGGGCGTGCCGGCCGGGAGGACGTTCTGCAGGCCGTCAAGCACCTCGACCCTGGCGTGCCGCTTGCCCGTGTTCAGCAGTTCAGTGTGGCGCACGAATCCGAAGCGGTCGCTCGTCATCCACGTATACCGGAAGGTGAGACCCAGGTCGTGGTTGACTTCCTCGAAGCAGAGCTTGTTGCCGAGCGTGTTTTTGTAGAGGTGGCGGCTGATCGCGAGGCGCGATTCGCAATGGGTGTTGAACGGCTCCCAGAGCTGCGGTGGCCCGTCGGTAATCACCCGCAGCACGGTTTTCGGCCCGGTATGAGGAAAGCTCTCGTGAACCCTGTCGACCGGGATATAAGGGAAGAGCGCCGTCTCGGGAGATACCCGCCCCGCGGTCAGTCCGCCGGTGGACGACACGAACAGCCAGTGATCGGCACTCGATATGACGCTGATGAAGAAGGGCGCCATCTTGTCGACGTTGCGAATCGCGAAATAGCGTTCTCCCCCGAACGTCACGAATTCCCCGGAAACGGCATCCCCGGCCCTGTAATCTGCACTTACTGCTCGTTCCATATTGTTATTCCGTATCCACGAGTTGCAGTTCACCGAACAGCCCGGCGTCTATCCAGCCGCGGTCTTTCGGTCCCTGGGGCACGGACTCCGATCCCACGAAGTTTTCGCGAAGCTCGCTGCCGTCGTTGTCGCAGTAAGCGAGCATGAGCCCCATTATCTTGCCGGCGTACAGGGCAACCGGCCGGTTGTCGTTCGAACCGTCGACGTAATCGTCGGCGTATATCTCGATCGCAAATTCCCACACCACCCTGTCGCCTGTCTGTTTCCAGCGGCTCTCGACGTGATCCGAATAGTTATGCGGCCGCTCGTCGGTGCCCATGTCGATGGCCTGGTTGTCCAGCGACATGTGATAGGCAAACGCATTGTGGTTGTACTGGTGGTCGCCGCCGGAGTAGTCCTCGTCGATGAAGATCTCGACACAGTCGTCGTCCCAGTACTGAACGAGGGGATCGCGGTGGCTGTCGAACAGGATGTCGTCGACGACCTCCACGAGGATATGGAGACGCCGCTCGGTCCAGGCGACCTTGAAGCGCCCGCTGAAATCATCGGCGGTGTATTCGGGTCCCAGCCACCGGTGATCGATCTCGTGCCACTCGGCGGCCTGCCATACGGTTTCTCCGGCCACGCCATCGATGACCGGTGCTTCCGTCGCCCGCGGCGCCAGGTCGCGATTGCGGTCCTCGTAATGAGTCGGGTCTGCCATGGCCGTTGCGGCGGCTACAGCCAGCAGGCCGGCGCCGATCACTACGGTGAAAGCCGGTGTCGGGAACGTCATTGAAGCGTCCTCACGCCCCTCCCGGAACGACGGAACGGCGACCGGTTTTCCGGGGAGATAGCCGGAAATCCGCCCAATCCGGTCGCCGCGAATACGCTCAGGTACAGAAAAAAATGTTTCCACGGATTGCTTCCCGTTACCCCCCCAATTTCGACATTTTTCAAGACAATTCAGAAGCTTAATGTCTTGAAGGTACACGCTGAACCGATTGAATAATCGCTGTTGACAGCGCTGTCAG
>DATHRM010000044.1:0-2131 GCA_035465295.1 Woeseiaceae bacterium | reverse complement strand
CGGCATCCGGCCGGCGCCGGGCTACCCCGCCTGCCCGGACCACACCGAGAAAGGGAAGCTCTGGTCGTTGCTGGACGTGGAGAAGAACATCGAGCTCAGGCTGACCGATTCGTACGCAATGTACCCGACGGCCGCGGTCAGCGGCTTCTACTTCTCGCATCCGGAGGCGCGCTACTTTTCCGTCGGCAAGATCGATCGTGACCAACTGGAATCGTACGCTGCCCGCAAGGGCATGAGCGTGGCCGAAGCGGAAAAGTGGCTGTCGCCGGTTCTCGGCTACGATCCCGCAGCCGCAGACGCGGCCTGATCAGCCGCAGCCCGGGCAGTCCGGCCGTTTCGGTATTTTGACCGAGTGGAACCTGCCGCTGTCGCCTTCGTAGAGGTGCAAGGTGCCGCGCGGTGAGTCCAGGCCGGCCAGGAACTTGAGCGCCTCCACCGCCATCATGGTGCCGATGACGCCGGGCACCGGCGCAAACACGCCGTTGCCTGCGCAGTCCAGCAGCGACTCGTCTGCCTCGGTGTACAGGCAGCGGTAGCAGGGCGATTCGGCGTAGTTCGGCCCGAAAACGGCAAGCTGTCCCTCGAAGCGGATCGCGGAACCCGATACCAGGCATCGCCGGTTCTGCACGCAGGCGTCGCTGACCTGGAAGCGGGTCGCGAAATTGTCTGTGCAGTCGAGGACCACGCCGGCGGCCGCCACGGCGTTTTTCAATGCGCTGCCGTCGAGCCGCTCCGTCATGGCGCGGATGCGGATACCGGGATTCTGCAGGGCAAGCCTGTCGGCCGCGACCGCGGCTTTCGCCTTGCCGATGTCGCCGGGGCCGAACAATACCTGGCGGCCGAGATTGGTCGCGTCGACGGTATCGAAGTCGAGCAGAAACAGCTGCCCGACGCCTGCCGACGCGAGATAGGTCGCCGCCGCGCAACCGAGCCCGCCGACACCGACGACGAGCGCACTGGCTGCCGCGATTCGCGCCTGGCCCTGTTCGCCGACCTGCGCCAGCGCCAGGTGGCGCGCGTCGCGATGCACGTCGGACGGGGACATACGTCAGTCGTCGGCGGTGACTTCGACGATTTTCACGGTTTCGACGGGCACGTCCTGGTGTCCGCCCTTGTTGCCCGTGGGAACGGCGGCAATCGCATCGACGACGTCCATGCCGTCGACCACCTTGCCGAATACGGCATAGCCGAAGTCGCGCGAGCCGTGATCGAGAAAATCGTTGTCGCGGAGGTTGATGAAGAACTGCGCGGTTGCGCTGTTGACGTCCATGGTGCGCGCCATCGCCAGCGTGCCACGGCGATTGCTTTCGCCATTGTCGGCTTCGTTCTTGATCGGCGCGCGTGTCTTTTTCTGTGACATGTCGGCTTCCATGCCGCCGCCCTGGATCATGAAATTCGGAATGACGCGATGAAAGATCGTGTCGTTGAAAAAGCCGTCCGCAATGTACTGGCGGAAGTTTTCGCAGGTGATCGGCGCCTTTTCGTCGAACAGCTCGACCTTGATGTCGCCATGGTTGGTCTTGATCGTGATCATGATGTCTCGCAAGTCTGAATGTGCGGCGCTTTGTATCACAAAGCCGCCGTGGCTGCATGGCGCGAGGCGCGTCTGGCGACCGTGACGCGAGGCAAACCGGCGTAATCCGTATGGCAGGCAATGTCCGTCCAGCCGTGCTCCCGGAGCACCGCCGCGACGCTGTCGCGCTGTTCCGCCCCGTGCTCGATCAGCAGCACGCCGCCGGGCTCCAGCAGCACGCCGCAATCCCGCGCGAGGATGCGGATGGCATCGAGGCCGTCGTCGCCTGCCGCCAACGCGTTACGTGGCTCGGAATGCAGTGCATCGAGTGCGGCATCATCCGCGCCTACGTACGGTGGATTGGACACGATGAGGTTGAACGTTCGGGCGCGTACGGGCCCCGTCCAGTCGCCCGCGAGAAACTCGATGTTGGGAGTGTCGAGCTGCCTCGCGTTTTGCCGCGCGACGTCGAGCGCTGCCGTGCTGATGTCGGTCGCGGTGACCCGCGACAATGGCCGTTCCTTCGCTATTGCGATCGCGATTGCCCCGCTCCCCGTGCCGAGGTCGAGGATGTCCCATTCCGCGCGTCGCGGAATTTCGCGCAGCGCGAGATCGACG
>DATHRM010000043.1:0-12021 GCA_035465295.1 Woeseiaceae bacterium | reverse complement strand
GCGAGTCCGATCACGAGTATCGGCAGGCCGCCGACGACGATCAGGTAGACGCCGGCTATCAGCGCCGCCACGAAGCAGGCGACCGCAGCGCGGCGCACCTGTTTCGGTTTTGCGAGGCCCGAGCCCGTTATCCTGACCGGCCCGATCCGGTCGGGGCCGTCCGCACCACGTTCGCCGTCGTTGGCGTCGTTGAACAGGTTGGTGCCGATCTGTATCAGCACCGCGCAGGCGAGAGTCGCGATGAAGGTTACCCAATCCGGGTTCGCGCCGCGTGCCCACGCCAGCGCGGCGCCCACGGCGACCGGAACCGCCGCCATCGTAAGCGTCCGCGGCCGCATGCCGAGCAGCCAGATATTGGGCGACTCAGAATTCATAATTCAGCGAGACGAGGAACTCGCGGGGGCGCCCGTAGACCTGTTCGACGTAGGCCGCCGCGGTGTTGAACGCGGAGTTGCCGGTGACGAGGTAGGTCTCGTCGAGCAGGTTTCTCGTCGCCACCGTGAGCTGCCACCGGTCGTCTTGCGGCACGAACGCGAGCGATGCGTTGACGAGGTGAAACGGGGCCTGGCGGATTTCTTCGCTGTTCACCGCGTCGTGGTATTCGGAATCCTGCCACGACCAGTCCAGGCGGGCTGTCAACTCGCCCAGGGACCCCAGGGCCACGCGGTAAGCGGTATCGGCCGCCACGCTCCACGCCGGCGAGTTTGCGAGCTCGTTGTCGAGGCGGACGCCGGAGTCCTGGGCGGGCTGGTTCAGGCTTCGATAATCCGTCTCGAGGTGGCCGGCCGAAAAGCCGATGTCCCAGTTGGCCGACGCCAGCCATTCGAGCTCGAGTTCGCCGCCCCGCACCCGCGCGGCACCGGCGTTCACGGTCAGCGGATTGAAGGACTCGCGCACGATGATCTGCAGGTCCTCGTAGTCGGCGTCGAACACGGCGAGATTCACTCGCAGGCGGCTGTCGAACCAGGATCCTTTCAGGCCGAGTTCCAGGCTGTCGACCGTTTCCGGGCGGTACGAACTGGGCGCGCGGTCGGGGGTCGGCCCGACGAAGCGCTGGTCGAATCCGCCGCTCTTGTAACCCGTCGCGAATGTCACGTAGCCGAGTACGTCGTCCGAAAACCGGTAACTCAGATCGATGGTCGTGTCGGTCGCATCGAAGTCCAGCTCGCTGCGGCGAAAGTCGAGGATGCGTTCGCCCGCCGCAAGCGGACCGGTCGGCGCGAGATAGAAACCCTCGAACGCCGGCCACGTCGGCGGGAAGAACCCGGGAGCCGACCCTGCCGACGAATCGCCCAGCGACAGCTGGTCCGGCAGGTACGCCTTGCGGTCTTCCGTGTGCCGCGCGCCGATCGATAGCGTCAGCTTATCGGTGAGATCCAGCGTGCCATGGGCGAATGCCGCGTAGGACTGGTTGTCGTAGAAGCCGCCGCTCTGGATCGCGCCGGTCGGTACCGTGACGTCGACCAGGTTGAAACCGGATTCGTCGTAGTAGAACAGCCCGAGCACGGCGGACAGGCCGCTCCCGCCATTCGCGAACTGCAGCTGCATTTCCTGGCTGAACTGTTCGTGTTCGTAATCGTCGCGCGTGGCGAAAATATTGGCGGGCGTGTTGTCACCGTCGCGGGACGAGAGCATCTCCATCTCGCGATAGCCGGTCGTCGACCTGAAGAGCCAGCGTTCGCTGACGGTCCAGTCGACCGTCAAAGCCACGCCGCCGCTGTCGAGTTCGGATGCGACCGGGAACGTGCCTTCGGAAACGAACGGCCCCGACCGCGAATCGGCGCCGTAGCAGCCGGGCGCGCTGCCCGTTGCCGCGCCCGGCGGCGGAAACGTCGGTGGTCCGCCCTGGGGCGTACCGTCGAAGGCCGGATTGACGACTACGGCGTCGCAGCTGTCGAGGACAGCGTTGCCGAAGGTCGCGAACGGCTGCCGGTCGTTGACGCCGCCGGACACGACCGGCGCGCCGTTCTCGTCGATCATCGTGTAATCGACGACGAGCGAGGCCGCGATCGTATCGGTCGGCTCCCAGCGAACGGTGCCGCGCGCGGACCAGCGGTCGCGGTCTCCTGTGCGGATACCGTCGAATTGCCGCTCGACGTAGCCGTCGCGCTGCAGGTGGCTGATTGCGACACCCGTTGCAAGGGACTCGGCCACGGGCAGGTTGCCGCGAAAGGTCAGCGCCTGCAGGTCGTCATTGCCGAGCCTCAGCTCGATGCGGCCCGCGGCGTCGGTAAAGTCGGGAAGGCGGCTGTGGACCTTGATTGCACCGCCGATGGAATTACGGCCGAACAGGGTCCCCTGCGGTCCGCGCAGGACCTCGACTCGCTCGATATCGACGAGGTCGAGGACATTGCCGGGCGAACGGCCGATATAGATGCCGTCCACGTACAGCGCGACGCCGGGATCGGTCACGGGCGTATAGTCCGCCTGCCCGATGCCGCGAATGAATATCTGGCCGACGGAACTGGAGCCGGACGAAGGCGCCGCCTTGTCGAACTGGAGGTTCGGCACGACGGCACTCAGCTGGTCCATGGTGTAGAGCTGGCGCGCCTCGAGCTCGGCGCCGCTCATTGCAGTAACGGAAATCGGAACCTGCTGCAGGTTTTCTTCGCGGCGCCTCGAGGTGACGATGATCTCCTCGATCGACTGGGCGGCGGGATTTGCCCGGTCGGCATCATCCTCCGCGACCGCGACAGGCGCCAACTGGAAGATCGCAATCGCAATCGCTGCGCGACACGGCGCTGAAGTCATTTGTTGAATCCCTGCGGCTCGAAAGCGGCAATACTAACTTCGTGACGAGGGCATGTCAGTGCGGCTGCGGTAGGTGTTTGCCGAAACCCGGCCGTCATTCGAGGACGTGATTTCCGACCTCGGAGATCTTCCTGCAGCCCGTCAGGGCCATCGCGACCAGCATTTCCCTGTGAATGAGCTCCAGTACGTGTTCCACGCCGGACTGTCCCCGTGCAGCCAGCGCGTACACCCAGCTTCTGCCAATCAGCACGGCACTGGCGCCGAGTGCCAGCATCCGGACGACATCGAGACCGGAGTAGATCCCGCCATCGGCCAGGATGACCAGCCGGCCGCCTACGGCCTCGGTGATTGCCGGAAGCGCCGCTGCCGCGGAAACGACGCCGTCGAGCTGGCGGCCGCCGTGATTCGAGACGATGATACCGTCGACTTCTGCAGCAGCGGCTTCGCGCGCATCGCCCGGGTCGAGGATCCCTTTGATAATGACGGGCCCGTCCCAGTTGTCGCGGATAAACTCCAGGTCCTTCCAGGATACCGACGGGTCGAAGTTCTTCTGCATCCAGGCCATGAAGTCCTCGAGCCCGCTTTTTTCGCCGAGCACCGGTGCGACATTGCCCAGTTGGTGCGGTCGGCCGAGCAAGCCGACGTCCCATGCCCAGCGCGGCCTCAGCATGGCCTGGGTCACACGCCGGACGTTCCCCGACAACCAGCTCTCACCGGCGAGGCCGGACCTGTAGTCGCGATACCGCGATCCGGGCACCGGCATGTCGACGGTGAACACGAGCGCCGAACAGCCGGCTTCGCGCGCGAGCGACAGCATATCGCGCATGAACTCGCGATCCCGGATCATGTACAGCTGGAACCAGAACGGCCGGGTTGCAACCTCTGCGACCTCGCCGATCGGGCATACGCCGACCGTGGACAGTGTGAAAGGCACACCCGCGGCCTCGGCGGCCCTCACTGCCTGCAGCTCACCGCGTCGCGCGTACATGCCGGCGAGGCCGACCGGCGCCAGCCCGACAGGCATCTGATAATCCTGGCCGAACAAGGCTATCGTCGTGTCGATATCGGACACGTCGCGCAATATGCGCTGCCGCAGCGCTAGCGACTCGAGGTCGGTCCTGTTGCGAGCCTTGGTTATTTCCGCGTATGAGCCGCCGTCAAGGTACTCGAACAGGAAATGCGGGACACGCTTCCTGGCGAGGCGTCGATAGTCGTAAACAGAAGCTGCTTTCATCTTTTTGTCCATCCAGCGTCGCAGAGTCTAGCCCATTGACGGAATATTTGATGCGGTACGCATGATTCGGCAGTAATCAGCCGGTCCTGCTCAAATAAAGCGTCTGGGTCGGGTAGGCAAAGTCGATGCCGTTCGCTTCGAATTCTTCGTAGATCTTCAGGTTGATCGCCTGTTGTATATCCATGTACTGGTTGTAGTCGGCCGAGAGCACGAAATAAACGACCTCGAACACCAGCGCGAAGTCACCGTATTTCTGAAAATGGGCGCGGTCGAAGCGGACTTGCTGTTGGGACTTTACCGCCGCACGCAACATGTCGGGGATCGCCTTCAGCTTGTCGGCCCCCGTCTGGTAAGTGACGCCGAGAGAAAAGAGCACGCGCCGCTCGAACATGCGGCCGTAGTTGCGTATCCGGCTGTTCAACAGGTCGTTGTTCGAAAAGACGAGCTGCTCGCCCGACAGGCTCCGCAGCCGGGTCGTTTTGATGCCGACTTTTTCGACGCGCCCGAAAAAGTCGCCGATGACCAGGAAATCTCCAACGGCAAAGGGCTTGTCCAGCACGATCGACAACGACGCAAACAGGTCGCCTAGGATATTCTGCGCAGCGAGGGCAACGGCGATACCGCCCACCCCCAGGCCTGCAATCATCGTCGTAATGTTGACGCCGAGATTGTCGAGGGCAGCGAGCAGCACGATGCTCCAGATCGTTACCCGGGCGATGAAAGACAGGATATCCATCGCGGCAACGCCGTCCGGGCTCTCCTCGAGGTGCCGTTTCCGCTTTGTTTGTATGGTCTTGACGATCCCCGCGCTCAACCACAGCCCGAGCTGCAGGAGAATCGCAATCATCGTCGCTCGCGCAGTCCAGAGGCTGACGCTGTCAGGCATTTGCAGCAATCGCGAGCCGACGAAAAGCGCAATGAGGAACAGGAACCAGCCTCGTGTAGCCCGGATCACGTCGACGGCCACGTCGAGGGCGAGCGGGCTCGCGTCGGCCCGTTCGGGCTTTCCAAGCCGTCGGATCAGCAGGCGCCGCACGAGCAACAGACCGAGCCAGAGGGTGACGAACAGGCCTGCGGCGACGCTCCAGCTGAGAATGGCGTTACCGAAAATTTCGTAATCGAGCCAGTCTGTCGGATTCAAGGGACCTCCCGGTTTAATATTGGAATCTCCAATACTATCAAGGTCGTGGTGTTGCATGGCCGGCACACGGGCGGGGACTTCGCCGCTCGTTCGTCACCGGGTCAACGGCGCAATGCGAAAAGAATGCGCAAATACGGTAGGTACGCGCCGGCGGAAGCGGTATGCTAATCGAGGAAAGCCAGCGCGAGGTAACAGGATCATGTTCAGCAAGAAAAAGGACGAATACACGGATTACGAGAGTTCCGAGCCGGTCGTTTCGACGAGCCCGGACGTACGGCGGCGCAAGACCTCGGTCATCGGGCCGACGCTCAGGTTCAAGGGCGAATTGTCGGCGAACGAAGACCTCATCATCGAGGGCGAGATCGAGGGCACAATTGCCCACCAGGACAAAAATCTGACCGTGGGTAAAGAGGGCCGCGTCAAGGCGGACATCGCCGCGCGAACCGTCGAGATCTACGGCAAGGTGGAAGGTGACATCCACGGCGAGGACATCGTGAAACTCGCCAAGTCGGCGGACGTGAAAGGCAATATTCGCTGCGCACGGATCGTCATGGAGGATGGCGCGCAGTTCTCGGGCAGGATCGAGATGGGCCAGAAGGCGAAGCCGGCGAGCAAGCCGGCGAGCAAGCCCACGAGCCTGCCGGTCGGGGATTCGGCCAAGCAGGCCGAGTCAGCAGGGTAGACGTCCGTTGCCTTCGATTATCGGCAGCACGGTCGTGATGAAGGGTGATCTGATCGTCGGCGAAGACGTGGAGATCGAAGGCACGTTCGACGGTACGATCACCGGCCACGGCCCGGATACCGTCACGGTACGCAGGATTGCACGACTGACCGGCGAAGTGTCGGCGAGCATGGTCAGGGTCGAGGACGGCACGAACCTGGAAAACACCGTCCTGTCGGGCCGGATTCGGCTCGCAGAATAGCCGGGATTGCGCACAGAGCAGCTTTGTTGATCACGTGAACCAGGCCGGAACGTCCTATACCGCGATTACCGCGTCCCTGGCGGCCATGTTTCGCGAGTTCGTGGACGACGACTACGTCATATCAGCCGCCGAGTCCAAGCGGCCGTTCGAATGTGACGGCCTGCCGGTGTACAAACAGATGCCCGGCCTGGTCGTGATGCCGTCGTCGACGGAAGAGGTCAGTCGGGCGATGCGCTTGTGCCACCAGCACAAGGTGCCGGTGGTGGTCCGCGGTGCCGGAACGGGCCTGTCCGGAGGGGCCCTGCCGCACCCCGACGGCGTGCTGCTCTCCCTGACGCGGCTGGCGAAGATCCTGGAAATCGATCCTGGCGCCGGCCTTGCCCGGGTACAGCCCGGCGTGACGAACCTCGCGATCACCGAGGCCTGCGCTCCCCACGGGCTGTTCTTTGCGCCGGATCCGTCATCGCAGATCGCCTGTACGATCGGGGGCAACGTCGCGGAGAATGCAGGCGGCGTGCATTGCCTTAAGTACGGGCTCACCGTGCACAACGTGCTGCAGATGACGGTGGTAACCGTCGATGGGGAGATTGTCACCGTCGGTTGCGAGGGAATGGCCAGCGCCGGGCCCGACCTGGCGGCACTGATGACCGGTTCCGAAGGCATGCTGGGGGTCGTAACCGAGGTCACCGTGAGGCTTCTGCCCGACCCGCCGCACTGCCAGGTGGTCCTTGCCTCGTTCGACGAACTCGAACACGCCGGCGACGCCGTGACCGAGGTTATCGCAGAGGGGATCGTCCCGGCCGGCTTCGAGATGATGGACAGCCACGCGATCCGGGCCGCCGAGGATTACGTCGGCGCCGGTTACGACACGGACGCTGCAGCGCTGCTCCTCTGCGAACTCGACGGCACCCAGGAGGAGGTGCGCGACGGCATCGAGCAGGTTGCGGCCGTGTTCCGGCGCCACAGTGCAAGGTCGATCCGCGTATCGCAAAACGAAGCCGAGCGCCTTCTGTTCTGGAAAGGGCGAAAATCCGCGTTTCCCGCCGTCGGCCGAATTTCGCCCGATTACTATTGCATGGACGGCACGATTCCGCGCCGTATGCTGTCGAAAGTGTTAATGGACATAGCCCGGCTTTCCCACGAATACGGGTTGCGGGTTGCAAACGTGTTCCACGCCGGCGACGGGAACATGCATCCGCTTATCCTGTTTGACCAGAGCGTCCCCGGCGAACTTGAGAAGGCAGAAGCATTCGGCGCCGATATCCTCAGGCTTTGCGTTGCTGCCGGCGGCTGCATCACCGGAGAGCACGGCGTGGGCGTCGAGAAGCTGGAGCAAATGCTGGACCAGTTCAGCGACGCCGAACTCGCGCAGTTGAATGCGATCAAGGATGCGCTCGATCCCGACGCGCTGCTCAATCCCGGTAAGGGCGTGCCGACGTTGAAACGTTGCCAGGAGTACCGGTCCGCATGAGCGCGCTCGCCGATTTGCTCGAACAGGTCCGGGAGGCCGTTGCGAAGCAGCGGCCGCTCTGCGTGGTCGGCGGCAACAGCAAGAAACACATTGGACGCGAACAGGCCGGCGATCCGGCCGACATGGGTACATTCGCCGGCGTCGTCGATTACCAGCCGTCGGAACTCGTGATTACCGTGCGCGCGGGCACGACGGTATCGGAACTGCAGAAAGTGCTCGCAGACGAAAACCAGGTGCTTGCGAGTGATCCGCCGGCGTTCAATGGCAAAGCCACCGTTGGCGGCGCGCTGGCCTGCAACCTGTCAGGGCCGTCGCGGCCGTGGCAGGGCTCGATACGTGACCATGTCCTCGGTGTGCGCATCATCAACGGGAAGGCCGAGCACCTGCGTTTCGGTGGCGAGGTCATGAAAAACGTGGCCGGCTACGATGTGTCGCGCCTGATGGCCGGGGCGATGGGCACGCTGGGAATCCTGACCGAAGTCACGCTCAAAGTTGCGCCTCGGCCGGAGACGACGGTAACCGTTTGCAGGCCGGTCGGCGCGAGCGCCGCCTTGCGGGCGATGAACGACTTGTGCGGGACAGCTTTGCCCGTAACGGGTGCATGCTGGCACGCGGGCAACATGTACGTTCGCCTCGCCGGGCCGGCGTCCGCGGTTGCCGCGGCCGCCGACCGGATCGATGGAAGCACGCTGCCGGGCGATCGGGATCTGTGGTCCGGTTTGCGGGAAATGAGCCTGCCTTTTTTCACTGACGCGAAGGACCTGTGGTGCATCTCGCTGCGGTCCACCCGCGATCACTTCATGCCGGACGCAGACTGGCTGCTCGACTGGCGCGGGGCGCGCAGGTGGCTCGCCGCTCGCGACGATAGCGACACGCTGGATCACGGCGCACGGGATGTGGACGGCGAACTCTGGCATGTGCGCGGCGCCAGGAACGGCGCCGAGGTATTCCCGGACCGGAGCGAGGCGTATCGAGCAATGCTGCTGAGGCTGAAGCGGGCTTTCGATCCGGCCGGTGTTTTCAATCCCGGCCGCCTGTATTCCTGGATGTAGGGCTGCCGCATGTATCTGAAGCTGCACGATGACTTTGCGGAAAACGCGCTGGCTCGCGAGGCCGCGGAGATCATCAAGAGCTGTGTGCACTGCGGGTTCTGTAATGCGACCTGCCCGACCTACCAGGAGTTCTTCGATGAACGCGACGGTCCGAGGGGCCGGATCTACCTGATTCGGCACATGCTGGAGAGCGGCAGGGCAGGCGATGCGACCCGCCTGCACCTGGATCGCTGCCTGACCTGCCGCGCGTGCGAGACGACGTGCCCGTCCGGCGTGCGGTATGGCAGGGCCGCCGACATCGGGCGCGAGATCATCGAGGAGAGGACGCAACGCCCGATCGCCGACAGGTTGAAGCGGCGTTTTGCGAGAATGGTTTTTCCGTACCCGGCGCGCATGAGACCGCTGCTAGCCATCGGCCGGCTCACGCGCTGGTTATTGCCGTCGTCCCTGCGTGAGCAGATCCCTGCCCGGCAGACGTCGCGTGCACCGCTTGCCGCGCATCCGGCGGCGCGGCGCAGGATGATCCTCCTCCGGGGCTGCGTGCAGGCGGCGGCGACACCCGCGACGAACCATGCGGCGCAACGTGTGTTCCGGCGCCTCGGTATCGATCTCGTTGAAGTGGCGTCGGCCGGTTGCTGCGGCGCCGTGAACTATCACCTCGCGGATCGGGAAGGAGCGCTGCGCTTCGTGCGGCACAATATCGATGCCTGGTGGCCGCACGTGGAGACCGGCGCGGAAGCGATCGTAACCACGGCTTCGGGATGCGGTGTAATGGTCAAGGACTACGCGGAAGTCCTGCACGACGATCCGGCGTACTCCGCAAAGGCACAACGTATCAGCGAGCTGGCCAGGGATGTGTCCGAAGTGCTCCAGGCGGAAGACCTGGATGTGTTTCGCGATGCGACGGAGAAACTCGCCACCGCGGTGCACTGTCCGTGCACCCTGTCGCACGGCCAGAAACGGGATGGCTTCATCGAACGCATCCTAGAAAGCGCCGGCATACCGCTGGTAGCAACGGCCGAGAAACACCTATGCTGCGGATCCGCCGGTACCTACTCGTTGTTTCAGCCGGGAATCAGCCGGCGACTGCTGGATCGCAAGCTGGCCGCATTGTCTGTCAGCGGGCCGGAACAGATCGTAACCGCGAATATCGGTTGCCAGCTGCACCTGGCGTCGCGATCCGATGTGCCTGTCAGACACTGGATCGAATTACTGGATGAATCGCAATGACGCCCGTGAATACGTGCTTGCTCATCAGTGCGATGAGCGATACGACGACCACCTGCACATGGTCACGCTCCGAGAGTCACCGCGCTGTGAGTTGCCCGAATATCTTTCTGTTCCACGTCGTGGTTCCATAAACGGCAATTGCGGCGACGACCCGAGGATATCCGGGCATGGGCGATCGGCAACTCAACAGGCAGGCGGCGGAGATCTTCCGTGAATGTGCCGGGATTCTGCAGCACCAGGCCGCGAATCCGTTTCGCGTCAGTGCTTACGTACGCGCTGCAAACGTCCTCGATGCCCTGCAGGACGACGTTCGCGAATTGCTGGACCGGGAAGGGGCCGACGGCCTGGTCAAGCTGCCCGGCATCGGCGAGGGGCTCGCGGCCGCGATAGACGAGATTGCCCGCACGGGCCGCCTGTCCCAGCTGGACCGCCTGCGCGGCGAAGCGTCCCCTGAGGCCCTGTTCCAGACACTGCCGGGGGTCGGACGGAAACTCGCCGAGGACATCCACGAGACCCTGCACGTCGACTCGCTGGAGGCGCTCGAGAATGCGGCTCATGACGGTTCGCTGCTGACGGTTCCGGGCATCGGTGAACGGCGGGCGGCGGCGATTCGCGCCGGGCTGGCGGCCATGCTCGGCCGTGGAAGGCCACGCCGCCGCAGGCACGGACGCCTGCCTGCGGTGCAGCTCCTGCTCGAGATCGACGCCGAGTACCGGAAGAAGGCGGCCGCCGGGGAATTGCCGAAGATCGCGCCGAAGCGCTTCAACCCCGAGGGCAGGGCGTGGCTGCCTATCCTCCACGCGGAGCGGGAGGGATGGCATTTCACGGCGCTGTTCTCGAATACCGCCCGTGCACATGAACTGGGCCGGACGGATGACTGGGTCGTCATTTACTTCTACGATGACGATCACCAGGAAGGCCAGTGCACGGTCGTCACGGAGACTCGCGGGCCCAGGGAAGGGAAGCGGGTCGTGCGCGGCCGGGAGAATGAATGAACACCATCGCGATAATGACGACGACAGACAGCTTCGACGAAGCGCGCTCGATTTGCGCCGCCCTGGTCGAGCGAAAACTCGCAGCCTGCGCACAGATTTCGTCGAGCCAGAGCTATTCCACGTGGCAGGGCGCCGTCCGGAACGACGACGAATTTCGCGTTCTCATCAAGACCACCGGGGAACGCTACGCGGACGTGGAGGCGGCCATCCTGGAGCTGCATTCCTACGATCTGCCCGCGATCGTCGCTGTCGATTTCACGCAGGTATACGGGCCATATGCCGAATGGATGGCCGACAGCGTGTCGGCCGGCGAACACTGACAATGGCGCGCGACACCCGTCATCGAATCCTCGTTGCCAGTCTTCTCCTGTTCAACGAACACGGCGTGCCGCGCACGACGATCAATGACATCGCGGACGAAATCGATATCAGCCCGGGCAACCTGCATTATCATTTTCGCAGGAAGGAGGACATCGTCGATGCGCTGACGGCCGAGTTCCAGGCCGATGCGCGCAAGGTTCTGCATCCGCCGGAGAGCGAAACGTTGTCACTCGACGATTTCTGGTGGTTCCTGCATCACCTGCTGGAACTGAAGGGCGCCTACCGCTTCATGCTGACGGATACGGAGGTTCTTGCCGACGATTATCCGAAGGTCGCACGGGCGCTGCGGCATTTCGCGAAAGCGGTCAATGCCGCTTTCGAACTGTATCTGCTTGGCCTGGTGCAGAACGGCTATCTGAATACGGATATGGCGGGCGTGAAGAGCGCTGCCAGGAATCTCGCCATTATCGCGCTCATGTCAGAGCGCTTCGACGAGCTGATCGAATCGAGTCCGGGGGCGGACGATGCGGCGATCGGCGTCGCGCGATCGATACTCGGTTTGTTGAAACCGCTCGCTACGCCTGAGACGGCGACCGAGCT
This sequence comes from Woeseiaceae bacterium, assembly GCA_035465295.1. GTDB lineage: Bacteria > Pseudomonadota > Gammaproteobacteria > Steroidobacterales > Woeseiaceae > UBA1847. Next base: position 303 of record DATHRM010000043.1, on the reverse strand, counting down.
GGAAGAACTGGCCACTCACTACGCAGAGTGAGTGGCCAGCAAGTCGCTACCTATCAGGCGGCTTTCGATGCAGACTGGCTCGCCGGTTTCGTGGCGGGGGTCTTCTTCGTCGTTGCCTTCTTGCTCGCGGTCTTTTTCTTTGCCGCGGGCTTCTTCGCCTTCGTCTCGACCGCCTTCAGGATCTTGTTCAGCTTCCTGTTGATCTTGTCGATGTCGTTCTTGCTCGGAACGTTCATACGATCCATCGCATCTGCAACGCGCTTGTCGAACGCTCTCTGCAGCTTGTTGAGCTTCGATCGGTCA
>DATHRM010000042.1:0-8549 GCA_035465295.1 Woeseiaceae bacterium | reverse complement strand
AGGCGGTTGCGTATCTTGCGCGCAGCGGCCTGCGCCGCCTTGCCGTTCATGTCCGAGCCGCTGGATGCAGCCGTTGCAGACGCATTCGGCACCTTGCTGGTGTCGGCGGCATTGATGCGGATTGCGGATACGGGAATGCCGAATTCGTCCGCCACGACCTGGGCAACCTTGATGAACAGCCCCTGGCCCATTTCCGTGCCGCCGTGATTCAGGTGCACGGTGCCGTCCCGGTAAACGTGCACGAGCGCGCTCGCCTGGTTGAGGTGCGTGGACGTAAACGAGATGCCGAACTTGACCGGCGTGAGTGCAATGCCGCGTTTCAGGATCTTGCTCGAACGATTGAAGTCGCGGATCTCGCTGCGGCGCGCCCGGTAATCGGCATCGGCTTCGAGCCTGTCGGTAATCATGTCGAGGATATTGTCCTCGACCTGCTGGCCGTACTGGGTCACGTCGCGTTCGCCGATGCCGTAAAAATTCCGGCGCCTCACGTCCAGCGGATCCATGCCGAGCGTGCGCGCGATGTCGTCGATCGCGTATTCGATCGCGAGCATGCCCTGCGGACCGCCGAAACCGCGGAACGCCGTGTTCGACACGGTGTTGGTCTTGCAGCGATGCGACACGATCCTGAGGTTGTCGAGGAAATACGCGTTGTCGCAATGGAACATCGTGCGGTCGTTGACCGGGCCGGACAGGTCCGCCGAGATGCCGCAGCGCGACGCGAAGGTGAAGTCGATGCCCTCGATCCGCCCGGTCTCGTCGAAACCGACGTCGTAGTCGACGACGAAGTCGTGGCGCTTGCCGGTCATGATCATGTCGGCATCGCGGTCGAGGCGCAGCTTGCAGGGACGGCCCGTCCTGACCGTCATCAGCGCGGCAATACAGGCGATCGTGGCTGCCTGGCTCTCCTTCCCGCCGAAGGCGCCGCCCATGCGGCGGCAAATGCACACGACGTCTTTCGCGGCACGGTCCGTCGCATTGGCGACGAGGTGCTGCACTTCGTCCGGATGCTGCGTCGAGCTGTAGACGAGCAGTCCGTCGTCTTCCTGCGGCAGGCACATGGCGATGTGGCCCTCGAGGTAGAACTGGTCCTGCCCGCCGATCGTGAGCCGCCGCTGCAGCCGCCGCGGCGCGTTACCGATCGCGGCCGCCGCGTCGCCCCGCGCCAGCGTCTCGCTGGGAAGCACGAACGAGCCTTTCTCGACAGCCGTGAGCGGGTCGAGTACGGGCTCGAGTTCCTCGTAGTCGATCTTCGCAAGTCGCGCCGCCTTGCGCGCCTGCTCGGCGGTTGTCGCGGCAACGGCGAAGATGGCCTGCCCGGCATACTCGACCGTGTCCGTCGCGAATATCGTCTCGTCGTGCACGATCGGGCCGCAGTTGTTCTCGCCCGGTATGTCCGCTGCGAGGCAGACGTCGACCACGCCCTCCGCGGCCAGCACGTCGCCGAGATCGACGCCGCGCAGTCGCGCGTGCGCCTTGCTGCTCATGCCGACGGCGACGTGCAGGAGTTCGCGCGGCTCGGGCAGGTCGTCCGTGTAAGCGGCCCTGCCGCTCACGTGCAGGTGTGCGCTGTCGTGCGGCAGGGCAACGCCGACGGTCGCTTTTCGCACTTGCCCGGCCCTAACGTCCATAACCGTAAACCGATTCGCTCAGTTCGCCGCGGGTTTCGAGGTACAGGCGGCGCAGCAGATTGCGGCCGGCCTGCAGCCGGTACGCCGCGGATGCCCGCATGTCCGTTATGGGCTCGAAGTCGCGCTCGAAAGCCGCCATGCCCTCTGCGACGGTCGCCTCGGTCCACGGCCTGCCCGTCAGTGCGCGCTCGCATTCCGTCGCCCGCTTCACGGTCGCGGCGAGACCGCCGCAGGCGATGCGGATGGACTTGACGCGCTCGTCTTCGAGTTCGAGCCGGTACGCCGCGCATACGGCCGATATGTCCTGGTCGAAGCGCTTCGAGAGCTTGTAGCAGCAAAGCGTCGTGCCCGGGCCGGGGAGCGGCAGCCGGATTCGCTCGATGAATTCGCCCGGCTTCAGGTCGTTGACCTGGTAGTCGTGATAGAAGTCGTCCAGCGCTACCTCGCGCGCGCCCGCGACGGAGCGGATCACTACCGAGGCGCCGGCCGCCATCAGTGCGGGCATGGAGTCGCCGATCGGCGATCCGTTGGCTACGTTGCCTCCGAGGGTTGCGGCATTGCGAATCGGGGGCGACGCGAACCGTCGCAGCATTTCGTCGAGCGACGGGTAATGCTCGAGGATCGCGGGCATGGCATCCGTGAACGTCGCGGCGCCGCCGATTTCCAGGTGCGTGTCGCTCGTGTGTATATCGGCCAGCCCGTCAACTTCGCCGACGTAGACCAGGGTACCGGGTTCGCGGTGCTGCTTGGTTACCCACAGGCCGATATCGGTGCCGCCGGCGAGTATCGTGGCGTCCGGATGCGCGTCGAGCACGCCGGCGAGCTCGGTGGTCGTCCGCGGCGCAAAGAATCGGCGGTCGCGGTAATGCAATTCGAGCGCACGGTCGCGTGCAATCGCGCGCAGCCGCTCGAGCCGGTCCGCTGGCGGCCGGCCACCGCTGCCGGGCTGCCGCAGCCAGTCGTCACCCGCAGCCGGCGCGTCGTACATTGCCTGCGCGGCGGAGACGATCGGACGATAACCCGTGCAGCGGCACAGGTTGCCTGCCAGGGCATCGTCGATGTCGCGACGGGAAGGGTCGCTTTGCGACTTGTACAGGGCGAACAGCGACATGACGAAACCCGGCGTGCAGAAGCCGCACTGCGAACCGTGCTGATCGACCATCGCCTGTTGCACCGGGTGTAAGCCGGCATCGCCGGCGCACAGGCTCTCAACCGTGACGAGTTCCTTGCCGTCCAGCGTCGGCAGGAACTGGATACAGGAATTGACGGCCCTGACCGACAGGGCGTCGCCGTCGTCCCCGAGTTCAAGAAGGACGACCGTGCATGCCCCGCAGTCCCCCTCGGCACAGCCCTCTTTCGTGCCCGTGCGGCGCAGGTCCTCGCGAAGAAACTGCAGCACCGTGCGCGTCGGATCGACGTTATCGAGTTCCACGATCTCGCCGTCGAGCACGAAACGGATGCTGCCGCTCGCCGCCGTGCCGCTTGATGGGGTCGAGGCCACCGTACTCAGCTGCCCCGGTACGTCGAATAGCTCCACGGCGAAGCCAGCAGCGGCACGTGATAGTGCTCGCCGGCGGCGACCGAGAAACGGACGACGACCGTGTCCAGGAAGGCCGGCTCGCCCGTTGCCATGCGCCGGGCGGCAAAATAGGGCCCGATATCGAATTCGAGTTCGTAGCAGCCGCTCTTCATGGCGTCGCCCTCGAGCAGCGCCTCGTCGGTCCTGCCGTCGGCGTTCGACACCGTGGACGCGACCAGCCTGCGCTCGCCATCGACGGCAAACAGGCGGACAGCGACGCTGGCGGCGGGGCATCCCTCTGCCGTGTTGAGAATGTGCGTCGTCAGTCGTCCCATCGATTCTCCGGCTTGCGCCCTGCGCATCAATGCGGTCATTATACGTCGCCATCACCCGCATAAGGCTCGCCATGAATAATAATAACGAGCTGTCGCGACGAAGGTTCCTGTTTTCTGCAAGCGCCCTGACCGCGTCGACCTTTGTCCGGCTGACTGGCACTTCAGTGGCGGCCATCGCGCAGGCAGCATGCTCGGCGAAAGAGAGTTCCGCGGCTTTCCGGTCGCTGTCGGCGGAGGAAGCCGCAGATATCGAGGCCGTGGCCGCACGCATCATACCGACCACCGAAACGCCCGGTGCGACGGAAGCCGGGGTCGTCTACTTCTTCGACAACGCCCTCGCCGCGGACATGAATGTCCGGCTGGACGAAGTGCGCGCCGGGCTCGCCCGGCTTAATGCCGCCATCGGTAAAGACCTGCGCTTCGCGGAGCTGTCGCCCGGCGCGCAGGATGCCCGCTTGCGCGAGATCGAGGATTCGGAGTTCTTCGGGCTCATGCGTGAGATGACGATTTTCGGATTTTTCGCGATGAGCAAATACGGCGGCAACCGGGACCACCTGGGCTGGCAGCTGGTCGGCTTCGAGGGCCATAACGGTGCGTGGGAATACCCGTTCGGGCACTACGATGAAGAAGTGTACGGAGGCGCCGGCGATGTCGAATAACCCGCCGTTCGACCTGCGTGAGCCGGTCGATTTCGCAATCGTCGGCTCGGGCTCCGCAGGCGGCATTCTCGCGAAGGAGCTTTCCACTGCCGGCTTCAGCGTCGTCGTCTTCGAACAGGGACCCTACCGGAAGGCGGCCGACTTCGGGCACGACGAATTATCCACCCTGTTCCGCTACGAATTGAATGGCGACCTCAGCGGCCAGACCTTTCGACATACGGCGGACCAGTCGGCCACGGCCCGGCCACAGCCGCCCGCGGAGTATGCCCAGACCGTGGGTGGATCGAGCACGCATTTCACCGGCAACTTCTGGCGCTTTCGCGAGATCGACTTCAAAGAGCGCAGCGTCCTCGGTCCTATCTCAGGCACCAACTTCGCCGACTGGCCGATCAGCTACGACGAACTCGAGCCCTACTACACCAGGGTGGATTGGGAAATCGGTGTGTCGGGTGCGCCAGGACCGAACGACGCGCCGCGTTCCAGGCCCTTTCCGATGCCGCCAATGCCGATCAAGTCGTCCGGCGTACTGCTCGAACGCGGCGCGAAAAAGCTCGGGCTCACCGCCCAGCCCGAGCCTCACGCGATTCTCACGCGCCCCCACAATGGACGGCCCGCCTGCATCAGGTGTGGCTATTGCATGTGGTTCGGCTGCGAGGTCGGAGCCAAGTCGTCCACGCTTGCCGCCATGATTCCTCTCGCGGAAGCCTCCGGCAACTGTGAAATTCGCGCCGAGTCTGCCGTGTTCCGTATCGAAACCGACAAGCAGGGCCGCGCCAGCGAAGTCCTTTATTACGATGCCGCCGGCAATGAGCGGGCACAAAAAGCGCGTGCCGTCGTCGTATGCGCGAACGGCGCCGAAACGCCACGGCTGCTACTGATGTCGGCAAGCGACCGTCACCCGGACGGTCTCGCAAATTCGAGCGGCTTCGTCGGCCGCAACCTGATGTTCAACGCGCATTGCGTGGTCAATGCCATATTCGAACAGCCACTGAACGACTACAAAGGCGTGCAGGTGACCCGTATCATCCACGACTTCTACGACAACGACGAGTCACGCGGCTTCTACGGAGGCGGCGGCATCGACGCCCGCCCATTGTGGTCCGCGACGCCGATCCTGCATTCGTTGATGGGAATGCCTCCCGACGTGCCGTCCTGGGGCGCCGCCTGGAAAGACACGATCGCGCACAACTTCACGCGCCAGATGTCGTTCGTTGGCAGCACAACATCGCTCGCGCAGGACTCGAACAACATCACGCTGGATCCCGTGGCAACCGATCGCTGGGGCCGACCGGGCCTGCGCGTGACTTACCTCGATCATGACGACGACCTGGCCATGGCGGAATTTCTCGAAGATCGCGCCCTGGAACTGGCAGACGCGGCGGGCGCCCTGCAATACTGGCCGTTCGAAAACGGGCCCAGCAAAGGCGGCGCGCACTTGCTGGGCACCTGCCGCATGGGCGACGACCCGAATACCTCGGTTATCGATCGCGACCATCGCAGCCACGACGTGCCCAACCTGTTTATTTGCGACGGCTCGAGCTTCGTGACGTCCGGCAGGGGCCAGCCGACGATGACCATCATGGCGCTCGCGTTCCGCGCCGCGGACAAAATCAAGGCGGCCGCTGCCGCCGGTACTATCTGATTGCGGAGGAAAGACTCATGAACAGGATCGTTTTGCTCGTTGCCGCCCTGCTCGCCAGCGGTTGCGAAGTGCATGTACACCAGGATGCGGACGTCGAATACCTGCAGGCGCCCGGCACCGAGGACCTCGACCTGCCGTTTTCCTCCGCGGTCCGGGTGGACAATACACTGTACCTCTCGGGCAGCATCGGCGTCATCCCGGGCACGATGGACCTCGCCGAAGGCGGTATCCAGGGCGAAACGCGGCAGACCATGGACAACATCGGGCAGGTTCTCGAGACGTTCGGGTCGTCGTTCGACCGGGTCGTGAAATGCACCGTCTTCCTCGCCGACATGGCGGAATGGGGCGCCATGAACGAAGTATACCGGACGTACTTCGAAAACCCGCCCGCACGCAGCGCGCTCGGCGCCAGCGGTCTGGCGCTGGACGCCCGGGTCGAGATCGAGTGCATCGCCGTCCTGAGCGACGACGAAGAAAGCTAGTCCGCGAGCAACGCGTCGCGCCTGGCAGCCAGGGCGTTGCGGCGGCGCGTGTCGAGTATGCCGTCGAATTCCCGTTCGATGACGTCGTCCGTGAGCGCACGTAACGCCGCTCTCCAGCCCTCTCCGACCTCGAGGTCCACACCCTCGAGGTGCCGTGGCCGGTTCTTGTCGTTGCTGAACGCGCGGTCGTGGCCGGCAAGGATCAGCTGCCAGTCGTCCGTCCGGTAGTTGATACGGTCGGGGGTCCTGCCCTCGTTGAAAATGAGCACGTCGAACACGTACATGGCCGACCATTGTTGCGGCAGCGGACAGTTCGCGGAGCCGCCGCGGCCCGCTTCGGATCGCTCCTGCTCGGTCATGAGCTGGGGCGGCAGGAACTGCAGCGATCCCTCGTGGCGGCCCAGGCGTCTTTTCACCGTGACGGGAACCATGTCGAGTTCGAGCAGGCGATCCAGGCGATACGCTGCGAGGTCCGGGTAGGTCTCCCTGTTTTCGCGCTTCACGAATACCGCGTCGAGGCTGCGCTTGCCGTCACTCACGGTAACCACCGTCCTGCCGGCGGCGTCCTCGCGCTCGTTGGAAATCTCGCCGGAAGCGAGCAGGGCTTCGGTCGCGTCCGCCGAGAGGAACCCGCCGGGGCGACTGCCGACCTGCCGGGGATGCGGTTGCGGCGCCGTGATTTCCTCGCTGTCCTCGCTGATGACCGCGAGGTGGTCACCCTCGATGATCAGCGCATTGCCGCTGCCGCCATAGCGTTCGGTGAGCATGCCGGTATCCACCTCGATGATGTCGCCGTCGAAGCGTTCGAGGATCCGGCGCCCCTGCGTCGGCGTGTGCCCGATGACGACCCGCCTGGCGCCAATCTTGTCGAGGGCGGCCTGCAGGCGTTCCTCCTCCACGAGGCGGCAGCACGCAACATTGCCGCGGTACCAGAGCGGACCTTCCGGCGCGTGCACGTCGGATGCGGCAAGTTTCCGCGTTTCGGCGATCAGTTCCAGCAGTGCGCCATCGGCATCGACCGGCGGCATGTAGTTTTGCAGGATCCGCGGATGCGTATAGAAATTGTCCATCGGCGTCAGCACACCGGCGTCGTAAAGCGGTTCGAGATTCTCGACGTACTGCTCGAGTTCGCCGGCCAGCGTCGCATTGACGCCGTCGAGCCCGATGTCGGCGATCATCGGCGACAGGCCGCCGTGCACGAACGCCGTGTCGTTAATGACGACGACGACGGGCTGCGACAGTAACCACTCGCCGTAGGTGCCGTCCGCCTCGAACTCGCGTCGGTGCGCGAAATATCCCGCGGGAAAGCGCTCGTCGAATTCGCGGCGAAGCTCGTCGGTGACTTCGCCACCTGGGTTTTCGTCGTTCGCATACTCGGCCAGCCACCGTTCGCGCTCCTCGTCGGTCTCCTCGCTGGCGAAGTCCGCGAATTCCTCCCTGGAAACGTACCGCAGATCGCCGACGAGGTTCATTGCCTCGTGATTACCGATCAGCACGTGCACCATGCCGCCGGCCGCTTCCGCTTCCTTTTCGAGCCGCATGAGAAGATCCATCGCTTCGCGCGAGTCCGGACCGCGATCGAGGATATCGCCGACGATGACGAGGTGCGTCGGGCCGCCCGACCAGCCGAGGTCCGCGTCCAGGACCTCGGCGTTCTGCAGCGTGGCGACCAGGGCGTCATACGCACCGTGGATGTCGGAAACAGCGACGATACGTTCCGCGCCGCTGTACTGCCACTGGCCGGCAAACGCCGAGAGCGGCAGCGAGCAGGCCAGAAGCAGCGCGATTGATCGGGTCAGGTGTCGAATCATTTATCCAGCCAGGCGGTTCCGCCCACCAGTGTAGTTATATGCAGAGCGTGCGGCAATTTGCCGCTCTCGCCATCCGTCGCAACCTGCTTCTGCATGCTAGACTTTTGCACTATCGATACTGGCGGGACCCGGATGAACCCATGCTGAATTGCCGCACATTCCTGTTCGTTGCCGCGCTGCTGTTCGCCGCCCCGGTCGCCATGGCCCTCGAGCCTGGCGAGCCCGACCCCCTCTTCCAGGACGACTCGGTGATCGAGATTACGATCAGGGCGCCGATGAAGGCCCTGCTCAGACACCGGCCGGATGAGGATTACCTGCCGGCCACCCTGGCTTATACGGAGGCCGACGGCAGCGTCGTCGAATACGACATCGGCATACGCACCCGGGGAAACTACCGGCGCCAGCCGCGTGTCTGCCCTTTTCCGCCTCTGCGCGTAAATTTCAAGAAATCAGAGGCGAAGAACACGCTGTTT
>DATHRM010000041.1:0-9521 GCA_035465295.1 Woeseiaceae bacterium | reverse complement strand
AAAAAACGCACGACGTTGTCGGGATAATTCGTATAGCCGACGCCGTTCGACGCACGCAGCAGCATCTGCTGCATGAGGTTCGGCATGGCCGCCGACAGCTCGGAAAGCCGCTGCCAGGGGTCTTCGTTCAGGAAGCGCATCGCGACATCGAACGTCGCGCCGCCCCATGACTCGACGGAGAAGAGCCGCGGCAGTAGTTGGGAATAATGGGGGGCGATGCGCAACATGTCGGCCGAACGCATCCGTGTCGCCATCAGCGACTGGTGCGCGTCGCGGAACGTCGTATCCGTTATCAGCGGAACCTTGCTGCGCTTCATGAACTCGGCAACGGCGTCAGGGCCGCCGGATTCGAGGATCTGGCGCACGCCGTCGACGGGGCGTTGCAGCTCTATAGGCGGCGCCTTCGGCTTCTTCATCACCTTCGGCATCCTGCGCCCCGCAACCTGGGGGTTGCCGTTCACCACGACCTCGCCGATGTAGTGCATGAGATGTCCGCCGTGGCCGGCGTCGGCCTTCAGCAGCAACAGGTGCGGCGACTCGTCGACGAAGCGCGTGTTGTAGTTGCCGCGGATGAAGCGCGAGTCCGAGATGAGGGCTCTCAGGAATGCGAGGTTCGTTTCCACGCCACGCACACGGAACTCGCCGAGGCCGCGCAACATCCGGTCCGCCGCCTCCGTTTCCGACACGCCGGACGCCGTGATCTTTACGAGCAAGCTGTCGTAATGTCGGCCGATGACCGCGCCCGAGTAGGCCGTGCCCGCATCGAGCCGGATGCCGGGCCCGGCCGGGCTGCGATAGGCGACGATGTGGCCGTAGTCGGGAATGAAATTGTTGCGCGGGTCTTCGGTCGTCACTCGGCACTGGATCGCTGCCCCGCGCATGCCGATCTGGTTCTGCTCGGGGATGCCCGATGACTCGACGTCGCCGATGCGGCCGCCGGCCGCGATCCGGATCTGCGATTTGACGAGATCGAGGCCGGTGATCTGCTCGGTGACGGTGTGCTCGACCTGGATACGCGGATTGACCTCGATGAAATAGAACTCGCCCGTGTCCACGTCCTGCAGAAACTCGACGGTGCCGGCGTTGGAATAATGCACCGACCGCGCCAGCCGCACGGCTGCAGCACAGATTTCGTCGCGTTCGGCCTGGGACAGGTAGGGCGAGGGCGCCCGCTCCACGATCTTCTGGTGCCGGCGCTGCACCGTGCAGTCGCGTTCGAACAGGTGCACGACCTGCCCGTGCAGATCGCCCATGATCTGCACCTCGACGTGCCGCGCATTCTGAACCAGTTTCTCGAGGTAGACCTCGTCGTTGCCAAATGCGGCGCCGGCCTCACGGCGTGCGGCCGCAACCTGCTCGATCAGGCCCGACTCATCCTCGATGACGCGCATGCCGCGGCCACCGCCGCCCCAACTCGCCTTGAGCATGAGCGGATAACCGATCTCGCCGGCAAGCCGGGCGATCTCGGCGCCATCGTCGGGCAGCGGCTTTGTTGCAGGCATAACCGGCACGTCGGCCTCGATGGCCAGGGCGCGCGCTTCAACCTTGTTGCCGAGCCGCCGCATGATCTCCGGCGACGGCCCTATGAAGGTGATGCCGGACTCCGCGCACAGGTGCGCAAAGCCGGGGTTCTCGGAAAGAAACCCGTAGCCCGGATGGATCGCGTCCGCACCGGACAGCCTGGCGATCCGGATGATGTCCTTCATGTCCAGGTAGGCTTCGATTGGCCCCTTGCCCTTGCCGACGCGGTACGCTTCCCGCGTGCTGAAACGGTGCAGGGTCAGGCGATCCTCGGCCGAATAGATGCCGACGGAGGGAATGTGCAGCTCTTGCGCCGCGCGAAACACGCGGATCGCGATCTCGCTGCGATTGGCGACGAGGATTTTATTGAACACTGGTTTGTGTGGCGCGGTTTCGAAGTCGTTCAGAGTGCCACACTCATCGCCGCTGGCAATGGTTACGAATGAGACAAAATCTACGGCAGCTCTGCGAGCATCTCCATTGCCGCTTCACGGATCGACGCGTTGCCGCCGGTTTCCGTCGCCCTGGTCAGCGCTTTCCTGGCCGCATCCGTATTGCCGAGCTGGCTGTTCACGTAGCCCAGGGTCAGCCAGATACGCTGGTGTTCCGGGTTCACGGCCACGCCCTCGTTGAGCGTCTGCAGCGCATCGTCCGCCCGTCCGATATAAAACAGGGTGAGCCCCAGGTTGTTGTGGATCTCGGCATCGTTCGGGCTGAAGGTCAGCAGCCGTTCATACAGCTCGGCCGCTTGCGGATATTGCCTGTTGGCGAAAAACTCTTCGGCCCGGCGATAGATTTCAGCCGGGTCGCTGGGCGCTGACTCGACCAGGCCGGGAGAGCTGAGTCGCGAGATGTCCGTTGCCGTCATGCCGCGCGACCAGCCGGCTACCGGCGCATTTGACGGATTTCCCATCTGCGGGTGGCCGGCGACCGGCCGCGGGTCGGGTTTGTAGTATTCGCGCGTGAACGCAAATACCACCAGCCCGAAAAAGACCTGGAAAATTACGAGAAGCGTCCAGAAGCGTTTGTCGCGTGCCATTGATTCCGCTGCTATCGAGTCTGAAAGAGCGAAATATACACGAGCCCTGTCACCCGGCGCGAACGCGTACCGGACGCGGGCAGGCCGGCACTGCCGGCCTCAGGCAATCAGCCGACTAGTGAATCTCTGTCGGTTTGTGGCGATTCAGTACTTCCAGGATCTCGGCTTTCGTCGCTTCCGGGACCATTATGCGAATCTTGTGGTTTTCCTTGTCGATCTTGATCTTTTCGTTGGGAATACCCAGCGACGCAAGATCGTCTTCGACATTGGTGATTGCCTTCTTGTCTTTGTAGGTTGCTACAACTGCGGTAGTCATTTGTATCTCCTCTCGCGGTTTCCCCTACCCACTGTTTATTGGTGCAAGAATGGATTTTTCAAGCTGCGGGCAACCCTCGCAGCATGGCTCGACGGGTTCCGGTGGCGGCCATCAAGTCGCGGCGACTGGCGACCGGCTTTTTCTCGCAGTAAGGTACTTTTTTCAGGCACGGTTTAGCACCAGTCCATGAAACTCTGGTCCGAGCTCAGACGCCGCAATGTTCTGCGCATGGCGGCGTTGTACCTGGTGACGTCGTGGCTGATCCTGCAGGTAACGGAAGTCCTGTCGGGCCTGATCGACGTCCCTGGCTGGGTCGGCCCGTTGGTCCTCGCGATGCTCGTGCTCGGCCTGCCGATCGTGCTCGTCATTTCCTGGTTTTTCGAAATCACCGATTCGGGAGTCACACGCGATCCGGCTGACGCGAAAGCCGGTCCGGCAGGCAGCCTGACCGGACGCCGGTTCGACTTCATCATCATCTCCATACTCGCGGCGGCGCTCCTTGTGTTTGCCTGGCTTACGTGGTGGCCCGAAACCCCCGTGGAGAAATCGATCGCGGTAATGGCCTTCGAAAACATGAGCGACGATCCGGCGCAGGAGTACTTTTCGAACGGCATTTCCGAGGAGATTCTCGGCATGCTCGCGCAAAGTCCGGGGCTGCGAGTCGTTTCGCGGTCTTCGTCGTTTTCCTTCAAGGGCAAGCATCTCGACCTGCCCACGATCGCCAGGCAGCTCGACGTAGCGCATATCCTCGAGGGGTCGGTCCGCAAGGCCGGAAACCAGGTTCGAATCTCGGCGCAATTGATCGAGGCACGCACTGATTCGCACCTATGGTCAAACACCTATGAGCGCGAACTCACCGCAGCCAATGTCTTCGAAATTCAGACCCAGATCGCAAACAGCATCGCTGATGCGTTGAACCCGTTGCTTACGACGGGGAACGAAGCCGAGTCGCGACGTGCGCCGACACGCAGCCTTCCGGCGCTGGAAGCTTACCTGCTTGGCAAACAGCACATGGCACGTCGTTCGCGGCGGAGCCTGACAAGAGCTGCGGAGTACTTCCGTCAGGCTCTCGATATCGATCAGGAATATGCGTCAGCCTGGCTCGGGCTCGCAGACGCCAACCTGTTATTGAATAGCTACGGACACATCGGGCTGGATGATGCGCTGCGGGTTGCGGAGCCCGCTATCGAAAAAACGCTCCAGCTGGATGACAAGTTGGGCGCTGCCTATGCGTCGCTCGGACTCATCCGCAGCCTGAAGGGCAATATCGAGGGTGCCGCGGCCGCACTGTCGCGCGCTGTCGCCATGGATCCGAACGAGGCGAAAGCCTATCACTGGTACGGCGACATTCTGATAAACGGGCTCGGCGATCCCGATGCGGCCATCCCCATGTTGCAGCGAGCCCGATTGCTGGATCCACTGTCACCGGTCATCGTCGTTACGCTTGGCGAAGCTTACAGTGCGACCGGCAACCTGGCTGAAGGACTACGCCTCTACCGCAAGTCCCTGGAGATCGATCCCGCATATCTTGCCGGATTCAGATTGCTCGGCATGGCCTACCTGTCCCTGGCGGATTACGAACAGGCGCGGTTTTGGCTCGACGAGGGGGTGCGCAGGGGTCCCGACGAGGTCGACGTGCTTGTTGGCAAGGCCTTCCTGTATCGGGCACTGCAGGACGAAGAAAACGCGGTAGCGATCGCGCGCAGGATGCAAGCCATGGCGCCGGGAAACAACACATCGCTGGTCACTCTGGTGAGTTTCGGCCACGACCAGGAGGCTATCGACATGGGCAAAGCCGACTGGCCAGGATTATCCTGCGAGGATGGACCGCGGGTGCTGCGCAACAACGTCTTCCAGGCGATGAATCTCTCGCTCGCCTATGAACGCACCGGCCAGGGCGATTGTTCCCACGCCATACTCGACGCAATTCTCGCGCTCATGGAGGAGCGTGGCATCAATCCTCGTGCATTCGGGTTCCTCGAGGCCGAGATCTATGCCCGGCAGGAACATTTCCAGCGGGCGCTGGCGACGCTGCGTGCCAGCGTCGAATCCGGTATGCGTGCCCAGTGGATGATCCAGGTCGAACATAGTCCGCACATGAAAGAGCTGCGCAACCATCCCGACTTTTACGTGATCCGTGATGTCGTCCACGAGGACCTTGCGCAGCAACTCGCTGCGGTTCGCGAATTGGAGCAACAGGGAGTAATCGGCCCACTTGCAGATTGAGCAGGAGAAACAGGCTGCGACGCTTCTGGTCTGTCGCGCACGCCTGCCGGTCAGAGTGAAAAGCGAATGGATATGAGCCAGGCGAAGATGAGCAGCATACCGACCAGCAACGGTCCGCCGACCTTTACGAAATCACTGAAACGGTAGTTACCGGCGGAAAAGACGAGAAGGTTGGTCTGGTAACCGATAGGCGTAATGAAACTCAGGTTGGCGCCGAACAACACCGCGAGGACGACCGTGCGTGTCTCGATGCCCAGCAGCGCGGCAACGATAACCACGGCGGCCGTAATTACGAGCGCAATCCACGACCTCGACGTCGGCGGCAGCTCGCTCGAACCGTGAAGCCGGAGCAAGTCGGTTTTTGCAACCGCCTCGCCGAGCTGCGGCTCCGTGGCCTCGCAGAGCAGGATGTCGCCCTCCCGCAATTCGATATCGAGCAGCGATCGAGATTGCCGCCGTCGTCGTGGATCGGGCCGGTGCAGCGCGACGACGGTAATCCCGAATCGATCCGGCGTCCGCGCCTCGCGCAGCGTCTTACCGAGCAGTTCGGAATGCTGCCCGATCGCTAACTCTGCGAGCTGCGGTTCGTTTACCAGGCGCCTGTACTCGTCGGTCTCGGGATCCGTCAGCGAGACCTCGAGCTTGTGCTCGGCTTCCTTGAGCGCATCGCGCGAGCCGCGAACGTAGACGACGTCGCCCGCTCGCAGCGTGACCGTCGGCAATGGCACGATACTGCCATCGCGCTCGATTCGATCGATCGCCAGCGTATGCTTGCAGGACTTCAGGAACTCCGCCACGGTCTCGCCGTCGGTACTCGATCCTTTCCGGATTCGCAGCGTGGCGAGGTATTCCCGTCCCGGCGCGCTCTCGGGCCTGTCCGCCCGTTGCGGCGACAGCTTCGGCCCAGCCAGCCAGAGGTAGACGATGCCCGCGCTGCCGGCTATCAGCACGTACCAGGAAAAATCGAACATCTCGAATTGCACGCCGGCAACCTGCTTGCTGATTGTTGCGATCAAGAGGTTGGTTGACGTGCCGATAGTGGTCGACATACCGCCTATGATGGTCACCAGGCCAATGGGCAGCAGCAACCTGGAAGGTGCCACGTCATTCTGCCGGGCAACGGCGATCAGGGCGGGCAACAGAAGAACGACGATGGGCGTGTTGTTCATGAACGCCGACAGCACCGCGGCGACCACCATGATCACGAGCATCGTCAGCTTCGGCTGTGGCCCCCACTGGCGCGAGACGAAAGTGATTAGAGGCTGCAGCGCGCGCGTCGTTTCGATGCCCTTGCCGAGCACCATCAGGGCACAGACCGCGACCAGGGCTTCATTGCCGAAAGGCTCCAGAAGCCTGACGGGGTCGTATGTTCCGCCGCCCTGCAACGAGTAGGGTGCAGCCGCGAATCCGACCAGGAGAACGATGAATACCAGCAGCGCGGCGTTGTCCAGCCGCAGGCGGTCGGTCGCGAAAAGCGCCAGGGCCACGAACGTCAGAACCAGTACGAAAAGTATGTGAATGTTCGGCAGTTCCGGCATTCGCGGTGTCTTACGTAATTCTTACAATCGAGTGACTTGCTTTACAGGCTCTTCCAATAGCCAAGCAAGAACCATGCCGCCCCGCCTGCCGCGAGAGTTCGGCGCCACTGCGCGCGTCCCGGCGACCTTCCCGTGAACCGCCGCGCGACACCGGAAAACCATGGCATAGCTTTTGCATCGCTGTTAGGTGCATTCAAACAGGAGAAATTGTCGTGGACAAGGAAACCAAAGCACTCGTTGACAAGATCGAAGCACAAGTCGATCAGGCGCGCCTGGAGATCGAGCGTCTCGAAGCGAAGGGCCGGGAAGCCGAGGCGGATACCCGCCGCGAGATCCAGGACAAGGTCCAGGACCTCAAGCACAAGCGCAACGACGCTGAGCAGAAACTCGACGAGCTCAAGAATTCCGGCGAGCACGCGCTCGATGATCTGCGTGCCGGCGCCGAACATGCATGGAAGTCGCTTTCCTCGGCCGCCAAAAGCGCAGCCGATCGCTTTCGGTAAGTGCCGCGGCCGGATGGCAAGAATTACAAGGCCGCATGACGGATTTACATGCAAGGGATAAGCGATGTTTATCTTTTATTTGCTGCTGGCCTTCGTAGCGGCGCGGTACATCTGGCTACAGAGCCACAAGCGAACTAGCGGGAGGAATAGACATGCTGGTCACACAGATCAAACAGGACGGAATCCTCCAGGTCGAACCCAAAGGCGCGCTGAGCGTCAACGATTTCAACGCCCTCGCGGCGGAAGTCGACGCGATGGACAGCCGCGAAGAGACCTTGAAAGGTGTCCTGATTCGGTCCGAGTCCTTTCCGGGCTACGAGCACCTGTCGGATATTTCCGCGCACGCCCGGTTCGTCAATAAGTACGGCAATCGTGTGCCGAAGGTGGCTATCTGTTCAGATTCGGCGGTTACCGCGTTCCTGTCGTTCATCGGACAGATATTCACCGATGCAGACGTCAAGCGGTTCCGCTACGACGAAAAAGAGCAGGCACTCGCTTATCTCGGAGAATGAAGTCGCCGGCGGCACGCGTTTCGATCAGCCGGCCGTCGTATCGCCGCCGAGCAGCGGCAACACGTGGCCGCTGATATAGCCCGAGTCCGCGCTACTCGCGAAGAAAACGTAGGCCGGTGCGATTTCCTCGGGCTGTGCCGGCCGCCCTATCGGCGTCGAGGCGCCGAAGGTTTCGATGTCGTCGTCGCTGCGTTCTGCAGGATTGAGCGGCGTCCACACCGGTCCCGGAGCGACACAGTTGACGCGAATTCCGCGATCGACGAGATTTTTCGCGAGCGATTTGGTAAATGCGTGGATCGCTCCCTTTGTCGAGGCGTAGTCCAGCAGCGCCGGGCTGCCCTCGAGGCCGGTGATCGACCCGGTATTGATGATCGAACTCCCCGCTTTCATGTACTTCAATGCGGATTTCGCGAGGTAATAGAACGCAAAAATATTGGTGCGGAACGTCCGTTCCCACTGCTCCTCAGACACCTCCGAGATGTCCTCCCGGTGTTTCTGGAAGGCCGCATTGTTCACCAGGACATCGATTTTCCCGAACCGGTCGATCACGGCGTCGACCGCCTGCCGGCAAAAACCGGCGTCGGCGACGTCGCCGGGCAACAGCAATGCACGACCTCCGTGCCTGCTTATTTCTGCCTCGGTGCGTTCCGCATCCGGCTGTTCGTCTTCCAGGTAGACGAGTGCGACGTCCGCGCCTTCCCGGGCGAACAGCACGGCGACGGCTCGCCCGATACCGGAGTCACCCCCGGTGACCAGTGCAACCTTGTCCCGCAGCTTGCCGCCGGCCCGGTAGTCCTCGGCCCGGTAACGAGGCTTCGGGTCCATCCTGGACTCGAGCCCCGGCGGGTCGATATCCTGCGGCGGAAACGGCGGCTGGCGTTCGTTGCTCATGATGTCGAAGAATCTGCTGTCAGAGGTCTTTCTCGCCTTCGTAGGCGGGACCGACATCGAGTTCGATCACACCGCATCCGATGCGGGCGCCAGCGGCGCCGGAAGGCTGTGACACGAAGTCGTCCGCGTCAGCGTGCACGACGACGGCTCTGCCGATGATCGAGTTCTCGCCGGTCTCGAGCGACATCTCGGCGTCTTCCTTGTTCACCTTCGCCATACCGGACGTGTCGGCGGTAATGTTGCCGAGATCGCCGAGGTGATGCCGGCCGATCGGTTCGTCCGGCGAACCGTGCGAGTCGTCCTCCGGGTCGAAATGGCCGCCGGCCGATGACGCGTCGGGCGCCGAACAATCGCCGACCGTGTGGATATGCAGCCCGTGCTCGCCCGGGGCCAGCCCCTGTACCGTCCCGGTGATGGACACGTCCTCGCCATCCTGGTGGAAGCGCAGTTCTCCGCTTACGCTGCTGCCGCTCGCCGGGCCGATTATCGCCACGGCGTAAAGTTCTTTGTCTACCGGCGCCACCGTGTCGCCCGGAGCCGCGTTACCGCTGGTGACGGGAACGGGGCTGGTTTTATCCGACTCCGGTACGGGCACCTCGGGCTCGTCCGGGGCCCTCATACCTTCGCGGGGCTCGACGTTCGTCAGGCCGGGCTCATCGTCCGCAGAGCCGCAGCTCGCGGCGGCCAGCGCGACGGCAATCAGCAAAGGAACCGCCAGCGCCCGCGGTTTTGATAGGAATGTCCTGTAGTCCATTGTGTTCCTCCGTGGTTGTCGTTCAGAATCCTCTCAGCGCCATCGCGGTTTGCACCCTGTCGACCGCAACCGCGTAGGCTGCGGCGCGAAGAGCGCTGCAGTCCTCGTCGGCGCGCTCACAGACCGTGTTCCAGGCGTTGCGCAGAATGCGGTCCAGCTCTTTCTCGACGCGCTCGGCCGGCCACCGATACCCCTGCCGGTTCTGCGCCCATTCGATGTAA
>DATHRM010000040.1:0-3531 GCA_035465295.1 Woeseiaceae bacterium | reverse complement strand
AGTTTCTCGAAGCCCCAGTCGGCATACATTCTCGAATGAATGAAATACTGGTCCATCGCGGTGAGTTCCGCGGCCAGCAACCCGTTCATCGTATCGATTACACGTTGACTGCCTTTCAATGTTCGCTCCGGTGTATTCACTACCAGCAATGAAGTTAGCACCGGGTCCGGCGTATTTCAAAGACGCTTTTTTCGAACCTCCGGTGCGCGATTCCCGACCTTCCACAGCCCCGATCGGGTAATGTTCGCGCATGGCTGCACTCCCTCGTTTTTCATCCCTGCGCACTGGCCGATGCTGAGCCGGACCGCCCGCGTCGCCTGGCTGGCCGTTGGTTTCCTGTGCCTGGCGCTGGGCGCCATCGGCATCGCCCTGCCGTTGCTGCCGACTACGCCGTTCATACTCGTTGCCGCGGTGGCGTTCGCACGCTCGTCGGAACGACTGCACTTCTGGCTGGTGAATCACCACGTCTTCGGCTCGCTGATCGACAACTGGCATCGGCATGGCGCAATCAGCCGGCGGGCGAAGGTCGTCAGCGTGGCGTCGATGGCGGCCTTGCCGGTGATTTCGCTGGCGCTGGCGGCGCCTGCGGTGGTCGTCGTCGTGCAGGTCGTCGTGCTGGGCGCGGCGGCGGCGTTCGTCCTGTCCCGCCCCGACCCGCCTGCCCCGTAGGAGCGGGCCCGGCCCGCGATTCTGCCGGGCATCGATCGCGGTTCGAGAACCGTTCCTCCAACAATCCGTGATCGGTTCCGCCGCACCCGCACTGTCAAAGTTCTTCACCTCGCCGGATGCGACTGGCATCGAGGTCGAGACTGCTCATCAGCGTGCTTTGCGTGATGTCGACGGGACCGCCCAGTGCGCCCAGCGTCAGCCGAAACCCGTCATCAACGGCTCGATCGAGCGCCAGTTCGGCGTCAGCGGTACGTCCGCGAGCGGCATAGTTGGCTGCAAAATAGACCCCGGATTCGGCCGGCGAGAGGTTAGCTTCGATGACGATAAGCCCGGCGAGATGCCGGTCCAGCAGCCGGCGCGCCTCTGCATCGCGGTCCACCTGCATCAAGGCTTTGGCAAACCAGGGTGCGTAACGAATCGCGGCCGGACCTCGCAGCGGGCCCGCATCCTCGATCCAGCCCTGGACGTGCCGCGAGAAAACCTCCACGGCAGCTTCGTATTCGTCCGCCTCGATGGCGAGGACACCGATCAGCAGCGCCGTTTCGGGATGATCCGGCGACAGCTGGTCTCTTGCCAGTTCGTACGCGTCCGTATACCGGTGATCGAGCGCCAGTCGCCAGATATCGCGTTCGAGCGTCGGTTCCTGCGCCTCGATCACCTGCATCGCGCGTTCAGCCTCCCCGATCGTCACCCACAGGCGTACCGCTTCCAGGTGCAGGATGCCCTCCTCACTCTCCGGGATTTTCTGGTAGGCATCCAGCGCATCGCGAAGTTCGCCGCGCGCGACCGCCAGTGCGGCGCGCAAACGGTCGGCTTCGCGCCGGGGCCCGGGCAGCTCGTCGATTTCGGCTTCCGCAAGATCTCGCTTGCCCGACCGTATCAGCGCAAGAATGCGAATCCTGTTCGGCAACAGCGAGAGCGGATCCAGTTCCAGCGCGCGCTGCGACAACGCCAGGGCATCCTGCGTAGCGCTCCAGGCCAGCTTGTGCTCTGCATAGGCCGCGTACAAATCCCCGGACGGCGGCGATACCCGCAGCACTTCCTCGAACAGCCTGTTGACACGCTCGAGGGCCGCTTCACTGCCAGCCCACCGCGTCACCAGGCTCGTCGCGCGTGCACGCCAGAGTCGAACCCGTGGCGAAGACGGGGCCAGGGCCATGGCTTCGTCGAGCAGGCCGTTGATTTCAGCGACCCGATTGTTGAAGTCCACGTCACTGGACGTCGTGGTCTGGGCGGCCAGGATATAGGCCCGTGCAGCGTGCGCGGGACCAAACGCCGGAGCGCGTTCGACCAGGGAGTCGGCCAGCACCAGGGCATTCGACACGTTGTCGGTTCCGCCGCGACAAAGCTGCCCCAGGAGCCGCAACCAGTCTTCGAAGGCCGTGGCACTCAGTCCGGTCGGTTCAGTCGCCGCCGCAACCGGCCCGGCGAGCTCGTCCGCTATGCTCGCCGCGATCTCGTCGCGTACCGGCTCCAGTCCGGCCTTCGAATACTCGAACCTCGCGGACCATACGGCGTCACCCTCCGGCAGCTCGACCAGCTGCGCGAATATATGAATCTCCCCGTCGTTCTGCCGGACACTGCCTTCGACGAGATAGTCCACAGACATGGTTTCCGAGATTTCGACGTAGTCCTGTTTTGCATCGCTGGCTATCAGCGTCGACGCCATGCCGGCGGTGGCCAGCCCGTATGTGACGCTCAGGACATTCTGAATCGAATCGCTGAGGCCCGTGGCAAGCGCCGCTGCCGCCGTGTCGGAGCTGAGGCTGGCGAACGGCATGACGGCCACGACGGTTTGCGCTGCCTGCGCATCGCCATCGCCCGGCGGCCCCTCGCCGGCGGGTATCGTGGCGGAACTCCACGGGTGCGCGCCAATCGTCGTGACAATGAGCGCCAGTATCAATACCACCACGAGTGCAGAATCGAAGTACCGCGAGTTCCGGTCTTCGACGTGTGTAGCCTCCGGAGTACGCCGTAATCCCTCGGGCGTCAGTTCGTAGGCCCATGCCAGAAGGAGTACCAATGGGAAGCCGAGCGCCATGAACAGAAGAAGAACCTTCAGGGCCCAGTGCGGTGCATCGAAGACCGGGAAGACTGCAACGGCAACCTGCACGAGTATCCAGGAAACAACGGTGTAGGCCCTTGCCACCCTGAAAACGTTCCGGCGTTTCAGTTCATTCAGAATACTCAACATTGCTATTGGCTGTCCTTATAAGTTCACACGCGCGCAGCGAATGCCGCGAGCAATACCAATCCGTTTCGGTTACAAACCTGACGCCGCGTATAGCCCCCTGCGCACAGAGCAACAATGCCTCCGTCTCACGGCAGGCGGGCGTTCAAGGTTCGAGCTTCCCCCTATTCGTGCAACAATTCGGGATCGATAGCGACCGCTGGGCGGTACATCTTGACCAGATCAAAATTGTGGCTGACGTCCCACCAGTTGATCATGCCCCAGAAATCCCGCAACCACCCCTCTCTCTCGGCGTGATGCTGCAGAAAATACGCGTGTTCCCACATGTCCATGACGAGCACAGGCACCGGGTCGGTGGCGGACGCACCATCGCGTTCGTGAATGTGCCTGACGGCCAGTTCGCCCTTCGTATAGTCCCAGACCAACCCTATCCAGCCGCATCCGTTTATGCTCCGGCCGGCAACCCAGAACTGCTCGCGCATGTCGTCGAAGCTTCCAAAAGCCTCTTCGATATGACGCACGAGATCCTGCGACGGTTTGGGGACGTCACCGCGCGGCGGTGCGATATTGCGCCAGAAAACCGAGTGCAGGAAATGGCCCGCGAGGTTGAAATCGAGCTCGTTTTGCAGATGCACCCACTCGTCCAGGTTTCCCTCGCGGCGCACGTCTGC
>DATHRM010000039.1:0-16354 GCA_035465295.1 Woeseiaceae bacterium | reverse complement strand
CGGGCGTTCGTGGATCGCGTGCTCGTCGTGGATTGCGACGAGGAAACCCAGGTGGCGCGTCTGCTCGCGAGGGACGCCGAATCCGAGGACCAGGCGCGGCGCATGCTGGCCGCCCAGTCGAGCCGCGCCGAGCGGCTGGAGATCGCGGACGACGTCGTCTCCAACGACGGCGATCTGGACCACACCCGTGAGCAGGTCCTGGCACTGCACCGGCGCTATCTGCGCGAGGCGGCGGAGCGCGATATCTGAGCGTGTCGCCGTTTGACGTCATTTGCCAGCCAGCGGGGCGTCCGTCAGAATATGCCAATGGTGAAACCTGCGGGAAACGTTACCCCCCACACTGCGTCCGGGCAGGCCTATTACGAGCTCCCGCTGAGCGAACGCATGCGCACTTTCCTGCGCCTCGAGTTCCTGTACCGGCAGATGCTCTACAACTCCGAGACCGATTCGCGCTGGGCGACGCGCGCGACGATCAGCACGCTGCTCGAGATACTGGCAATCCTGCTGCGCGGCGACGTTCGCGGCGAGGTCCACAAGGAGCTGGATCACCACATCAACATGCTGCAGCGCTTTCAGAGCCAGCCGGGCGTCGACAGCAAGCGCCTCGAGAGCCTCATCCGCAATCTCGTCGAGAGCCGCGGCGAAGTCTCGACGATCGGCACGCAATACCTGCAGCCGCTGAAGGAAAGCGAGTTCCTGCGCGCGATCCAGCACCGCAACTCGATACCCGGCGGCACCTGCGAGTTCGACCTCCCCGAGTACAACCACTGGCTGCGGCAGCCCTATGCGCGCCGCGAGCAGGACCTGGAGCGCTGGATCGGCGCTATCCGGCCGTTGTGCGACGCCGTCGTGGAGGTGCTGTGGCTGATCCGCGAGAGCGCCGAACCGGTGGACAGGACCGCGATCAACGGCATGTACCAGCACAGCATGAGGAAAGACTCGCATGGCCGCCTGCTGCGGGTGATCCTGAGCAACAACAGCGAGCTCTATCCCGAGATCAGCGGCAGCCAGCACCGCTTTACCGTGCGTTTTCTCGAGTGGTCGACGATCGAAAGCCGGGCCGTCCAGACCGGCCACGACGTCTCGTTTCAGCTCGCCATCTGTTGAAGCGCCTCGATCACCGGCACATCGGCCGGCAACAATTCGTGGTCGCCGAGTAACGCGGGCGGCACCCAGCAGAGCGCCTGCCCTTCGAGACCCGCCGGATCGTTCTTCCAGCCGCTGACCAGGAAAAAGTGGATGGATACCGAGCGATCGGGGTAATCGTGCTCGAGATGCATGAAGCGCTCGACCGCGCACAGCTCAATGCCGAGTTCCTCGGAGAGTTCCCGGGCCAGCGCCTGCTCCGGGCTCTCACCGTCGCCGATCTTGCCGCCGGGAAACTCCCACATTCCCTGGAACGGGCCGCCGCCGACGCGCTCGGCGATCAACACATGGCCGCGCGTATCGCGCAAAATGCCGGCTGCGACTCGGAGGCGCCGCATCCGCGGTCAGCTGAGTTGTCCGTGGCAGCGCTTGTATTTCTTGCCGGAACCGCAGGGGCAGGGTTCGTTGCGGCCCACCTTGCGGCCGTCCCTGACGAACGTTTCGACGGCGGCCGCACTCTCACCCCCCTGCTGCGGGAGGCCCTGCCTGGCCGCCTGGCCCTGCTGCGCGGGCGCCTGGCCCGCACCTGGCGGTACCGGCGCCTGTGCGCCCAGCGCCGACGCTTGTGCATGCTGGAACTTGAGTTTCTGCTGCTCTTCGCGCTGACGCTGCATCTCCGCCAGGTCGTCCTCGCCCTGGATGCGAATGCGGGTCAGGATGCTGATGGTGTCGTGTTTCACCTGCTCCATCATCGCGCCGAACATCTCGAACGCCTCCCGCTTGTATTCCTGCTTCGGATTTTTCTGCGCGTAGGATCGCAGGCCGATGCCCTGGCGCAGGTGGTCCATTGCCGCAAGATGCTCCTTCCAGTGATGATCCAGCTGCCGCAACATCACCTGCTTTTCGACGTTGCGCATCAGCCCGCTGCCGATCCTCTGTTCCCGCGCGGCATAGGCCTTCCGGGCCTCTTCGATGCAATAGTCGCGGATGCCGTCGTCGTTGATCGACTTGTCCTCGGCCACCAGCTTTGCAATATCGAGATCGAGACCGAAATCGGCTTCCAGGGCCTTCGAAAGCCCATCCGGATCCCATTGCTCTTCCAGGCTGCCCGGCGGGATGTGCAACGCCACCGTGTCGGCGATGATCTCGTCGCGGATTGCGGCAACGGAATCCTCGATCTCGTCGGCGGCCATGAGTTCCGAGCGCTGGTGGTAAACGACCTTGCGCTGGTCATTCGCGACATCGTCGTATTCCAGCAGGTTTTTGCGAATGTCGAAGTTGTGCGCTTCCACCTTGCGCTGCGCGCGCTCGATCTGGCGCGACAGCAGCTTGCTCTCGATCGCTTCGCCCTCGCGCATGCCGGCGCGAGCCAGCAGGCTCTTGGTGCGCTCCGGGTCGCCGAAGATGCGCATCAGCGTGTCTTCCATCGACAGGTAGAAGCGGCTGGAACCCGGGTCGCCCTGGCGGCCCGAGCGTCCTCTCAGCTGGTTGTCGATGCGGCGTGATTCGTGGCGTTCCGTACCGATGATGTGGAGGCCACCCGCTTCGAGGACCGCGTCATGTCGCTTCTGCCAGTCGGCGCGCACCGCGTCGACGTCGGCGCCCTCGCCCAGGGCCGCGAGCTCCGCTTCGAGGTTGCCGCCCAGGACGATATCGGTGCCGCGACCCGCCATGTTGGTGGCGATCGTAATCATCCCCGGCCGGCCGGCGTGCTGCACGATGTGCGCTTCACGCTCGTGTTGCTTCGCGTTCAGCACCTCGTGGTCGATCTTGCGCTTGTTGAGAATCGACGACAGGTGTTCCGACGTCTCGATGGAGGTCGTGCCGACCAATACCGGCTGGCCGCGTTCGCGGCAGTCGGTAATATCCTCGATGATGGCCTCGAACTTGTCGTTCTCGGTGAGATACACGAGATCCGGCGCGTCGTCGCGGATCATCGGCTTGTGCGTCGGGATCACGACGACTTCGAGTCCGTAGATCTGCTGGAACTCGAATGCCTCGGTATCAGCCGTGCCGGTCATACCGGACAGATTGTTGTAGAGGCGAAAGTAGTTCTGGAACGTGATCGACGCGATCGTCTGGTTCTCGTGCTTGATCGAGACGCCTTCCTTCGCCTCGATCGCCTGGTGCAGCCCGTCGGACCAGCGCCGGCCCGCCATCGTGCGGCCGGTGAACTCGTCCACGATCACGATCTCGCCGTCCTTGACGATGTAATCGACGTCGCGCTGGTATATCGCATGCGCCCTGAGGGCCGCATTCAGATGATGCAGCAGGCGAATATTGCCGGCGTCGTATAGACTCTCGCCTTCCTCGAGCAGGCCGGCCTGGGCCATCAGGCCCTCGACCTTGTCCTGCCCTTCTTCGGTCATGTGGGCCTGTTTCGCCTTCAGGTCCTTCGTGTAATCGCCGCGCGGCGCAAGCCGGCATTTCGCCACCTTGTCATCGTCGTTCACGAGCACGACGTCGGCCTTGCGCGAGTCGCCGATGGCGACCGCATCCTCGATCGTCATGACCTCGTCACCGCCCGACTTGACGGGTTTGCCCTTCTCGTCGACGAGCGTGACCTTGCGCGCGACGATATCGAAGTTCGTGGCTTCTTCGGGTTCGACGTGCTCCTTGAGCTTCGGAATCAGCTTGTTGATCTGCGCGTACAGATCGGTGCTGGCCTCGGCCGGCCCTGAAATAATGAGCGGCGTCCTGGCCTCGTCGATCAGGATCGAGTCGACTTCGTCGACGATCGCAAAATTAAGGTCTCTCTGCACCTTGTCGGTCAGCGAAAACGCGAGGTTGTCGCGCAGGTAGTCGAAACCGAGCTCGTTGTTGGTCGCGTACGTGATATCGCACGCATAGGCAGCCTGCTTTTCCTCGTGGGTCTGCCCTGACCGTGCCACGCCGACCGTCAGGCCCAGGAATTCGTAAGCCGGCCGCATCCAGTCGGCGTCTCGCTGGGCCAGGTACTCGTTGACCGTCACGATGTGAACGCCCTTGTCGCTCAGCGCGTTCAGGTAGGCCGGCAGCGTTGCCACCAGCGTCTTACCCTCACCGGTGCGCATTTCCGCAATATTGCCGTCATGCAGCACCATGCCGCCGACGAGCTGCACGTCGAACGGCCGCATGCCGAGCGTCCGTTTCGCCGCTTCGCGCATCACTGCAAACGCCTCCGGCAGCAGCTGCTCCAGCGTTTCGCCGTCCGCCACACGACGCTTGAATTCCTCGGTCTTGCCGCGCAGGCCCGCATCGTCGAGTGCCTGAACGCTCTCCTCGAATGCGTTTATCTTTTTGACGGTCTTGCCGTATTGCCGCAGCAGCCGCTGGTTACGGCTGCCGAAGATACGGGTCAAAATAGTGGCCAATTGGTACTCCTGCAGGGATTTCGTATGCCGGCTTCATGCGCCCGGGCTGCCGGGCAGACGCTGGGAAAGGCCGGTATTCTAAGCGCTCGGGAAGCTATTTAGAACGGGAATGTGAGGATAAATTCCCCGATTACAAGGCCATGCGAGGGCGCATGCTGCAGCAGGCCGTGCTCAGTTCGATGTGCTGCGGATGAAATTGACCGGATTCATGCGCCGGCCGTCGCGCAACACCTCGAAGTGGAGGTTGGGGCCCGTGGCGCGGCCCGTATCGCCCATCAACGCCACGACCTGGCCTTTTCTGACTTCGTCGCCGATGGCAACGAGATTCTCGGAATTATGCGCATAGCGCGTCGTGTAGCCGTTGCCGTGATTGATTTCAACCATGAGCCCGTAGCCGTAGCGTTTCGAGGACCACGTCACCACGCCGTCCGCGACGGCCACCACTTGGGCCCCCGATTTGCCCGCAAAGTCGATACCGGTATGGTTCGCGGGCTTGCCCGTGAACGGATCGGTTCGCTTGCCGAAGTAGGAGGAAATCCACCCCGAACTGACCGGCCGGCCCTGCGGGTAAACCCGCTCTTTCAGATTCTGGTTCGCGATGACGCTTTCGAGCACGCCGAGCTGCGCCTCGCGGTTATCGAGCTGCTGGTCGAGGGTCTGCATGGCTTCGACGACGTCGGGAACGGCGACGTTGGAACCGGTCGATACCGGTTCCTCCGGCCCGCCCATTGCCGGCGGTTCGTCGAAATCGAATTCGCCGTCTTCGAGGTTGGCCATGTCGGTAAGGCGGCGGCCCAGCGCGTCCAGGCGGATCATGCGCGCGTTCATCTGTGCGATGCGAATCGCCATCGCATCGAGCGTGTCTTCGTTCTCCTGGCGTATCGTATCGATCTGCTCGCGCGCCCGATGCAGTTCCTCGTTGAGCCCGACGAGCTCGCCGGAACTCACGCCCGAACCCGTTGCAGCGGCGTACCAGTGTCCCCCGGCGAATCCCGCGGCCGTGATGATACCCGCGAACAACAGTACAACTGCCGCGGCCAGGGGGCCGGACAGGCTGAGTTGACGGGGCTGTCCCAGCCCCTTGCCGAAGATTACAACATTCATCGAGTACGCCTCGGATGCGCTCGGTGCAACTTCTTGTTGTTATTGCCGCAAGCCCCCTTGGGGCGGGCTTCTGGCCAATCAAGTTGCCCGCAAATAGTGTGTGACTTGCAGTCAATCATCGCGTCGGTAGCCCCGCTGTCCTAGGATCGCATCCCGTAGACCGGTGGTTTTGCGCCCCCGCCTTTCGGCGGGTTTGCCTTTGTCGTGGCCAAACTATGCATAATGTCGGTTTTTAATACAAGAATCGGGCGTTATAACGGTGATTCCGGTCACCCCGAATGTCCGTAAAATGAGACCTGGATCACACTGTTATGGCGGCCAAGAGCCTCGAAAACCTGCTAAACCCGAGTAAAGACGGGGATTTAGCGAACATCGTGCGGCGCGCGCAGGACATGGGCGCGCTCGCGACCGCCCTGGTCCGGGCGCTGCCCGCCGACGAGGGGGCGTCTATTCTCGCCGCCAATGTCCGGGACGACGGCGAACTCGTAGTACTCACCCACTCGCCCGCGTGGGCATCGCGGCTGCGCTTCTCGGCCGATGCGCTGCTCGCCGCCGCAAAGGCTCAGGGCGCGCCGGTATCGCGCTGCAGCGTCCGCGTCGCGCGCGGCACCGGCTGAGCCTCTCACCGCCCGCACACCTAGCGACAGTAGTACTTGATCACCGTGCGGGTTGGCGCATCGACGACATAGGCGTCGATACAGCCGCCGTTCGACGCCACGCCGTCAACGTAGACATAGGTCCATGCCGGGATGCCTGCGTCGAAATCGGCGAACTGGTGCCGAGCCTCGTAGATGGCGTCGGGCGGGCCCAGCGCGTCGATCAGCTCCGCGGAGCTCCTGCCGACCCAGGGATTCTCGAACGCCCTGAAAAGCACGCTGTAGTCGTAGCCGGAGGTGGCGGCCAGCGCCGTGTCGGGTTCCCCTGCACCGGCGATCCACGTTCCGAGGGCGCAACCGCAGAGCGGCAGTAACATTGCGCTGCAAACGAGCACTCTTTTTCGCACGTCGACAATTATCCGCGGCGTGAACTCGTGTAGTTATAGAGTCGCCGCTGCGGCGAGCCAATAAGGGAATGCCGCAGAGTGCTCAGGCGTAGGACGGCGTCGCGTAGGAAATCGGCGCTTTGCGCCCGTTCTCGAAGGTCACCTCTTCCCAGGCCGTTTCCTGCTCCAGCAGCGCGCGCAACAGCTTGTTGTTCAGGTCGTGGCCCGACTTGTAGGCGCGGAATTCGCCGATCAGGCTGTGATTCAGGAGGTACAGGTCGCCGATCGCGTCGAGGATCTTGTGAATCACGAACTCGTTCGAGTATCGCAGGCCGTCTTCGTTAAGGATGCGGTAATCGTCGAGCACGATGGCATTGTCCATGCTGCCGCCCAGCGTCAGGTTGCGCTCGCGCAGCGCCTCGACGTCGCGCAGGAAGCAGAACGTCCGCGCGCGGCTCACTTCCTTCAGAAACGAGGTGGACGAGAAATCGATGGTCGCGTGCTGGCTGATCTTGTTGAACACCGGGTGATTGAAAAACACCTCGAAATTCACCTTGAAGCCGTTGAACGGCACGAGCTCTGCCCACTTGTCGCCGTCTTCCACACGCACCTTTTTCTTGATGCGAATAAACTTCTTCGGCGCGTTTTGTTCCTCGATACCGGCGGACTGCAGCAGGAATACGAACGGCCCGGCGCTGCCGTCCATGATCGGGACTTCGCCGGCGGAAAGATCGACGTTCAGGTTATCGATGCCGAGCCCGGCCAGCGCCGACATCAGGTGTTCGACGGTCGCCACCTTGACGCCGTCCTTGATGAGCGTGGTACCAAGCATGGTCTCGCCGACCAGCCTTGGATCCGCGGGGATGTCCACCGGGTGCTCGAGATCGACACGGCGAAAGGTGATACCGGAGTTTTCCGCCGCGGGCCGCAGCGTCATGTAAACCTTCTCGCCATTGTGCAGTCCGACGCCGGTCGCACGTATGGCGGTCTTGAGGGTGCGTTGTCGCAACATGGGCACTTTTTGAATCTGCTCTGAATTTGTCCGGTCTGTTGCGAGCCAACCACATAAATGAAGCCAATGTGACAGCCATGTGGCAACGCGGGGTGCGCAAGAGCGTACCACCAGCTTGCAATCTCTTCAAGATTTTCAAGCTCTTATAGCTACACTATAAGGCCGTCACGAAAATGTGGCCGGCGGCGGGAGAGATAAGGGGCCGGCCCGGGTTTACCGGGCCGGCAAAGCGGAGGTGAGGGTCTTTCCGGTGGCCCCGACGTCAGTGAGTATCGTGCGAGGCGCCCTCCCCGTCGTCAGTCGGCCTGCCGCCGCAGGAACGCCGGAATATCCAGCAATTCCTCCTGCAGTCCCGAGCCTTCGAGGCCATCGCCAACCGCGCGCTTCCTCTGTACCGTCGGCTTGTCGAAGCCGTGGTAGTTCGGTTCGCTCGGCTTCTCGGCCGGACGGCGCACGATGCGCATCGGCGATTCGGCGTTTGCCGCTGCCTGCCCGAGCCCGGTCGCGACGACCGTCACGCGAATCTGGTCCGTCATGTCGGGATCGATGACCGTACCGACGACGACCGTCGCGTCGTCCGACGCAAACTCCTTTACGGTCGCGCCGACTTCCTGGAACTCGCCTATGGAGAGGTCCATACCGGCGGTGACGTTTACGAGTATGCCGTTCGCGCCGGCCAGGTTGATGTCTTCGAGGAGCGGGCTCGAAACTGCAGCCTCGGCTGCCTCACGAGCGCGGTCTTCGCCGGACGACGTACCCGACCCCATCATCGCCATACCCATCTCGGCCATGACGGTCCTGACGTCCGCAAAGTCGACGTTGATGAGTCCCGGCCGCGTGATCAGTTCCGCGATTCCCTGGACAGCGCCCTGCAGAACCTGGTTTGCCGCGCGGAACGCGTCGAGCAGCGTGGTCTCGCCGCCGAGAACGGTCAGCAGTTTCTCGTTGGGGATCGTGATCAGCGAATCAACGTACTTGCCGAGCTCGGCGATACCCTGGTCCGCGATCATCATGCGCTTGTTGCCTTCCATGCCGAACGGCCGCGTTACGACCGCGACGGTCAGGATCCCGAGTTCCTTCGCAACCTGCGCGACGACGGGCGTCGCTCCCGTGCCGGTGCCGCCACCCATGCCCGCGGTGATAAACAGCATGTCGGCGCCTTCGATCACCTCGTAAATTCGGTCCCGGTCTTCCATGGCCGCCTGGCGGCCGACGTCGGGGTTGGCCCCGGCACCGAGTCCCTTGGTGATGTTGCAGCCGATCTGCAACGACGTTCTGACACGCGACCCCTTCAGCGCCTGCGCATCGGTATTGGTGCAGATGAAATCGACACCCTCGATCCCCGCGTCGACCATGTGCGACACGGCGTTTCCGCCGCCCCCGCCGACACCGATCACCTTTATGACCGCACTCTGGCTGTGTGCATCCATTAATTCAAACATTCAAGCTTCCTCCGCTTATCGTCCTTAAGGGGCACTCACTGAACCCCGTTTAATTGGCCCGGCCAGTGGCCGAACCTCCCAACTATCAAAACTGTTTCCCGAACCAGGCCTTCATACGTTCCCAGACGTCGCCCAGGCTGTTGTTGATCGGCGTACTGCGCCGCCCCCGCCTCGACAGATTCTCGGAGCCGTAGAGCAGCAAACCGACGCCGGTTGCATGAATCGGGTTTCTCACCACGTCCATCAGGCCGTCGACGTACTGCGGCGACCCCAGTCGTACCGGCATGTGGAATACTTCTTCCGCGAGTTCGACGGCGCCTTCCATCTTCGCGCTGCCGCCTGTGATCACGATGCCCGCGGCGATGAGTTCCTCAAACCCGCTGCGCCTGAGTTCGTCGCGAATCAGGCCGAACAACTCCTCGTAGCGGGGCTCGACGATTTCCGCCAGCGTCTGCCGCGCCAGCCTGCGCGGTGGCCGGTCACCGACGCTCGGTACTTCGATCGTCTCGTCCGGGTTCGCGAGCTGCGACAGCGCGCAGGCGTACTTGATCTTGATTTCCTCGGCGTACTGGGTCGGCGTGCGCATCGATACCGCGATGTCGTTGGTAACCTGGTCGCCCGCAATCGGGATGACGGCGGTGTGCTGGATCGCACCGCCCAGGAAAACCGCGAGATCGGTCGTGCCGCCGCCGATATCGACGATGCAGGAGCCGAGCTCCTTTTCGTCGTCGGTCAGCACCGAGTAACTCGAGGCCAGCTGCTCGAGGACGATATCGTCCACTTCCAGGCCGCAGCGCTGCACGCACTTGACGATGTTCTGTGCCGCACTCTCGGCACCCGTCACCATGTGGACCTTGGCCTCCAGCCGCACGCCGGACATACCGACCGGCTCGCGAATGCCCTCCTGGCTGTCGATCAGGAATTCCTGCGGCAGGATGTGGAGTATTTTCTGGTCCGCGGGAATGGCGACGGCCTGTGCGGCATCGATCACGCGATCGACGTCCCCGGGCGACACTTCCTTGTCGCGGATGGCCACGATGCCGTGGGAATTCAGGCTGCGCACGTGGCTGCCGGCGATGCCCGCGTACACGGAATGAATGTCACAGCCGGCCATCAGTTCGGCTTCCTCGACGGCGCGCTGGATCGAGTGCACCGTCGATTCGATGTTCACGACGACGCCCTTCTTCAGGCCGCGCGACGGGTGTGACCCGATCCCCACGACCTCGATCTGGCCGTCGTCATTCAGCTCGCCGACGATCGCCACGACTTTCGACGTGCCGATGTCGAGCCCGACGATGAGGTTCTTGTCACCGCGCTTTTGCATGTCTACGGTGCACCCCGCGCTGCGAGCATGGCCGGGTCTTCGTCCTGCGGCTCGGTTACGGGTGTCTCTGCGCCATCGTCCCAGCCGATCGTGAAGCCGTTGCCGTAACGCATGTCGACGTAGTCGATGTCCGCTGCCCGCCCCGTGATGATGTTGGCGACCACGTCGAGGAACAGCCCCGTGCGTTCGTCCACGTCGCGGCGCCCGAGGCGAATTTCCACGCCGTTGGTCAGGGTCATGTCCCATGCTCCGCGGGCATCCAGGTGTACCCGGCGCACGTCGAGACCGAGCGGGATCAGCTGTTGCCGCACGTCGAGGTAACGGCGGGCGACGTCACCCGAACGATCGTCCGGGCCGCTGAGACGCGGCAGTTCCGCCGGGATATGGCGGACGTCGGTGACGAACAGCTCGCCGCGCACGTTGAGCAGACCGCTCTCGCCCCAGATGGCGGCCGGCACCTGCTCGCTGACCGCAATGGCGATCCGGTTCGGCCAGCGACGCGCGACGTTCGCGCTGTCGATCCAGGTGAGCGCCTGTATCTTCTCCTGCATGCGCCCGACGTCGGCGCCGAAGAAACCGGCGTCGAGTTCGTCGCTGATCGCTTCCTCGATCTGCAGCGCGGTTACACGCTGAAACGGCCCGTTGACCGCGATGGATTCGATGCGCCGGTCGAGCAGCTTGCCGCTGACATGGTAGGTGGCGACCACGATCAGGATCGCCACTGCCGGCGTCAGGATGCGCGCGACCGGAATCGACGGCATCCGGAAATTGCTGGCTTTCTTCTGCTTGCGGCGTCTTGCCTGCTTACGCGCCATGAGCCACTCCTTTGACGTGATCGTGAACTGCGTTGTCTGCGAAGCTGGTTTCAAGAATCCGCCAGCAGAGTTCCTCGAAGTCGATGCCCTTCGTTTTCGCTGCCATGGGCACGAGGCTGTGACTGGTCATGCCGGGCACCGTGTTGACCTCGAGCACCAGCGGCCGGCCATCGCTGCCGGTCATGAAGTCGACGCGTCCCCAGCCCGAGCAGCCCAGCTCGGCAAATGCCGCGAGGGCAAGGGCGGCGTATTGCCGTTCGTCGTCCTCGCTCCCGGCGCCGGGGCAGTGATAGCGCGTGCGGTCGGATTGGTACTTCGCCCGGTAATCGTAAAAAACACGCGGCGTCTCGATCCGGATCGAAGGCAGGGCCTCGCCCTGCAGCACGGATACGGTGTATTCACTGCCCACGATGCAGCGCTCCACGATGGCCACGTCGTCGAATTCCAGGGCGAGATCTACCGCGTCGTTGAGGTCCTCGGGCTCGAACACCTTGCTCATGCCGACACTCGATCCCTGGCACGCCGGCTTCAGGATCAGCGGATAGCCGAAGTCCTCGGCAGCCAGCACCGCGTGCGAGCGGTTGCGAACGACGGCATAGTCGGGCGTGGGTATTCCTGCGGCATCGAACACGCGCTTCGAGCGCACTTTGTCCATCGCGAGCGCGGACGCCATCACGCCGCTGCCCGTGTAAGGCAGGCCGAGCCACTGCAGTGCACCCTGGATCGCGCCGTCCTCACCGCCGGGACCGTGCAGCGCGATCCAGACGCGGTCGAAACCCGCTGCCTCGAGATCGCTCAGCGACTGCTCCGCCGGATCCCAACCCGTCGCGTCGACGCCGCGCGCACGCAGCGCCTTCAATACCGCCCTGCCCGTGTCGAGGGACACGTCGCGCTCGGCGGAGGTGCCGCCATACAGCACCGCAACGCGGCCGAATTCGCCCGCCTGGCTGACCGCCCGCCGCGTATCGGTCGTGCGAAGAACCTGGCTCATCGTGCCACCTCGCCGACGATGCGGACCTCGTGCTTCAGCTCGACACCGTGCTGCTCGATGACCGTCTGCCGGACATGCTCGATGAGCTCTTCGATGTCGGTCGCCGTTGCATCGCCCGTGTTGATGATGAAATTGGCGTGCTTCGGCGAAACTTCCGCGCCGCCGATGCGGTAACCCTTGAGTCCCGCAGCCTCGATGAGTCGCGCGGCATGATCGCCCGGCGGATTGCGGAACACGGATCCGCAGCTCGGCAGGCCGAGCGGCTGAGTCGCCTTGCGGCGCTCGAGCATTTTCTTCATGGCGTCCATGCTCGCGGTGACCCCCGGTTCGAAACGGAACGTCGCCTCCAGGAACCACTCGTTGCCGGGACCCGTAACGCTGCGGTAGCCGACCGAATACTCCGCCGGCGAGCGCAGGTGTATTTCGCCCGCACGGTCGATCGTGCGCACGGACTCCACGCGCTCCCAGGTCTCGCCGCCGTGAGCACCGGCATTCATCGTCAGCGCGCCACCGACCGTGCCGGGAATGCCGGCGAAAAATTCGGAGGGGCCGAGCCCCCAGCGTATGCACTGCCGGGCAAGCTGCGTGCAGGGAACGCCGCTGCCGGCACGCACGAGGTAGGAGTCGATGCGCTCCAGGCTCCTGAGGATGCCGGTCGCGGATATGACGACGCCCCTCAGGCCGCCGTCCCTGACGAGCAGGTTGCTACCGACGCCCAGCCAGAAAATCGGCATGTCCCGATCGAGTTCGCGCAGGAACGCCTGCAGATCCTCGACGCTCGCCGGGATGAAAAAGAGATCGGCGCTGCCGCCGGCGCGCCACGACACGTGGCGGCTCATCGGCTCGTCGCGCCGCAGTTCGCCCCGTGCACGCATCGTTTCCAGCGGCGCCGTCACGAGTGCACCTTGAGGTTCGGTTTGCTGCCCAGGAGCTTCGGCAGCCTCGCGGCATAGGCACCGATATCGCCGGCGCCCATCGTCAACACGAGGTCGCCGTCCTCGAGAATATCGGCGAGTACCGGTTGCAGCTCGTCCAGTGACTCGACGAATACGGGCTCCACCGCCCCGCGGGAGCGAACGGCGCGGGCGATGGCGCGGCCATCGGCACCGGCAATCGGCGCTTCGCCCGCGGCATAGACATCCAGCAGGACGAGCACATCCGCGTCGGAGAGCACCTGCGCGAAATCGTCCATCAGGTCGCGCGTGCGGGTATACCGGTGGGGCTGGAACACGAGCACGACACGGCGGTCGGGCCATCCGGTTCGCGCGGCCGCGAGCGTTGCCGCGACCTCGGTCGGGTGGTGACCGTAATCGTCGATGAGCAGGATCTCGCCCGCGGCGGTCTCGATCTCGCCGAGGCTCTGGAAACGGCGGTCGATACCCTCGAAGTTCTCGAGGGCTTTCACGACCGCGGCGTCGGGAATCTGCAGCTCGTCGGCCACGGCGATCGCCGCGAGCGCATTGCGCACGTTGTGCAGGCCGGGCAGCCGCAGCGTGATCTGCAGGGCGGGCCTGTCGCCGCCCCGGATCACGTCGAAGCGCGTAATGCCGGCATCGAACTCGATGTTCCCGGCACGCAGGTCTGCTTCCTCGTCGAGGCCGTAGGTGACGATCGCGCGCCCGATACTGCCCATTATCGTCTGCACGCCGGGGTCGTCGCTGCACACAACGGCGAGCCCGTAGAACGGCAGGTTGTGCAGGAATTCGACGAAGCCGGAACGCAACCGGCCGATGTCGCCGTCGTAGGTCGACATGTGATCGGCATCGATATTGGTTACGACCGCGAGCATCGGTTTCAGATGCACGAATGACGCATCGCTCTCATCGGCCTCCGCGACGAGGTATTCGCCCTGCCCGAGCCGCGCATTCGCGTCCGCGCTCTTGAGGCGCCCGCCGATGACGAAGGTCGGGTCGAGGCCGCCCTCGGCAAGCACGCTGGCAACGAGACTCGTGGTCGTCGTCTTGCCGTGGGTGCCGGCCACGGCGATCGAGTAGCGAAACCGCATCAGCTCGGCAAGCATCTCGGCTCGCGGCACGACCGGCATCAGTTGCTCGCGTGCGGCGGCAACCTCGGGGTTGGTTTCATCGACCGCGCTGGAGACGACAACCGCGTCTGCGTCGCGAATGTTTTCTTCAGCGTGGCCGATGAATACGGTAGCGCCCTGCTGTTCGAGGCGCCTGGTCTGGTTGTTCGGTTTGAGATCCGAGCCCTGCACGTCGTAGCCGAGGCTGAGCATCACCTCGGCGATACCCGACATGCCGGACCCGCCGATGCCGACGAAGTGGACGCGATGGATACGACGCATTCGGTTGATCATGCCGGGTCTCCCGCCAGCTGCAGGCACAGTTCCGTAATGCGCTGCAGGGCCTGTGGCCGCGCCAGTTGACGCGCCCGTTGTGCGCGCTTAAGCAGGTCCGCGCGCGGTGTCAGCCAGCGTTTCAGTTCGTCGGCGAGCGATGCATCGCAGAGTTCCGATTCCTGGATGATCGCCGCGCAGCCCGCCTCCACCATGGGCCTCGCATTGGCGGTCTGGTGGTCGTCGACCGCGGCCGGGTACGGAACGAACACCGCCGGCACGCCGACCGCGCAGAGTTCCGCCACGGTCAGGGCTCCTGCACGGCACACGACGAGGTCGGCCCAGGCGTAGGCGGACGCCATGTCCTCGATGAACGGTACGAGTTCCGCATCGAGCCCGGCTGCCGCGTAGGCCTCGCGGGCGTTCTCGATCGTCGCCGTGCCGCACTGGTGCCGCACCACGGGCCGCAATTCCCGCGGCAGCCTCGCAAGCGCGGCAGGAACCGTCCGGTTGAGTGCCAGTGCGCCCTGGCTACCGCCGAGCACGAGCAGCCGCAGCGGGCCTTCGCGTTCGGCATAGCGCACTTCGGGGGCGGGCACGGCGGCAATGTCCTCGCGAACCGGGTTTCCCACGGTCTCCGCGCGAACGCTGGAATTAAAACTGCCCGGGAAGGCTTGCAGCACAACCCGGGCAAGACGCGCCAGAAGACGGTTGGTGAGCCCCGCGGCGGCATTCTGCTCGTGAATCACGAGCGGCCGGCGGGTGAGCCAGGCGGCGACGCCGCCCGGCCCGCTGACGAAGCCGCCCATGCCGAGCACCGCGGCCGGGCGGCGTCGAATGATGACGGCCAGGGACTGAAGAAGGGCCCAGGCGAGCTGGACCGGCGCAATGACCAGCGCAAGCAGGCCCTTGCGGCGCAGGCCGCGCACGCTGACCCACTCCATGCTGATACCGGCGGCCGGCACGACGCGGGCTTCGAGGCCGCGATGCGTGCCCAGCCACACGACATCGCGTGAATGCCGTTGCAGTGCCCGCGCAACCGCGAGCGCCGGGTAGACATGGCCACCCGTGCCGCCTGCCATTACGAGTATCGGCCGGCCCGTCACTTGCGTTTGCTCCGTCCGGAGGCAGGCTTGCGTTGCCGCCGGCGATTCGGCTGCGACGCATCGACGATCAGCTCATGATGGATGCGCAGCAGCATGCCGAGCGCCATCATCGTGACGATGAGGCTCGAACGGCCATAGCTGATCAGCGGCAGAGTGAGTCCCTTCGTCGGCAGGATGCCCATGTTCACGCCGAGGTTGATGAACGCCTGCAGGCCGAGCCACGTGCCGATACCGATGGCCAGGCAGGCCTCGAAACTGCGATCCGACTCGATAGCGCGAATGCCGAGCCGGAAGATGCGCCACAGCAGTGCGGCGAACAGGCCGATGAGAACGCTGGATCCGGCCAGCCCGAATTCCTCCGCGAAAACCGCAAAGACGAAGTCCGTGTGCGCTTCCGGCAGGTAGAAGAGCTTCTGCACGCTATTGCCGAGGCCGACGCCGACCCACTCGCCGCGGCCGATGGCGATGAGCGACTGCGTCAGCTGGAACCCCGAGTTGTAGGGGTCGGACCACGGGTCGAGAAAGCCGGTCAGCCGCTGCATGCGGTACGGTGACGTCACCGCGAGGCACGCCATGGCCACCGTGCCCACCGCAAAAAAGATCAGGAAGTCGCGGATACGTGCGCCCGCCACGAACAGCATCGTGAGCGCGGTCGCCAGCAGCACGATCGCGGCGCCGAAGTCGGGCTCGGCCAGCAAGGCCGCGCAGGCGATGCTCAGCACGATCATCGGTTTCAGGAAGCCGCTGAACCGTTCGCGCAGGTCCTTGTTGTGGCGCACGAGATAGCCGGCCAGGTAGATGATGAAGCACAGTCGTGCCGGTTCGGAGACCTGCAGGTTGAGT
>DATHRM010000038.1:0-3610 GCA_035465295.1 Woeseiaceae bacterium | reverse complement strand
AGCGTCGGGTTGAGTTCGCGCTGCTTGCGCTGCTCGATGATGACGCGGAAGAGCTCCCACACGTCGTGAATCGACTCGAAATAGTCGCGGCGGTCGCCGAGCACGTGGATCATCCGGACCAGCCCGTAGCTCTGCAACTCGCGGATGCTCGTGCTGACGTGCGATCGCGCGACGGACAATAATTCGCAGATTTCATCGGCACGCATGGGCTCGGGGGACAGGTACAGCAGGGCCTGGATCTGCGCGACGGTGCGGTTGGTCCCCCAGCGCGTGCCCATTTCACCCCAGTGCAGGACGTACTTTTCTACCGCCGGCGTCAGTTGCATCGGTTGCTGCCTTTGTTTCTGTTTAAACAGAAACTATCGAAACGAGCGTCCGCCCGTCAATGCGCGTCTGCAGGAGGGGTTTCTGACGCGCGATCGTGTTCGCGGGTCCAGGCCCGCGCCTACGGGGCGGTCGCGGTCGCGACGACCCGGCGCGGGGCGGGCCAGCCCTCGACGGTCCGGGTCGGGTCCGCGGGGTCGAGCGCCTCTGCCAGCGACTCGAAACTCATCCACTCGGTCGAGCGCTGCTCCCCGGTGGTCGTGATTGCCGTATCGACGATTTCGACGTCGCGGTATCCCGTGCGCCGCAGCCAGGTGGCCAGTTCCGCCAGCGTGGGCAGCAGCCAGACATTCTTCATTCTCGCGTAGCGGTCTGCCGGCGTGCACGCAAAGGACTCCTCGCCGGGGATGAAAATCGTCTCCAGCACGAGCTGCCCGCCGCGGCGCAGCGTGCCCCGAAGTTCCCGCAGGTGTTCGAGCGGCGAGCGCTGGTGATAGAGCACGCCCATCGAAAAGGCCGTGTCGAAAGCATGGCATTCGCCCGGGAGTTCCTGCAGCCGCAGCGGCAGGACCGCAACCGGCAGGTCCTTCCTGTGCGCGGTGACGGCGAGGAACTGCATGACGTACAGCAGGGTGGGGTCGATACCGAGCACGGCGGCGGCGCCGGCATCCGCCATGCGCAGGGCGTAGTAGCCGTTGCCGCAACCGACATCGAGCACGCGCCGGCCTGCCAGGGATTCGATGGCGCCCTCGACGCGCTGCCATTTCAGGTCGCTGCGCCACTCCGCGTCGATGTGCACCCCGCCGACATCGAACGGTCCCTTGCGCCACGGCGCCAGCTGCAGCAGCAATGCGCGCCGTTCCGCGTCGCTTGCTGCCGTCCGCAGGCCGGCAACCGCTTCCCGCCAGCGC
Source organism: Woeseiaceae bacterium (assembly GCA_035465295.1). Lineage (GTDB taxonomy): Bacteria > Pseudomonadota > Gammaproteobacteria > Steroidobacterales > Woeseiaceae > UBA1847. Next base: position 2,375 of record DATHRM010000038.1, on the reverse strand, counting down.
GCGAAGTCGCCGTGCGCCGATGCCGACATCCGCTCTTCCGATAGTGCCTGCAGGGGTTCGAGCCACCGCTCGAGCGCCAGTCTGTCGAGGACGCGCGCGAGCGCGCCGGTGTCGGGCATGCTCATCGGATGGCGATGATCGATACGAAATTGAAATAGCGAAGCCACACGGCCGCGCCGCCGAAGCCGGTGCGCAACAACCGCTCGCGGTGCTGGTCGACCGTCTCGGGGATCAGGATGTTTTCGAGCGCCGCGCGTTTGCGGCTGATCTCGAGCGCGCTGTAGTCGTTGCGCCGCTTGTGTTCGTGATGCAGGTCTACGAGCAGGGCTTCCATGGCGGGGTCCGGGTCGACCACCTTCTCCGACAATACCAGCAGCCCGCCGTCGTTCAGGCCGTCGAAGATTCGCCGGATCATCGTATCGCGGTCGGCCAGCGGCAGGAACTGCAGCGTGTAGTTGAGCACGACCATGGAGGCGTCCGAGATCTGTGTGTCCAGGATGTTTTCCTCGACGAGCTCGATCGCCGCGCCTTCCGGCTGGCGCCGGCATTCGTCGCGGACGATGCTCTGGCACCGCTCGATCATCGCGGGAGCATTGTCTACCGCGATAATGCGGCAGCCGTCCGCGCGGATGCCCTGGCGCATGGCCAGCGAAGCGGCGCCCAGCGAACAGCCGAGGTCGTAGCAGCGGGTGCCGGCGCGGACATAGCGTGCCGCGAGTGAGCCGATTGCCTCGAGCGATGCCGCATAGCCCGGGATCGAGCGCCGCAGCATGTCCGGGAAAACGGCGGCAACCGCGGCGTTGAAACGGAAGGGTTCGCCGGGGTCCTGCGCTTTGTAAACCGTATCTCTGCCCATATCTCGATCTATTGTGTAGGAGCAAGCCCCGGCCCGCGACCGGGATAACGCTTCAAGAAGCGCGCCTACAATGGGACAATCCCGCTCGATATGCTACGCGAACTGCACGGCGAACTAGGTATCCCCGCGGACTACGGCAAGTCCGGCGGCCCGCCCGCCTATGACGAGGCGGGCGAACTCGTGGACGCGGGCCCCAACCTGGTGGGCCGCATGCAGCGTCTTGCGCCGGCCGCCGCGAGGCAGTGGCAGTCGATGGTCGAGGCAGCGGCCGGCGACGGGGTTACCCTGCTGATCGTTTCGGGGTTTCGCAGCTACGAATACCAGGCGGCGCTCATTCGCAAGAAAATCAATGCAGGTCAATCGATTACGGATATCCTCAAAGTCAATGCCGCGCCCGGACACAGCGAGCACCACACGGGCCTCGCGGTCGACATAGCTACCCCGGGATCGCGCCCGCTGACCGAGGAATTCGAGGGCTCCGAGGCGTTCCGCTGGCTCGGGGCGAATGCCGGTCGTTTCGGCTTCTCGATGTCGTACCCCCGGGACAATCCCTGGGGCATCGTCTACGAGCCCTGGCACTGGGCGATGAATGGATGAAAGCGGGTATTTCCGCGGGATGCGGCCGATGCCGCAGAGCAAAAAAAGCCGTCTGGCGGTTGACAGGCAAGGGAGGCGGTTAGACAATAGCCGGCTTGTGTCCGCGGAGGGGTACTCAAGCGGTCAACGAGGGCAGACTGTAAATCTGCTGGCTATGCCTACGTAGGTTCGAATCCTACCCCCTCCACCAGATACTTTTGGCGGAGGACCGAGGCGAACTAAAGTATAGCAGGATTACACTGCTTCGTTCGGCCAACGGTGTGCTCTGAGAGGGACGGCCGCGAGACACGATCTGAACCATGCGTGTAGCTGGGTTGGCAATGCGCTGAGGGGAAGAAAAAAGACAAATTCATACATCCGGACGGTTTGACACGAGAAGACTGTCAGGGTTTTTGCACGTTGGAAAAACGTGCGCGGTGAGGAATAGAGCAGGTATTGCGAGGCTGAACGAAGACTCGATCAGGATTTGCGGGTGTAGTTCAACGGTAGAACCTCAGCCTTCCAAGCTGATGATGTGGGTTCGATTCCCATCACCCGCTCCAGACGAAGTCTGAGCGCAGGATCGTTGCCCACATAGCTCAGGGGTAGAGCACTTCCTTGGTAAGGAAGAGGTCCCCGGTTCAATCCCGGGTGTGGGCTCCAGTCTCTGCCGGCAATATTTGAGAGTGCCGTGACGCGAAATCGCGGTGTTGGAATCGGAAAGATCGACTTACAAACGTAGATCAAGCAGGAAAGACTCATGTCTAAAGAGAAGTTTCAAAGAACAAAGCCGCATGTAAACGTAGGCACGATTGGTCACGTTGACCACGGTAAGACGACGTTGACGGCGGCGTTGACGAAGGTGATGGCGGAGAAGCACGGATCTGGTGAGATCAAGGGATACGACCAGATTGACAATGCGCCGGAGGAGAAGGAGCGCGGC
>DATHRM010000037.1:0-2156 GCA_035465295.1 Woeseiaceae bacterium | reverse complement strand
GCCGCCACGCAGCGGTTGCCGACGTCCGTGTGCACTGCGTAGGCGAAATCCACCGTCGTCGATCCCTTCGGTAGCGGCATGATGTCGCCCTTGGGCGTGAATACGTAGATCTTGTCGGGAAACAGGTCGACCTTGACGCTTTCGAGGAACTCTTCCGACGTCCCCGTCTTCTGCAGTTCCGCGAGGTTCGCGAGCCACTGGCGCGCGCGCCGCTGCGGCGTCGCGTCTTCCTTGTCTTCGGCCTTGTACTGCCAGTGCGACGCCACGCCGGACTCCGCGACGCGGTCCATCTGCCGGGTGCGAATCTGCACCTCGAGCGGCAGCCCCTTCGGACCGAACAGGGTGGTGTGCAGCGACTGGTAGCCGTTGATGCGCGGTATGGCGATGTAATCCTTGAAGCGCCCGGGCACCGGCTTGTAGAGGCCGTGCACCAGGCCGAGCACCGTGTAACAGGTGCTCACGTCGTCGACGATGATGCGGAAACCGTACACGTCGACGATGTCCGAGAGCATGCGTTTCTTCTCGGCCATCTTCTTGTAGATGCTGTAGAGATGCTTCTCGCGGCCGATGACCAGGCCGTCGATCCCCTCTTCCGCCAGCGTCTTTTCGATCTCGTCGGAAATGCGTTTGACGATTTGCCGCTGGCTGCCCTTGCTGCGCTTCAGCGCGCGCTCGAGCACCCGGTAACGCAGCGGGTGCAGGTAGCGGAAACCGAGATCTTCCAGTTCGACCTTGAAGCGGTTGATGCCGAGGCGGTTGGCGATCGGTGCGTAGATGTCGAGGGTCTCGCGCGCGATGCGCTTGCGCTTGCTGGCGGGCATCGCGTCGAGGGTTTGCATGTTGTGCAGCCGGTCGGCGAGCTTGACGAGGATGACGCGTATGTCCTCGATCATCGCCAGCATCATCTTGCGGAAGCTCTCGGCCTGGGCCTCGGCACGCGAGCGAAACTGGATCTGGTCGAGTTTGCTGACCCCGTCCACGAGCAGTGCGACTTCCTCGCCGAAATTCTCTTCGATCTGCTCGAGCGTTGCTTCGGTGTCCTCCACGGTGTCGTGCAGGATCGCCGCCATGATCGCCTTGGAGTCGAGGTACATCTCGGCCAGTGATTGCGCGACTGTGACCGGATGGGAAATATAGGGTTCGCCGGTTTTGCGGGTCTGCCCTTCGTGTGCCGCTGCGCCGAACTCGTAGGCGCGAACGATCGTATCGACCTGCTCCTGCGGCAGGTAGGCCTGCAGGGTGTTCACCAGGTGCCGCATGCCGTGGTCGCGCTTCGACGCGCCCGGCAGCTTGGACAATATGGTGGCGGCGTAATCCATACGCCAATCATACCCGCGAAAAGCCGCGGTTAGCGCGTCAGTCGCCGATCGAAATTCCGCGGACGTGGAAGTCGTCGTTCGACTCCCGGGACTGCATCAGGTCGTCCGCCGGCGGCTGGTCGATCTCGTCGAGGATGGCGGGCGTTACGTGGCCGTCCGCAATCTCACGCAGCGCGAGGACGGTGGGTTTGTCGTTCTCGAGCTCGACCATGGGGTCGGCGCCGTGGGCGATGCGCCGGGCGCGTTTCGCGGCAACGAGCACCATCTCGAAAATGTTGTCGATGTTCTCGAGGCAGTCCTCGACGGTAATTCTGGCCATTTATGGTTTTCCTTTCTCATATCCGGCGCCACGTGCCGCCGGAGACGTTGATTCAAACGCGGCCGCGCAGCGTAGCGCAGGGCGTCGCGCGATAACCACCCTATATAACCAAAAGTTATGAATCTGGCGGGGCGTGCCCCGGTGGTAAGCGCCGGCAGGCAGGGTATTCCTCTCCCTCATGGCTCACCGCGCGGCGCGCGGCTCCGCTTTACTTCGGTCGAAGAACACCCCGCCTGCCGGCGCAGATGCCGGGTCAGCGGAAGAGAGCGTGTGCAGCGGCGCGGACGCCAGGATTGTCCGTCGCGCTGGCTTCTCCGTTCCCCGCCAGCACGGCCTCGAGGTCGGCCACCGCCTGGTCGAGGTCGTCGTTGAAGATCACGTAGTCGAATTCGTCCCAGTGCGACATGTCGGAGCGCGCGTCGCGCAACCGGCGTTCGATCACGGCCTCCGAGTCGGTGCCGCGGCTGCGCAGCCGCCGCTCCAGTTCTTGCCGCGACGGCGGCAGGATGAAGACGGTG
>DATHRM010000036.1:0-23690 GCA_035465295.1 Woeseiaceae bacterium | reverse complement strand
GTAGCGCGACATGTCCGGTTTCGGCAGATCGAAAAACGGTGCGACGAGCAGTGGCACGGCATTCTGCGCAACGACGAAAACGACCAGGATTCCGAGCGCCCACAACGGAACCGTCGCCCAGCGTCTCGGTCGCCTGAAGCCGAGGTCGGACAGGGTTCCGCCGCGCGCCAGCGTGACGGCCAGCGCCGCCGCCGTGCCGGCGAGGACCGCGATGACGCCGCGCGCCTCGACCCCCCAGGGCAGCCGGTCGGCAATCGCGAGCTCGCCGAGGAAAGCGAGCACGGATACGAGGGCAACGATCGCGATATCGGCGAGGTGTGCCCGCCGCCGTTGTTGATAAATAACGATGTTATTGGATAAAATAACAACGTTATATGAGCAGAGTCAACACACGGGAACGAATCAAGGCAGCCGCCTTGCCGTTGTTTGCGGAACGGGGGTTTGCCGGCACCTCGATTGCGGCGATCGAGACCGCGGCCGGGCTCGCGCCGCGGGCGGGCGCCTTCTACAGGCACTTCGAGAGCAAGGAGGCGCTTTTCGAGGAACTCGCCCGGGAACGGATAACCGAGACGCCCGGCGAGTTCGACTTCGAGGGGCTGAAGGCATTCGGCGATACGCGGGCCGAACTGGTCGCGCTGGCGCGGCGGTTTGAAATTGCCGCGGAACGGCAGCGGCCCTACCTGCGCCTGATCGAGGAGAGCAGGGTCACTGAGTCCGGCCGGTCGTTCGAGCAAGGGGCGAATGACGCGATGCTCCGTGCACTCATGGACTGGGTCGCCACGAAAACCGCTGCCGAAGGGCTCGATACCGGGCGCCTGGCCGCACTGACAATGAATGTTTTCGGGAGCTGGCTTTTTTACCTGACCAAGCGGCAACAGGGCGTCGAACTTGCCGCTCTCGATCGCGACACCCTGCTCGAGGACTGGGCGACACGATGGTCGGGCACGCTCGACCGCACATCCTGAGAAGCACTGGGCGCGGCAATCGAACTCGACTAATCGGGTATCGGCTCCAGCTGCTGCAGGATTGCGTGCAGAAACGCGAGATGCGGGAACGGCGCGTCCGCATCGCGATGCGCGAGGAGCGGCGACTCGTCCTCGATGTTGAGCGCGACGGCCCAGTGATCCGCATTCAGGTAGGCGAGCAACGTGGAGCCCGGGATCAAGGCATCGTGAACCAGCAACTGGCCGTCGTTTCGCCGGTCGTATTCGAGCAGGGCCTCCCACGCGGGCACCAGCGCCCGCGCTACGCGCTCGCGCGTGGTAAACGCGGCGATCGAAAAGTAATCGACGTGCGCCGGCAAGACGTTGTCGCGCAGCCACTGGTCGCGTACGTCGGGGCGCAGGCTGTGTACGACCTCACCGTCACCGGGCGGGCACTGGCCCAGCGGCAGGTGCGAAAACAGGAACTCGTACAGGCCGTCGTAGGTCTCGGCGAGTGGCGAGCCGCCCACCGATCCTGCAACGCTCACTACCGCGCCCACCTGCTGCGCCGCCTCGGGGAAGTCGACGAGGAACTGCAAGATGTCGCTCGTTCCCTTCGAATAACCTATCAACACGAGCGGAGTGCCCGGCCAGACCGGCCATGCTTCAAGGTACCCGGCGATCTGGCCGGCGTTGTGTGCCGTTCCCGATCGTCCATCGACCATTATCGTGTCGACACGGTAACCGAGGTCGCGGAGCGGGCCGACCGCCGATTCGAAGGGGCGGGCGTACTCTCCGAAACATTCACTGAACGCGCCCGATACCAGAAGTACCTGCATTGCCGACGAGGTCGGCGACCGCGGCTCTGAAGCCGCCGCCGGTTCGTCATCGAAGCGATGCAGCCAGAATTCGCACGGCATCGGAGCTTCGGTGTCCACGGCCTGATTTTCGAGCGACGCGCAGAAGCGGGCCCGGAACTCGCCCCTGCGGTCGACGATCCCTGCCGGTGCATCGGCCGCCAGGTGCGGCGATGGAACCCGTTGAAGCTCTTCGATGGTGGGTAAAGTGACGCATGCGGCCAGCGCAAGAGCCAGCGGCACAACAGCTGCCAGCTTGTTGATTGGCCGATTCCGGCGTTGCGACACGCTGATCCGTCCGAATGTTGACCGGGATTTCGCCGCAGCCTAATGCCGCAACGTGTAACCCGCCGCTTCGACCTCGGCCATGACCTGCTCGGCAGTTTCGCCACTTGCCAGCATACGTGCCTGGGACGCGACCCGGTAATGCTCCCGACTCGCATATTGCCGGAATACGTCTTCGTCGTATATCGCCTCGAATACGGGCAATTCGTCCACGGGCAATGCGATCGGCGAGATCATGATTACCGAGTTATCCATATCGATGGCCTCCAGTTCCGCAATTGCACTCCCCACATCTCTCGCTACGGCGTGCGTTGCAACCCGGATTAGACGGCGCGCGGGATTGGCTTCCACGGCTCGATTCGATAACGGGTCTGACGCGATCAGCGCGCTGGTCAGCCTACCGGAATCCGCCTGGTGTCCGGTCTTCGAGTAACAATGCGCGAGCAGCACCGCATTGATAAGGTCGGATCCGTCGAGGTACTCGATGACTTCGCCCTTGAGCGACGGATACTGGCGCTCGAGGGTGACGACCGCCGCGTCGCAACGCTCGCGGAGAGCATCGGCCCACGCGGAAAGTGCCGCGAAATCCTCGTCGCCGGTCTGCCTGAATATCAGTTGCGACTCCTCGGAAAGCGTCCTCAGGTCCATGTCGAGTCGCGCCTGTACGAGGCGGGAGATATCGATCCCGTCGCTTGACTGCTGGTATTTTTCCGCTATCTCGAGCGCTTCGTCGGCCCACCCGAATGCGATGTAGTTCGAGAGCGCAAGGAAATTTTCGTGCGGCGACGGATTGAGTTTGGCGGCAATGTCCATCCAGTAGCTGCTCTTGTCGAGCCGCCCGGCCTGGTATTCCAGGTTGGCGATGTAGCGGTGAGCCATTGACGAGTCGGGGAACAGCGACTGGACCTTGAACAGGTGCTTGCGCGCCTGGTCATAAAGCCCCAGTCCGAAATAGGCGTTTGCAAGCCCGGTCAGCGCAAGCGTATTCAGGGGATCGAGTTGGACGACCATCTCGAAGTTGTCGCGCGCGCGCTGGGGCTCATTGATATCAAGGTAAATGGATGCCAGCCATTGCCGCGCCAGTATATTGTCGGGATCCTTGCTTATCGCGCGCTGGTAATAGTCAAGCGCACGTTGTTTGGCGTCTGCTTCGTTGAGCGCCAGCGCCCGCAGTTCCTGTACCAGCCCGGCTACGGCCAGGACGTCGGCGCTGGCTTCACCCAGCTCGAGCGCAATGGCGATCGCGCCCCCGGCTTCGGCTATCGCTTCGTCCGCCGTGATATCGCGATGATTCCAGTACTGGATCGCCACCGCGTGTGCATACCCGGCGAAGTACGCGGGATTGGCAGGATCGAGTGCAGAAGCCTGGGCATACAGGTCCCGCGCCCGGCGGATGTCCGCGAGCGAACGCCGCGCCATCGCGGCCTGCGCGACCAGGTAGATGTTCTGTGCTTCGACGCTGGTCTCGTTCCTGGTTTCCGCATGGCTTTCATCGCCCAGAATCTCGGCCTGCAGCGCACGGGCCACGCTGTTGGAGATCTCGTCCTGGATCGCAAACGTATTGCCGTCCGAGCGCTCGTAGGTCTCCGACCACAGGTGAAAGCCGTCGTCGGTCTTGATGAGCTGTGCGGTAACCCGAATCTGGTTGCCGGCCCGTCTTACGCTGCCTTCGAGGATGTGCCCGACCCCGAGAGCCTCGCCGATGGCGCGCAGGTCTTCGTTACGCCCTTTGTAATAGAACGACGAGGTGCGTCCGGCGACTTTCAGTCCCTCTACCTTGGTGAGCACGTTCAGGAGTTCTTCGGAAAGTCCGTCCGCAAAAAACTCGTCGTCCTGTGACGCGGTCATGGCAACGAACGGCAGCACGGCAATCGACCGGTCCGGTGTGACGACGGCGGTTGCAGCTTCACCGGGCTTTGTCCCGGCGCTATCCGCGGGCGCAGGCGCGTCCTCCGGTTCCGGCCACCGGTCAACGACGAAGATCACGACGACGATCGCCGCTGCAGCAAGCGTCAGGCTGTCGAGCCGACGCCCGGTCCGCGACGTCGTGGAATTCCCGGCGGCTACGCGCTTTTCGAGTTTAATTCCCTCTGGCGTCAGCTCGAACGCCCAGGCGAAAATGAGCGCAAGCGGCAAGCCGAGCAGAAGGACTACGACGAATGTCTTCAGGACCCAGTCCGGCGCACCGAAGTTTTCGAAGGCGAATTCCGCCACTTGCGCCAGCAGCCAGCCAATGACGCAGTATGCGGCACCCACCCGGACGACATTTCGCCTTTGTAACTCCTTGAAAAACGACAAGCCAGACCCCCTTTCCGAGCAGAGGACATGATAACCGGAATCGGGGCCCAATGATGCGAACCACGCCGGGGTCCGTATTTGCCTCGATTGTGCCGGCCTCCGCGAACCCTCAAAGTGGATCCTGAGTCCCTGTATGCCTTTGTGGGTGAAGGAGGCACGTATGGCCGTCATCAATATACTGATTATCGGGGCGTTGATAGCCACCGTGGTGGTTCTCACGCTGGGCCTGCGTTCCATGTCGCGAGGCGGCGCCTACGACGCGGAACACGCCGAGAAGTTCATGTGGGAGCGCATCGCACTGCAATCGCTGGTCATTGTTCTGCTGATCGCGGCGACTATCCTGCTGAACGCCTGACCTACCGCACCGCCGCGCGCGCGGCTCCGGCCGCAACACGCTGCCGGTCGACGAGATTGCGCTAAACTCGGGGTCTCGAAGTTCCTGACGCGCGCAGCATGAATCTCAGCCAGTTCGAAGCCGTCGTCCGGGAGACCATGAGCGGGCTCCCGGACTGGGTAAAGAGTGCACTCGACAACATCGAGATCCTCGTCATGGAAGAGGCCGATGAATACCTCGACCCGGACGGGGAAGGGCTGCTGGGGCTGTACCTCGGTCTGCCGTTGCCCGAACGCGGCGTCGAATATGCGGGGGAACTGCCGGACGTCATCTATATTTTCCGCCAGCCGCACCTCGAGCTCGGGCTACCCCCGGACGAGCTTCGCGAGGAAGTCGCGCGCACCCTTATTCACGAGGTCGCCCACTACTTCGGCATCGACGACGATCATCTCGATGAGATCGGCTGGGGCTGAGAAGTAGCCGCGGCCGATTCGCCGAGAGCCTCGTACTCGACCAGCCGGGCAGTGGATTTGATGTCGTCGTCTTCGCGATAAACGATCATGACGGGCGCATAGTCCAGCGCTTCGGCGCAGTGCAGTGACCAGCTCTTGTCATTGCTGTCCGATGAATAGCGGATCTCCACGCTTTCGAAGTCTCCCAGCGGCGTGCTGACCACCTGTCCGGGCAGTACTTCGAACTCGAAGTCGCGCCAGCGGGCCCGGTCGAATACCGAGATTGCGTTCATGCTCGTGCCCTTGTTCATGGCGAGCATCACCGCGACATGGGCCGAAATGCGATTGTGCCCGTTTGGGCGCAACGGCTCGTCCACCGGGTTTCCCTTGTAGATACCGGTTACGCGGCCCGGCGGCGTGTCGAACAGGTAAACCGTGTTGCGCGTCGGGTTGGCTATCGTGTCCGTGCTGCGGTAATCGACGGGCCTGAGGACGTCGTCTTCGATCTCGAGAGACGTGGTTTCGACGATGCTGCCGCGCTTGAAAAGCGTCACGATCCCGCGCGGCGTCAGCGACGTATCGTAGACGTAGCCGACGTCGTCTTTGCGCCGAAGCTCCAGGGTCATCTCTCCGTGTAGAATGCCGTACCGGACTTCGTAGGTAGCGCTGAACAGCGGCACGGGCTCCGCGGCCGATCCCGCTGCAAACAACAGGACGGTCATCATCGTAACGAAACGGATCGCGGTGCCGCCTACGCTAGGTATATTCAGGTATTTCACCGCATTCATCGTCCGGGTAAAAAGAACTCGGAGGCCGGTTTTGACCATCGCTCGCACGATTATAGCGCTGCCGTTGCTGCTGATCAGCGTATCTGCAGATGCTGCCGGCGTGGATGGGTTCGCGCTGCGCAACCAGCATCCATTCCTGCATGTATACGGGCTGCCGGCTTTGCAGGGTGCGGTGCTCGCCGACCCGGGTAAGAGCCATTACGGCGCTACGTTCGCGGTCGTAAACCACGCCGAACAGAAAGATACGGAAACGGAATCGATCGTACTCGATGGCGAAAGCTATTTTGTGGATTTCAACCTCCGCCGGCGGATTCACGAGCGGCTGGAAATCGGTGTCGACGTACCGCTCGTCAGGCACTCGAAGGGCGCCCTCGACGACATGATCTACAACTGGCACGATTTCTGGGGAATCTCGAATTCCAAGCGCGGCGGCCCGCGCAACCAGCTCGACCATACTTACGAGACCAACGGTTTCGTGCAGCAGCAGATAATGACGTCGAGTTCAGGGATTGGAGACGTTCAACTGTCCGCTGCCGTGCCGGTCGTTTCCGCTGCAGAGGGCAGTACCAGGCGCGTGACAATGCGTTTCAGCGTCAAGCTGCCGACCGGCGATCCCGACGATGTGCACGGCAGCGGTGCCGCGGATGCGGCACTCGGCCTCTATGCGGAGGATGCGACGCAGCTGTTTGGCAGGGAATTCGCCTACCTCGGGTTTGCCGGCGTTCTCGCACTGGGTGACGGTGACATTCTCCCCGAGCAGCAGAAGAGCGCCGTGCCGTATGGCGGACTCGCAGCTACCTGGCACGCAACCGCCAGTTTCGGGATTTCGGCCCAGCTGCAGGCCCAGGGCGCCTACATCGACAGCGATCTCGATGAACTCGGCGGCAGCTCGATACAGCTGGCCGTGGGCGGCATTTATCGCCTTACCCGGCATGGCGTATCGCTGCGTTTTGCACTCGTCGAGGACGTCATATCGGATGCGACACCGGACTTCGCGCTTTATTTCGGCGTGCACGTCGCGGGCGATCGCTGACACTGCTGCCGTGAGCTACGATTGGAAAATGACCCTCATTGCCGGCGCGGCGGTGTTGATTCTGTGCTCTGCGTCCGGCCGGGTCTCCGGCGACGAGTACGATGCAGACGCAATGGATATGTCCGCCGAACCAGCAGTGCCACGGGACGGTGCGGGGCTCTGGCGCGACACCAAGTACTTCCTCGGCTACCAGTTTGGTGCGATCGCGATCCTTTATGCGATGCCGGAGGGCGTGAGCGGCTGGAGCAGCGAACAGAAAGAAGGCTACAGCGTGTCGGTCTGGTGGGAAAAGACAACGCACCCGGAGAACGACTCTGACGACTTCTACATCAACTACCTGTTGCACCCGTACTGGGGCGGAGCCTATTTCGTGCGTGCGCGGGAGCGTGGCTACAACAACTGGCAGTCGTTCGGATATGCCGCGCTGTTGTCGTCGTTTTACGAATTCGGCGCCGAGGCGCTGTTCGAGGAACCGTCGAAACAGGATATCTGGGTTACGCCCGTGATCGGATCCGTCGTCGGGTTGTATTTCATGCACCTGAGGGACAACGTCCGTGCGCGTGATGCCGAGCGCGGTTTCCGCTCGACCGGCGACAAGTGGATATGGGTGTTGACGGATCCACTGGGATCGCTGAACCAGCAATTCGACAAGTGGTTCGGCTGGGACACGCAAGTCGAAGTCCGTCCCTATCGCATGCAAATGGACGTCGAATCGCTCGGTGAGGCGGAGCCTGGCGGTCCGGGAAAAGCCGATTACGCCTACGGGCTGCAGCTGCAGGTGCGCTGGTAGCCGGCGGCGTCGCGCCCGTTCAGCGGGCCGGTTTCAGCAGCGTGGAATCGACCTCGAACTTCGAGCCGTCCAGCGCCTCCAGGTTGATCTCCCATACCTCCTCGTCGGGTATCTGGGTGCGCTCCAGCCCCGGCAATTCCCGCTCGTCGTCGACCTGCAGCCCCCATATGCGGACCTGCCGGACGCCTGCTACCGGTATGCGCTCGGCGTCGAAGCGCGCGCGCAGGTTTGCATCGACGTCGTCCCGGGCCCATATCGCATAGCCGCACTCCGCAATCTCGGCAACTTCGGCGGGCATGTTCCTGGCGCCTGAATCCGTCATTGGTATCACCTCCTTTCGCGATCGTAGAGTCGATTCCGGTCCTTCGATATCCGTACTTATGCCGATGCCCGCGAGCATGCAGACTTGTCGCAATAATTGCGGTATCGCAACTTTTATGTTAGTGTCTCGTTCATGTTGAAAAACTGCAACTCAACCCGAGCTGTGCAGCGCGGCGGCGCCTTCTGACGCGGTCGCGTTCCGCAGCGTAGCCGTCCTGCAGCCGGGCGGCGCAATTCCCCTGAACATTCGCGACATCCCTGATCATCGGAGGAGGTCAACCATGACTATCAAACTTCCAGAACTCCCATACGCAATGGACGCGCTGGAGCCACACATTTCGGCGAAGACGATGGAGTGTCATTACGGTAAACACCATCGTGCGTACGTCGACAAACTCAACAAGCTCATCGAGGGCACGCAGTTCGAGGATCTGCCGCTGGAACAGATTATCGTTTCGGCCCGTGACAAAGCGGAAATCGACATCCTCAATAATGCGGCCCAGGCGTGGAACCACACGTTCTTCTGGCAGAGCCTCTCGCCTACCGGCCAGTCTGAGCCGGTCGGCAGGATTCGGGACCTGATCGAGGACGAATTCGGCGGCATCGACACGTTCAAGAAGAAGTTCCGCGCGGCCGCGACATCGCAGTTCGGCAGCGGCTGGACCTGGCTGGTGCTCGACTCCGGCAAGCTGCGGATCATGAGCACGTCGAACGCGGATTCGCCGATCGGAACGCACATGACGCCGCTCCTTACGCTCGACGTCTGGGAACACGCCTATTATCTCGACTATCAAAACGAGCGCGCGCGCTATGTCGACGCGTTTCTCGACAAGTTGATCGACTGGCGCTTCGCACTCGATAACGTACAGGTCGGCGAGAAGGGCGAGCAGCAGAAAAAGGCCGACCCGAAAAGTGGCGTCAAGGCCGCCTGAGCGTCCGCAGGCTCGAAAAGCGCGGCAGCCGAGCGGGGTATAAATCGATGCCCTTTCGGCTCCCTGCTTGTTACAGCGAAACGGCCACCCCGGAACGGGTGGCCGTTTTTCTTATGCGTCCGGAGACAGATTCGTGAACGACGAGCAGGCGATCGGCTACCTGGAAATACTGGATCGCGCACTGAGATTCGCGCGCAAGAACCTCAGTCCCGATATCACGGCGCAGCGTCTGCTCATACTGATCGCCGTTTATTTTCACGAAGGCTTCAGCCAGCGCGAACTCATGCGCCACCTCGAAAGCACGTCGATAACGGCGCTATCGAGAAATCTGGCAGATCTTTCTGCCCTGACCACGCGCAAGGCGCACGGTCCGGGACTACTGGAATTGCGCACGGATCCGCTCAATCTCCGCATCAAGCGCGTGTACCTGACGCGTAAAGGCCGGCGCTTCGTCAAACGCTGGCTCGCCGAAACGGCCGGCAGCTAGCTTTCTCAGTGCTCCCGGGGGATCAGGCGCAGCAGCCGCCCGCCCTCTTCGTCCTCGAGCATCCAGATGGCGCCGTCCGGTCCCTCGGCAACGGCGCGCATGCGCTTGCCCATATCGAACCGTTCCGCCTCGCGCGCCGTCTCACCGTCGAACTCGACCCGGACCAGCGACTGTGACGACAGCCCCGCGATGAAACCGTCGCCGCGCCAGTCCGGGAAAAGATCGCTATCGTAAATCATGAATCCACCCGGTGAGATAACCGGCGTCCACCACACCACGGGCGCAACGAATTCCGGCCGCGTGTCGTGGTCCGGGATTTCTGCGCCGCTGTAATGATCGCCGTTCGACACGATCGGGTAGCCGTAATTTTCGCCGCGAATGACCAGGTTGAGTTCGTCGCCGCCCTTCGGGCCCATCTCGGTGTTCCACAGCCGGCCCTCGAGGTCGAAGTCGAAGCCGAGCGGGTTGCGATGGCCGAGCGACCAGATCTGCGCGGTCACGCCGCCGGCGTCGTAAAAGGGATTGTCCTCGGGGATGGAGCCGTCCTCGTGCAGGCGCACGATCTTGCCGAGATTGCCGTCCATGTCCTGTGCGGGGTCGAACTTCTGCCGCTCACCCGAGGTAATGAAGAGATGACCGTCGCCGTCGAACAGCAGCCGGTGACCGTAGTGACCGCGACCGGTGACCTTCGGCTCCTGCCGCCAGATCACCTCGACACCGGACAGCGAGCCGCCATCCCGGCCGAGTTCGAGGACACCGCGCGCCACGGCGGCGCCCCGGGTGTCGCCGTCGCCGGCCTCGGCATAACTGATATAGAGCAGTGCGTTTTCGCTGAAATCGGGATGCAGGGCGACGTCGCCGAGACCGCCCTGGCCACCGTAATCGACCGCGGGAACGCCGCTCACGGGCTGTGATTTTTTGCCGTCGCGGTCCACCACCAGCAGGCGGCCGGATTTTTCGGTGACCAGCAGGCGCCCGTCGGGCAAAAACGCCATCGCCCAGGGTTCGTCGAAGCTGGCAATCGGTTCCACCGAGAACGGGCGCGGCCCGTCGGCACCGGCGCACGCGGCCGTGAAAAAGAGTGGCAGAGACAGCAGGAATCGGTACATGACGCTCACCGGTACTGGGAATACACGTTGAAGTGTAGTATTGAAGGTAATTCCACGCTCGACACCGATACAAAGAAATACAAATCTCATGAGAATCGACGCGATCGCCATCGGCGAAAATCCTCCTGACGACGTCAACGTCATCATCGAGGTCCCCCACGGCGGGCAGCCCATCAAGTATGAAATGGACAAGGAAGCGGGCACGCTGGTCGTCGACCGGTTCCTGTATACGCCGATGTCGTATCCGGGAAATTACGGTTTCGTGCCGCATACGCTGTCGGACGACGGCGATCCCATCGACGTGCTGGTCGCCAATTCCCGCGAGCTGGTTCCCGGCTGCCTGATCAACGTGCGCCCGATCGGCGTGCTCGTCATGGAAGACAACGCGGGGCAGGACGAAAAGATTCTCGCCGTGCCGTCACCGTCCCTGACGCAGCGCTACGATCACATCAAGGAATACTCCGACCTCCCGGACATCACGTTGCGCCAGGTGGAGCACTTCTTCGAGCATTACAAGGACCTCGAACCCGGGAAGTGGGTGCGTATCGGCGACTGGCACGGCGCCGACGACGCCAAGCGCATGATCGTAGAGGCGATAGAGCGCGCGAAGTAGCTACAGCGCGTCGAAAAATGCTTCCATCTGCCGGCGTTGTCCGGCATCCGGCATCGGCCCCCGGGCGGCGTCCGCGCCGCAGAGCGGTGCGCGTTATACGAATCACCGTGGTCTCCCGTGACGGCGCGATAATACCGTATCATGAGGGGCGAACAGGGAATCGAGGAAACGCGATGCCAGGACTGTTTTTCGAAGAATTCTCGGTCGGACAGGTATTCGACCACCCGATCCGGCGCACGATTACCGAGGCGGACAACGTGCTGTTTTCAACGATGACGCACAACCCGGCGCCACTGCACCTCGACGCCGAATACATGAAGAACACCGAGTTCGGCAAGCCGCTGGTGAACAGCGGCCTGACGCTGGGTTTCATGGTCGGCATCTCGGTCAATGACACCACGCACGGGACGACGGTCGCCAATCTCGGCTGGGACGCGGTGCGCTTCCCGAGACCGTTGTTTCACGGCGACACGATTCACGTGCAGACCGAGGTGCTGGAGGTGCGCGAAAGCCGCTCGCGCCCCGACAACGGTATTGTTACGTTCGCGCACCGCGCTTTCAATCAGCACGACGAGCTGGTCGGGGAATGCAAGCGTATGGCTCTGATGATGAAGAAGCCGAAATGATCCGCAGCTTCCTGTTTGTCCCGGGCGACAGCGAGCGCAAGCTCGAGAAGGCGGCCGGTGCCGGTGCCGATGCCGTCATCGTCGACCTCGAGGATTCCGTGAGCGCCGAAAACCGGCCGCGCGCACGCGAGCTTGCCCGCGAGTACATCGACGGGCGCGAGGATGTCTGGTTGCGCATTAATCCCGTCGACTCGGGCGAGGCGATGGCCGACCTGCAGGCGGTGATGCCGGCGGCACCGAGCGGTATCGTGCTGCCCAAGGCCAGGAGCGCCGACGATGCGACCCGGCTGGCGACGAAACTGGACGAACTCGAGAGCCGCTTCGGCATTGCAGCCGGGCAGACAAGGATCCTGCCGCTGTGCACGGAGAGGCCGCGTGCGCTGTTTTCCCTCGATAGTTACGTCGGCGCCACGCCCAGGCTGGCGGGCCTGACCTGGGGTGCAGAAGATCTCAGTGCGGCGCTGGGCGCACGCGCGAGCCGCGACGAGGATGGCAACTGGCTGCCGCCGTACGAGTTGGCACGGTCGCTGTGCCTGTTCGCGGCAGCCGCGGCCGAAGTGCCGGCGATTGATACGGTTTACACGGATTTTCGCGATGCAAACGGGCTGGCATCTTTTGCGGCACGGGCGGCGCGCGACGGTTTTACGGGGATGCTCGCGATCCACCCGGCGCAGGTAACGACGATAAACAGCGCATTTTCGCCGAGTGACGATGACGTGCAGAGGGCGGAGCACATTATCGCGCTGTTCAGGGACAACCCGGGGGCGGGGACACTGGCACTCGATGGCGAGATGATCGATAAACCGCACCTCGTGCAGGCGAGGCGCATCGTCGGCCTTGCCAGGAGGCTTAAAACGAAAGAAAAAGGCTGAAGACAATGACCGATATCTATCCTGTGAAAGACGAAGTGCGCGAGCGGGCGCTCATCGACGCGGACGAATACGAGAAGATGTACGCCCGTTCGGTGGAGGACAACGAGGCGTTCTGGGCGGAGCAGGCCGGACGAATCGAGTGGATGCAGCCGTTCACAAAGGTCAAAGACGTTTCGTACGCTCGCGACGACGTACATATCCGCTGGTTCTACGACGGTACGCTCAATGTCTGCTACAACTGCGTCGACCGCCACCTCGAATCGAAAGGCGACGACGTCGCGATCATCTGGGAAGGCGACGATCCGTCCCGCGACCTGAAAATAACCTATCGCGAGCTGCACGAGCGTGTCTGCAAATTTGCGAACGCGCTGAAGGCGCTCGGGGCGAAGAAAGGCGACCGTATCACCATCTACATGCCGATGATTCCGGAGGCGGCCATCGCGATGCTCGCCTGCGCGCGCATCGGGGCCGTGCATTCCGTCGTCTTTGGCGGCTTCTCGCCGGACGCCCTGGCGGGACGCATTCACGACTGCGAGTCGAACATCGTCGTGACCGCTGACGAAGGCATTCGCGGCGGCAAGAGCGTGCCGCTCAAGGCGAACGTCGATGCGGCGGCGCGGAACCCGGACGTGACGTCACTCGACAAAGTCCTCGTCGTGCGCAACACGGGCGCAAATATAGGCTGGGTCGAGGGCCGCGATGCGTGGCTGCACGACCTCGAGGAGACCGTCGATGCGGACTGCCCCTGCGAGGAGATGGGGGCGGAAGATCCGCTGTTCATTCTTTACACGTCCGGTTCTACCGGCAAGCCCAAGGGCGTGTTGCACACGACCGGCGGTTACCTCGTCTACGCGGCGATGACGCACGAGTATGTATTCGATTATCACGCCGGCGATGTCTACTGGTGCACGGCAGACGTCGGCTGGGTGACGGGTCACAGCTATATCGTCTACGGGCCTCTCGCCAACGGCGCCATTACGCTGATGTTCGAGGGCGTGCCGAACTACCCGACCTCGTCGCGGTTCTGGGAGGTTTGCGACAAGCACGACGTCAATATCTGCTACACGGCGCCAACCGCGATCCGAGCGTTGATGCGCGAGGGCGAAGAGCCGGTCAGGCGCACCTCCCGCAAGAGCCTGAGGCTGCTCGGTTCGGTAGGCGAACCCATCAATCCGGAAGCATGGGAGTGGTACTACAAGGTGGTGGGCGACAGCCGCTGCCCGATCGTCGACACCTGGTGGCAGACCGAGACCGGCGGCATCCTGATCAGCCCGCTGCCGGGCGCTACGGACCTGAAACCCGGTTCAGCGACCAGGCCGCTGTTCGGCGTAATGCCCGCGCTGCTCGATGGCGACGGCAACGAGCTCGAAGGCCCCGGCGAGGGTAATCTCGTCATTACGGACAGCTGGCCCGGCCAGATGCGCACGGTCTACGGCGACCACAAGCGCTTCGTCGAGACCTATTTCTCGACCTTCGACAACTGTTACACGACCGGCGACGGTGCGCGCCGGGACGAGGACGGTTACTACTGGATCACGGGCCGCGTCGACGACGTGCTCAACGTGTCTGGCCACCGCATGGGCACCGCGGAGGTCGAAAGCGCGCTGGTCGCGCATCCCAGCGTCGCCGAGGCGGCGGTTGTCGGCTACCCGCACGACATCAAGGGACAGGGCATCTACGCGTACGTCACGCTCATGGAAGGTGTCGAACCCGGCGACGAACTGCGCGCCGAGTTGCAGCAATGGGTACGCAAGGAAATCGGGCCGATCGCCAAGCCCGACCTCATCCAGTGGGCCCCGGGCTTGCCGAAAACCCGCTCGGGCAAGATCATGCGGCGCATCCTGCGCAAGGTTGCTGCCGACGATTACGGGGAACTGGGCGACACGTCGACCCTCGCCGATCCCGCGGTGGTGGAGGACCTGATCGAGAATCGCCAGAATCGAGGCTAGCGGAGCGGCGAGTCAGCCCTTTGCCTGACCGGCATCGTCGTCGAAGTCGACGGTGTCGGATGGCGCATCGAGATCGTCGAAGTCGACGAATTCGTTGAGTCCGCTCAGCTCCGTAATGTCATCGAGCACGGCGCCGGGCGGCTTTTCCGCTGCGTGCTCGTCCTGGTCGGACGGCTCGTCGCCATCGGCTGCCGCTGCCTGCTCGGCCAGGAATGCTTCCTCGCTCAGCGGCTCCAGCTTCACTTTGGGCAGCGCGTAGCTGAGCTGGTATTCGCGCAGGGACTCGATGATGTGCCGCTCGTACGCCGTGACGAATTCTTCCGCAAACATCTGCGGCAGACGGCCGCTGCCTTTCTCCGTCATGGTCGGGTACAGGTCCTTGTAAAGGCCCCAGTACTTGAGTTCGTTAAACAAGCGGAACAGCGGCTTGCGGCCCAGGGAACGCTCGAAGCTCGCGGTCAGTTCTTCCGGATCGAAACGCTCGGCGAACTCGACAAACGCGTGTGTCATGGCATCCAGGAAAGCCTCCTGGTGTGCCAGCAGATCCTGGCAGACCTCACGGACGGCGTCCCGCGGCCCCAGGTATTCGCCATCGCGCCCGACCAGCAGTTGCTTGATTAGGTCGCCCGTGTTCTGCGACAGCTTTATCGGGTTATTGCGCCGCGGCAGAATCGTCGTCTGGTCGAGCCGGAACGCCGACTTCAGTTCGGCCCGGTTCTCGAGCAGCTTTTCGGTTCCGTCGATGAATTCGCGAAGGATCTCGCCCGCATTGTGCATGACCTCGGCAACGTCGATCGAAGGATGCAGCTCCGCGCGGCTGATCTGCAGCCCGTCGAGGAATGCATCGAAGAGATCGTCCTCGCTCAATCCTACACGTGCCGGCCGCGGGGCTTCCGGCTCGAGTAGCGGCGGTTCGGGTTCCTGCAATTCCTCCGCTGACCCCGCAACCGGCGTCTCGGCCGCTTCGTCATCGTCGCCGGCATAGAGAACCGACTCGAATGCCACGTCGCCGGTGATTTCGTCTTCGTCGAGTAGCTGAACACCGGTCCTGATTCGGTCTTCTTCGACGAGCTGCTCGATATGATCGGGTACCACGGTCGGTTTCGGCGCTTCCGGCATCTCCAGGCCTTCGCCCTCGTCGATGGAGACCAGGATCTCGAAGTCGCCCAGGTGCAGGTGGTCACCGTTGAACAGGCGGCGAGGGTTGCCTTTACCCAGCGGTTTGCGCTCGTCGTTGATGTACACGCCGTTGGTGCTGATGTCGACGATATAGTAAATACCGCCCTTGCAGTCGATCGTGGCGTGTTTTCCGGAAATGAACTTGTCCGGGTCCGGCAGGATCCAGTCGTTATTCAGGGAGCGACCGATGGTCCCGCCGTCCGACCGGAACTCGCGCACGGCATCGTCGCCGACGATGTCGCGATGGTCGCTGATAATTTCCAGTTTGAGCGGCATACCCGTTCCATACTGTCGCCGCCGCACGGACTTGTGCCGCGCAGTCGGTGGCCGATAGCAAATAGTGCGCTGGATGAAGGGCTTACGCTGCCAAGCAGTTCACATAATCGGGCGCCAGGAGCCGCGTCCAGCCCTTGAGAACGGAAATTCACGACCAAATATGACCTCGGCAGCGGTGGTGGCGAAATTTACCGCGGTGTGTCACCTTTGAGCGAATAACGATGAGCAACAAAACACTCTACAAGATCGTCTTCGTCAGCCAGGGCCAGGTTTACGAGGTCTATGCGCGCGAAGTCAGCCATGGCGGCCTGTTCGGCTTCATCGAAGTCGAGCAACTCGTTTTCGGCGAGCGCTCGAGCGTCGTCGTGGACCCGTCCGAGGAGCGGATCAAGTCCGAGTTCGAAAACGTCAAGCGCACCTACCTGCCGATGCACTCGATCATTCGCATCGACGAGGTGGAAAAGCAGGGCACGTCGAAGATCACCAAGGCAGAAGGCAACGTCACCCAGTTCCCCATGCCGATCTACACCCCCACCGACCCCAAATAACCCGATAGCTACGCGAGACGTGTCGCTCTCGTCTCGTCAGGCTTTTGCGCAGAGAGCCTGGCCCGGGGTACTTGTCTCCGGGCTGCTCGCTGCGCTCGCTTTAGGCCTCGGAGACAAGTACCCCGACCCAGGCTCTTCGGATCAACCCGATGGTCAGGCGCGGCGGGGCGTTTGTCGACCGAAGTAAAGCGGAGCCGCGCGCAGCGCGGTGAGCCATGAGGGAGATAAATGACCCGGTGCGCCTGACCTGCGCCAATGCCTGACGAAAATAGCCGGCAGGCGTGGTGCAGGCCGACGCGCACTGCGGAAGAGTTATTCAGGGAGTGCGCTTGCAGCGGGACGGGGGTCTAGTATGATCGCGTGCTATCTTCCCCATCCCATGCAAGGCCGCCACGCTTGTCGAAACCTGCCGCTGATGTCGTGACTCAGACACCCGTCGACATGCTGGAACTGGCCGGTCAGCCTGCGCTTTCCGATTTCCGACTCGAGAAGCTTGCGCACGCTCTGCGCCAGGCCGACAGCCGCGTGACCGGCGTCGAGGCGCGTTACGTTTATTTTGTCGACCTGGCCGCGCCGCTGTCTGCAGAGCATCGCGAGCGGCTGGAGGCGCTGCTGCTGTCGGGCGAACAACCCGGACGACTCTCGAAGGGAACATCGAAACTGTACGTCGTGCCGCGTCACGGTACGATCTCGCCGTGGTCCAGCAAGGCCACCGATATCGCGCTCGCCTGCGACCTGAGTGCCGTACGACGTATAGAACGAGGCATCTGTTACGCGCTCAGGTTCAGGAGTCGCCCTCTGCAGGACGAACTGCTGCAGCTGTCGCGCCTGTTGTTCGACCGCATGACGGAGACGGTGCTCGAATCGAGCCGTGACGCGAAGGCGCTGTTCCAGGCACACGAACCTTCGGCAATCGTGACGGTCCCGCTGCTGGAATCGGGGCGAGCCGCTCTAGAGACGGCTAATGGTGAGCTCGGTCTGGCGCTGTCGGCGGACGAGATCGATTATCTCGTGGCCAGCTACACCGATCTCGGTCGCGATCCGACCGACGCCGAATTGATGATGTTCGCGCAGGCCAATTCGGAACATTGCCGGCACAAGATCTTCAACGCGGACTGGATCATCGACGGCGAGCCGCAGGATGAGCGCCTGTTCGGCATGATTCGGACCACGACGGAGGGGAATCCCGACGGCGTGATCTCGGCTTACTCGGACAATGCCGCCGTTATCGAGGGATGGACCACGTCGCGCCTCATGCCGGCTCCGGCAAGCCGCGAGTACGGTTATTGCAATGAGCCCGTGCACATCCTGATGAAGGTGGAAACGCACAACCATCCCACCGCCATCTCGCCGTTTCCCGGCGCGGCCACCGGTTCCGGCGGCGAGATCCGTGACGAAGGCGCGACGGGTCTCGGCGCGAAGCCCAAGGCGGGACTCACCGGTTACACGGTGTCGCACCTGAGGATCCCGGGCTATCCACAGCCGTGGGAGTCGGATTTCCCGCACCCGGACCGCATGGCGACGCCGCTGGAGATCATGATCGAAGGGCCGATCGGCGGCGCGGCGTTCAACAATGAATTCGGGCGGCCGAATCTCTGCGGGTACTTTCGCACCTTCGAATGGCGTTCGCCCGAACTGCCGGCAAACGAGATGCGCGGCTACCACAAGCCGATCATGATCGCCGGCGGCGTGGGTAACGTCCGCGAGGAACATGCGAAGAAAATAGACGTGCCGGCCGGCGCCAGGGTGGTCACGATCGGCGGGCCCGCGATGCTCATCGGCCTCGGCGGCGGTGCGGCCTCGAGCGTCGCGAGCGGCACGTCGAGCGTGGATCTCGACTTCGCGTCCGTACAGCGCGGCAACCCCGAAATGCAGCGTCGTGCGCAGGAGGTCATCGACCGCTGTTGGGCGATGGGCGACGACAACCCGATACTGCTGATTCATGACGTCGGCGCAGGCGGCCTGTCCAACGCCGTGCCCGAAGCCGTCGATCACAGCAAGCATGGCGCACGCATCGAATTACGCGACGTTGCCAATGCCGAGCCGGGCATGTCGCCGATGGGCATCTGGTGCAACGAGGCCCAGGAACGCTACGTGCTGATCGTCGCGGCAGACCGGATCGACGAATTCGAGACCCTGTGCGATCGGGAGCGGTGCCCGGTTTCGGTCATCGGCACGCTCACGGACGACGGCAGGCTCGTCGTCACCGACCGCGAGTTCGACAACAGGCCCGTGGACATGCCGATGCAGATGTTGCTCGGCAATCCGCCCAAGATGACGCGTGACGTAACGCGGGTTCCGAAGGGCATAGCCCCCATGGACCTTGCCGGTATCACGATCGAAGACGCCGTGTACCGCGTACTCCGTTTTCCGGCGGTTGCCATCACGGGATTCCTGATTCACATCGGTGACCGTACGGTGGGCGGACTCAGTGCGCGCGACCAGCTGGTCGGGCCCTGGCAGGTGCCGGTCAGCGACGTCGCGATCACGCTGTCGGGCTTCGAGGGCGTGACGGGCGAGGCCATGGCGATGGGCGAGCGCACTCCGCTTGCGGCGTTCAATGCGCCGGCATCGGGGCGCATGGCCGTCGCCGAGGCAGTCACCAATATTGCCGCGGCGGCCATCGACGGCATCGACAAGGTGCGACTTTCGGCGAACTGGATGGCGGCTGCGGGTCATAGCGGCGAAGACGCCAGCCTGTTCGATACGGTGAAGACGGTCGCCAACGACATGTGCCGCAACCTGGGTATCGCGATACCCGTCGGCAAGGATTCGCTGTCGATGCGCGCCCGCTGGCAGCAGGAGGGCGAGGAATACCAGGTCGTGGCACCGGTCTCGCTCATCGTATCCGCGTTCGCGCCGGTCAGCGATGCGACGCGGCAGCTCACGCCGCAGCTGCGCCGGACCGACGAACAGAGCTATCTCCTGCTCTTCGATCTCGGCCGCGGCGCCAACCGGCTCGGCGGTTCCTGCCTGGCCCAGGCATTCAATCGGGTGGGCGGCGAAGCGCCCGATATCGACGATCCTGCGCTGCTCCGCAACTTTTTCGGCGCCATCCAGGAACTGTCGTCGCGCGACATGCTGCTCGCCTATCACGACCGCAGCGACGGGGGCGTGCTGGTAACGGTTGCGGAAATGATGTTCGCGAGCCGTCTCGGCGTTTCACTGCAGCTCAGCGGTTCGCGCGAGGGCATGCTGGCGCAGCTGTTCAGCGAGGAAGCCGGGGCCGTTGCCCAGGTCGCGAAAAGCAAGCTCACCCAGGTGCAGATGCTGCTCGACCGGCACGGCGTTGCGGCGCAGGCGATCGGCCGCGTCGAGCGCACGCCGATACTGACGCTCCGTGACGGCGACAACGCGCCGCTGCGTTTCGAGCGCAAGGACCTGCAGCGTGCGTGGTCGGAGACCAGCTATCGCGTCCAGGCGCTGCGCGACAATCCGGCAACCGCGAAAGAGGAGTTCGATCGCATACTGGACGACGCCGATCCCGGGCTGCATGCCGGGCTCACGTTCGACGCCAATAACGACATTACCTTGCCGCTGCGCGGCGGTGCGAAACCGCGCGTTGCAATCCTGCGCGAGCAGGGCGTCAACAGCCAGTACGAGATGGCGGCGGCGTTCATGCGAGCCGGCTTCGCGGTCGTCGACGTGCACATGAGCGACCTGCTGGAAGGTCGCGACGATCTCGCCAACTACCAGGGCATGGTTGCCTGCGGCGGGTTTTCGTTCGGCGACGTGCTCGGCGCCGGCGGCGGATGGGCCAAGTCGATCCTCTATCACCCGCGCACCCGCGACCAGTTCCAGGCGTTTTTCGAGCGCAGCGACAGCTTCGCGCTTGGCGTCTGCAACGGCTGCCAGATGCTCTCGCACCTGCGCGAACTGATACCGGGCTCGGACAACTGGCCGCGTTTTCTCAGGAATCGCTCCGAACAGTTCGAGGCGCGGCTCAGCCTCGTGGAAATAGTGGAAAGCCCGTCGCTGTTCCTCCAGGACATGGCCGGCTCGCGCATACCGATCGCAACCTCGCACGGCGAAGGGCGCGCGGTTTTCGAGAACGACAACGCGCGTTACGCCGCGTCCTACACGGTTGCGCTGCGCTACGTGGATAATTACGGCCAGGTGGCGGACCGGTATCCGGAAAATCCGAACGGTTCCCGCGACGGCATCTGCGGGCTGGCCAGCGAGGACGGCCGCGTCACGATCATGATGCCGCACCCGGAACGCGTCGCCCTGACGCGCCAGAATTCCTGGCACCCGGTTAACTGGGGCGACGATGGCCCGTGGATGCGGATGTTCCGCAACGCGCGGGTGGCCGTGGGCTGATCAGGCGGACGAAGCGAGGTCTTCGTTGCCTTCCTGGACGAAGAACCGGCGCACTTTCAGCGCGCGCGTGAGCTTGCCGCGGCGCACAAAGCACTGGTAAAGCATGTCTTTCATCACTTCGAGCAGGATGCCCGCCTGGACGCGATTGAGGAGCGGCAACTGCTCTTCCTCGCCCGCGTCGAACAGGACCGCCTTGATGGGTGCAAACGCGTCGTCGTCGATGCCCGCAATGTCCTGGGCGACCATGACCTCTTCGAACGCGCGCAACTTGCCGCCCTCGCCGAGCGCCGCGTAAGCGCTGACGGCCGAACGCCGGCACATCGACGCGAATGCGTTGAAATTGTTGGTCGAGTAACAGGACAGTGCCTCGCGGAACAGGACTTCCGTGTGCTTCGGCAGGTACGAATATGCAAAGCGTTCTTTCGGGCGTTCGAGTTCGACGAAGTTGCGGTACAGCTCGACCCGGTCTTCGGTGAAGGACTTCGTCGCGAAGCGCAGGAAAACGGGCGCGTGGCAGGAATCGCACTGGTAGACGAGGCCGACGTGCTTCGGCCGGGTCTCGATGATGTCCGCGGCGTTCGGGATAGACTGCGGCGTCATGTGCGAGTAGACGTTGCAGTACGGGCATTCGAGCCCGATTTGCTCGTCATCTTCGCTCAACAACCCCTGGTGCCTGTCCAGTGCTAGTGTCATTCGCTCAGACCGCTCGTTACTGCCGGTCACCGTTGTCGTTATTGTCCGGGCCGGCATTTCTTATAATACCGCCAGTATGCACCAAGGTTTTACCACGCCAGCGGCGCTTGGACATAATCCGGTAAGCGAATGATCGCGGGCCGAGGCCCGCTCCTACGGCCGGAACAGCACCGTAGGAGCGGTTCCTGAACCGCGAACGATCGTCAGGCCTCGAGGCGTTTGTAGCGAATGCGGTGCGGGCTGTCGGCCTCGGTGCCCAGGCGGCGCTTGCGGTCTTCCTCGTAGTCGGCGTAATTGCCGGCAAACCAGGTGACGTTGGAATCGCCCTCGAACGCCAGGATATGCGTGCAGATACGGTCCAGGAACCAGCGATCGTGCGAGATGACGACGGCCGAGCCCGGGAACTCGAGCAGTGCCTGCTCCAGCGCGCGCAGGGTCTCGACGTCGAGATCGTTGGTCGGCTCGTCGAGCAGCAGCAGGTTGCCGCCCGAGCGCAGCATCTTCGCGAGATGCACGCGATTGCGCTCCCCGCCCGAGAGCAAACCGATTTTCTGCTGCTGCTCCGCGCCGCGGAAATTGAAGCGGCCGACGTAGCGCCGCGACGGCGTTTCGTAATTGCCGACCTTGATGAGGTCCTGGCCGTCGGAGATTTCCTCCCAGACCGTCTTGTTGTTGTCGAGGCTGTCGCGTGACTGGTCGACGCTCGCGAGCTGGACGGTGTCGCCGAGGCGTATGCTGCCGGCGTCCGGTTTTTCCTCGCCGGTGATCATGCGGAACAGCGTCGTTTTGCCGGCGCCGTTCGGTCCGATGACGCCCACGATGCCCCCGGGCGGCAGCTGGAAGCTCAGGTCGTCGATCAACAGCTTGTCGCCGAAGCCCTTGCGCAGGTTCTCGACCTCGATGACCACGTCACCGAGGCGCGGGCCCGGCGGAATGTAAATCTCGTTGGTCTCGTTGCGTTTCTGGTAGTTCGACGACGAGATCTCCTCGAACTGCCGGAGGCGGGCCTTCGATTTGGCGTGGCGGCCTTTCGGGTTCGATCGCACCCACTCGAGCTCGGCCTGCATCGCCTTGCGGCGCGCTCTCTCCGAAGCCTCTTCGTTGGCCAGGCGGTTTTCCTTCTGTTCGAGCCACGATGAGTAGTTGCCTTCCCAGGGGATGCCGTGACCGCGGTCGAGTTCCAGTATCCAGCCGGCGACGTTATCGAGGAAGTAGCGGTCGTGCGTCACCGCGATGACGGTGCTGGGGTACTCGTCGAGGAAGCGCTCGAGCCAGGCGACCGACTCCGCATCCAGGTGGTTGGTGGGCTCGTCCAGCAGCAGCATATCGGGCTGCGACAGCAGCAGCCTGCAAAGTGCCACGCGGCGTTTCTCGCCGCCCGACAGCTTGCCGACGTCGGCGTCCCACGGCGGCAGGCGCAGGGCGTCGGCCGCGATCTCGAGCTTGCGCTCCAGCTCCCACGCGCCCGCCGCGTCGATGGCGTCCTGCAGCTTGCCCTGCTCCTCGAGCAGGGCATTCATCTCGTCGTCGGACATCGGCTCCGCGAACTTCTCGCTGATTTCGTTGAAGCGGTCGACCAGTGCCTTCGTTTCCGCGACGCCATCCTCGACGTTGCCGCGCACGTCTTTCGACGGATCGAGCTCGGGCTCCTGCGGCAGGTAGCCGATCTTGATGCCTGCCTGCGGCCGCGCCTCGCCGTCGATCTCGGTGTCGAGGCCGGCCATGATACGCAGCAGCGTCGACTTGCCGGAGCCGTTGAGCCCCAGCACACCGATCTTGGCGCCGGGGAAGAACGACAGCGAGATGTCGTGGATGATCTGGCGTTTGGGCGGCACTACCTTGGCCACCCGGTTCATCGTGTATATGTATTGCGCCATTTCTATCGGGTAGTCGTTGAGGAGGGCGCATTATCCGGTATGCTGCGGCGATAGCAACCCGGCCTGATACAGCCATGAGCGACCCCGTACTTGTCTACAAAGGCGACGAAATCGCGGCCTACGGGTTC